>JAVBRG010000058.1:0-27007 GCA_031548195.1 Planctomycetota bacterium | reverse complement strand
CTCATCGCGTCATACTTCGTCAGCTCGGTCGGAAATAACTTTTTCTGCCTAGCCGCCGGCTGAAAAAGTGATTTCCGCCCTCGCTTCCTCGTCTGACACGATGATATACATTTTCACAATTCCAATAGACGTTCGGTATATACCCAAAGACAGATTGGCCGCACACAAACGGATTTCACCAATCCGCGCACCGGAAATCGGTGGCGCTACAGCAGCCAGCTCCTCGATTTTTTTTGAAAAAAGCAAAATTTCCCTCCCCTCCCCGTGTAAACCCGGCTATCCTCATTGATATGGGGCAATTTCAGCCGTAGAAAAGACGCCGCCGCCAAGCGGGATACGCGGCCGGCAAAACGCACAAACCGGAAAAGGCAAAATGGAAATCGAAACGGATGCCCCCGCCCCCAGCCCCAGCGTGCGCATGAAAAACGCCATCACCAAAAAACTCAACCGCATGACCACCGCCCCGGTCGAAGGCCTCATCCTCCGCCTCGCCCTCCCCACCATCGCCATCATGCTCATCTCCGCCCTCTACAACCTGGCCGACACCTACTTCGTCGGCACCCTCGGCACCACCGCCACGGCGGCGGTGGGAGTAAGCTTTTCCCTGATGGCCGTCATCCAGGCGGTCGGCTTCTTCTTTGGGCAGGGGGCGGGGAACTACCTCTCCCGCCAACTCGGCGCCGGAAATCTGGAAAACGCCCGGCGCATGGCGGCAGCCGGATTCATCGGCTCCTTCGGCTGCGGCCTGGCCATTGCCGCCCTGGGGCTGATTTTCATCGAACCACTCGCCCGCACCCTCGGCTCAACCCCCACCATCCTCCCCCAAGCCGTCGAGTACCTCCGCTTCATCCTCGTCGCCGCCCCCTTCATGTGCGCAGCCCTGACCCTGAACGCGCTCCTGCGTTTCCAGGGCAGCGCCTTCTACGCCATGATCGGCATGACCTCCGGCGCCATCCTCAACGTCATCCTCGACCCCATCTTCATCTTTGTCCTCGACCTTGGCGTCTCCGGCGCCGCCCTCGCCACCTGCCTCAGCCAATGCCTCGGCTTCACCCTGCTCCTGGCCGGCTGCTCCCGGCAGGGAAACATCGACGTCAACCCCCGGTATTTCCAGCCCCGGGCGGCCGACCTGCGGGAAGTAGCCCGGGGCGGCTTCCCCTCCCTCTGCCGGCAGGGGCTGGCCGCCCTGGCGGTACTGGTCCTCAATAACAAGGCCGCCCCCTTCGGCGACGCCGCCATCGCCGCCATGTCCATCGTGCAAAGGGTCTCCTGGTTCGCCGGAGCCGCCCTGATCGGCTGGGGACAAGGTTTCCAGCCCGTCTGCGGCTTCAATTACGGCGCCGGATTGTTCGACCGGGTGCGGCAGGCTTTCTGGTTTTGCGTCAAGTCCTCCTTCGGCCTCCTGCTGCTCCTGGCCCTGGGCAGCATCCTTTTCGCCCCCGAAATCATCCGCCTGTTCCGGCCCGACGACCCCGACGTCATCCGCATCGGCACCTTCGCCCTCCGTTGCCAATGCCTGCTCCTCCCCACCACCAGCTGGGTCGTCCTAAACAACATGATGCTGCAAACCCTGGGACTGGCCGGCAAGGCGACCCTCCTCGCCCTGTCGCGGCAAGGCCTCTTTCTCCTGCCCATTCTCTTTCTACTCACCCCCCGGCTGGGCATCCTCGGCATCCAGATAGCCCAGCCGCTGGCGGATTTCTTCACCCTCATCCTGGCCATACCACTGGGGGCGGCGACCCTGGACAATTTGGCCAAAGGCAAAAAGGAAGGCACGGCGGTGGTGACACCCACGGATGAGTAAAGGGCCGCTCTAAAGGCGGGATTTCCCAATTGGCCGCGCATGAAACAAACGTTTGTCATATAATGAACCAGGGGCACCGCCCCCAGGCAGAAAGGGGCCGGCCTCGCACCGACCCCGCCAAGGAGCACCGCCATGCTGAATTGGGTGGCAATATACCGAAGACTGCTGCGGCTCTATAATGTCCATACCCAGCAAGAATTGGGGATGGCCCTGGGGATACCTTTTTCCTTCGGGCTGGAGGGCGAGGCAAAAAACGACCCCATCCCCTGGCCGATTCTGGAAATGGTGGTGATGCACAAGAATTTGTCCTGGGATTGGCTGTTAACGGGAAAATTTTACCATAACGCAAACGGTTCGGACGGGCTCCCGGCCCGGGCCGCCGGCCGCCGGCCAACCGAACAGGACGACCCGCTGCCGGACCCGCCGGAACCGCGGCACGTCGAAGAAACCAGGACCGAACAGCGCCCCCGCATCGAAACCCGCGAACTCATGCGCCGCCTCTTGGCGGTGGAGAAAAATCAGAACGGGCACGCCGCCCATCCGCCGCCGCCCGAGCCCCCGCCGCCGGAAGTCGACGGGGCGTTCGCCAAGGAACGCTCGTGGCCGATTATCGAAGCGGCGCCGCCGCCCCCCGAGGAACCGCCGCCCGGAAGCGGCCCTGCCGGGGACATAACCCCGGAATACGAAGCGGCCGAGGACGTGGCCGGCGGATTCGGGACGCCCCCGGCGGCGCCTCCGCCGCCCCAGGGTCCGTCGCCGCCGGGCCAGGCGGGGGTGAAAGGGGGACGATCGCCGTCCGATGCGAAAAAGGACGAAACGGTCATCCTGGCCGCTCCCATTCCCCTCGTACCGCTTGCGGCCGAACCTCCCGCCACGCCGGGCAAACCGACCGCCTCCCCCACCAGCGGCACAGCCAGGATGATCGCCGAACTCGAGGAATTGAAAAACGCCATGGAAAGCGAATTGATGAAGGTCGACAACATACTCCGCGGCCGGCGGAGGAAATAGCCGCGGCGGCATTATTCCCTAAACCTGCTAAAAATTTTGAAAGGCCGCCAGCGTTTTTCACAAGTAACGGGTGACGAATAATACGGCGGGATCTTTCAAACCTTGTCACTTACGCGGGGGGCATACATGAGCAGCATAAAAATCACCGACCAGGGCGGCGGCAAATACCAGGCCGCCATCGAATTCACTTACGGGGAATGCGAGCGGCTTCCCTTCAACATTCTCCGCCGCATTCGCGCGCGCTTGAAAACCATACCCGGCGGCGGGCTTCTGGCCACCGCCGACTTCAACATCCGCATCCCGAACGAAGGCGGCGCCTTCCTGGAAATGCTGGACATGTTCGGCGAGTCCGGTTCATTCCCGCACGGTTCCGCCGCCGATCCCCAGGCTCTCGGCCTATTGACGCCGCCAAATGTGCCGGGGCAGGCGCCGGACGACGACGACGATTTGGAAATAGAGGGGACCTTGAACGACAGGTAACCCGGCTTTGGCGTATCACCCGTAAAACTTGCGTATAAAAAACCGGACTCGCGGGATTCACCCGCGAGTCCGGTTCGTTTATCCCGGTAATAACGGAACCTGCAAACGCCGTTCGGTTATTCCTTCTGCGCCTTGGCTTTGCGCACCGCTTCGGTGAGGAGGGGGACAATCTTCAAGGCGTCGCCGACCACCCCGAAGTCCGCCACCTCGAAAATCGGGGCGCCCGGGTCCTTGTTGATGGCGATGATGATTTCCGACTCTTCCATGCCGGCCAAATGCTGAATCGCCCCGGATATGCCGCAAGCCAGATAAAGGTTCGGACGCACGGTCTTCCCGGTCTGGCCGACCTGGCGGTCCTTCGGCTGCCAGCCCGCGTCCACGGCGGCGCGGGAGGAGGAAATGGTCGCGTTCGGGAACTCGGCCGCCAGCTCCTCCAGAATCCGGAAGTTCTCGGGGCCGCCCATGCCGCGCCCGCCGGAGACGAGAATCTTCGCGTCCATGACGTCCATCCGTTCAATCACCTTCTTGATGACTTCGAGGACTTCGACGTTCTTCCGTTCGGCGAGGCCGGGGACCTTGAACTCTTCGACGGGGCACTTCGCGCCGGCGACCGCGTCCTGGCGCTGCATCACGCCCGGGCGGACCGTGGCCATCTGGGGGCGGAACTCGGGGCAGAGAATCGTCGCCATGATGTTGCCGCCGAAGGCGGGACGGGTCATCATCAGGTGACCGGCGCCGAGGGGATTGTCCGCGCCGGAAATGTCCAGGCCGGTGCAGTCGGCGGTGAGCCCGGTGTGCACCCGGGCGGAAACGCGCGGCGCCATGTCGCGGCCGATGGCGGTCGCGCCGTAGAGGACGATTTCCGGCTTCTTCGCCTGGACGACTTCCGTGAGGGCGTGGGTGTAGGGTTCGGTCATGTACGTTTCGAGGGCCGGGTCGTCGACGACGATGACCTTGTCGGCGCCGTATTCGGCCATTTTCTGGGCGGCGGCGGCCAGCTTGTGGCCGAGAATGACCGCCGTGACCTCGGTATTCCGTTCCTTGGCGAGGACCTTCCCTTTGCCGACCAGTTCGTAACCGACGCCCATGGGGCGGCCTTCCAGTTGTTCGACAAAGACGAACACGCCTTTATATTCCTGAATATTCATGAGAAACATTCCTTTATGAGCAATTGTTTTCGTCTTGGGAACAAATTAAAGGATGAACTTTTCGGTCAAGCGATCGACCAGCCAGTTTGCCGATTCCTGGGCGTCAAGGGTGACGACGGTGCCCTTGCCTTTGACACCCTTGGTGAAGGAGCGGAACACCCGGGTCGGGGAGCCCTTCAGGCCGATGTTCGAGTCGGCGACGTCCAGGTCGCCGCGGGTCAGATTGGTGACCTTCATCTGCCGGTAGCTGTCGAAGATGCGGCCGGGGGACATGTAGCGGGGTTTATTGAGTTCGGCGAGGGCGGTGATGAGGCAGGGCAATTTCGCCCGAATCATGTGATAGCGGTCCTCGTACTGGCGCTTGACCGTGATGTAGCCGTCCTTCACGGTGATTTCCTCGGCGTAGCTGATATTGGGGAGCTTCAGGTGTTCGGCAATCTGCGGGCCGACCTGGGCGGTGTCGCCGTCAATCGCCTGGCGGCCGGTGATGATCAGGTCGTAGGGGAATTTCCGGATGGCGGAGGCGAGGGTCGAGGAGGTCGCCCAGGTGTCGGCGCCGCCGAAGGCGCGGTCGGTCACCAGGATCGCGTCGTCCGCGCCCATGGCCAGGGCTTCCCGAAGCGCCACGTCGGCCTGCGGGGGGCCCATGGAAATGACCCGCACGTGGGCGCCGTATTGATCCTTCAGGCGGAGGGCCGCCTCGAGGCCGGCCTTGTCGTCCGGATTGATGATGGACGGCACGCCGTCGCGGATCAGGGTGCCGGTTTCGGGATTAAGTTTGACCTCATTGGTGTTCGGGACCTGCTTTATGGAAACAATGACGTTCAGGCTCATGCTGATGACTCCTGTATAAGATACTGAAGTTTTACGAATTTGCGATTAAACCGCCAATCGCAACTTCGCAAAAATCGTTTTTGTTTGAATTCCACGGGTTTCTGATTTTTCAAAAACTCCATTCGGCGGTTTGCATGGTGGTTTTGAAAACTTCAGCCTTACAGAACCGACGCCGCGATGACCATGCGCTGCACTTCCGAGGTGCCTTCGTAGATTTCCGTAATCTTCGCGTCCCGCATCATGCGTTCGACCGGGTAGTCGCGGGTGTAGCCGTAGCCGCCGTAGAGCTGGACGCATTTGGTGGTGACGGCCATGGCGGTCTCGGCCGCGAACAATTTCGCCATCGCCGATTCGAGGGAGTACTTCTTCTTGGTGTCCTTCGCGAGGGCAGCGGCGTAGACCAGGTGGCGGGCCGCCTCGAGGCGGGTCTTCAGATCGGCCAGCTGGAACTGGGTGTTCTGGAAGGCGGCGATGGGCTTCCCGAATTGTTTACGTTCCTTGACGTAGGCGACGGTCTCGTCGAAGGCGCCCTGGGCAATCCCCAGCGCTTGCGAAGCGATGCCGACACGGCCGCCGTCCAGGGTCAGCATGGCGATGCCGAAGCCCTTCCCCTCCTGCCCCAGGAGGTTTTCCTTCGGCACTTCGCAGTTTTCGAAAACCAGTTCCGTGGTGGCGGAACCGCGAATGCCCATTTTCGCCTCTTTCTTGCCGATGGAGAAGCCGGGGAAGTCCTTCTCGACGATGAAGGCGGAAATCCCTTTGTTGCCCTTCGACTTGTCGGTCATGGCGAAGATGATATAGGTGTCGGCGACGCCGCCGTTCGTAATGAAAATCTTGGTGCCGTTCAGGATGTATTTGTCGCCCTGCAGAACGGCCTTGGTTTGCTGGCCGGAGGCGTCGGTGCCGGCGCCGGGTTCGGTGAGGCCGAAGGCGCCGAGCTTTTCGCCGCGGGCCATCGGGGCCAGGTATTTCTTTTTCTGTTCGTCGGTGCCGTGCTTGTTGATGGGTTCGCAGCCGAGCGAGGTGTGGGCGGAGACGACGACGCCGGTGGTGCCGCAAACGCGGGAGAGTTCCTCGACGCAGATGGCGTAGGTGAGGGTGTCGCAGCCCTGACCCCCGAGGTCCTTCGCGAAGGGGATGCCTAGGAAGCCGTACTTGGCCATTTTCTCCACGGTTTCGTGGGGGAAGCGCTCTTCCTCGTCCAGTTCCTGCGCCAGCGGCTTGACTTCCGTTTCCGCGAATTCGCGGAACAGCTGCCGGGCCATTTCGTGTTCTTTCGACAGTTCAAAATCCATTATCTTCTCCAGGTAGAAATAGTGGAGCCCAAAAATAACACTGAACACCTTTGTGTGATTGTGCGATTGAGTGACAAACCGTGAGATTGTATAGCGGATCGCCTGATTGTATAAGATTCACGCGGACGACAAAAGCGGCCGCCCTGCGTGGGGGCGGCCGCCGCGGCGAGATTAATAATTGGTGTTGAAACGCTTGGCGAACGCTTCCTTCAGTTCCTCGCGGAAGTTCGGATGCGCGATGTCGATGAGCATCCGGGCCCGGTCCCGCATGGTGCGGTATTTCAGGTTGGCGATGCCGTGTTCGGTGATGACGAATTCGACGTCGTAACGGTTCGTGGTCACCGCCGCGCCCTGATCCAGGAAGGGGACGATCTTGGAAATCTTGCCGCCGGCCGCCGTGGAACCCATGGCGATAATCGACCGGCCGCCCTTCGACAAGGCCGCCGCCCGCACGAAATCGACCTGGCCGCCGACCGCCGAGATTTGCGTCGTGCCGACCGTTTCCGAGCAGACCTGGCCCAGCAAATCGACCTGCACGCAGGAATTGACCGAAACCAGGTTGTCGTTTTGCCCCGCGACATAGGGGTCGTTAACGTAAGTCGAGGGGAACATGTTTACCGACGGATTATTGTTGACGTAATTATACAGCCGATCCGTGCCCATCAAGAAGGTGGCGATAGCCTTCCCCGGGTGGAAGTTCTTTTTCTTGTGGTTGACGACCCCGGCCTCGACCAATTCGACCACGCCGTCCGAGAACATTTCCGAGTGGATGCCCAGATCCTTTTTGTCCTTGAGGAACAGGAGGACCGCGTCCGGGATGGCGCCGATGCCCAATTGCAGGCAGTCGCCGTCCTTAATCAGTTTGGCGCAGTTTTCGCCGATGGCTTTTTCGGTGTCGGTGATTTTCGGCGGGGGGAGCTGAATGAGGGGGGCGTCGTGTTCGACAATCGCGGTCATGTCGGAGACGTGGACGAAGGTGTCGCCGAGGGTGCGGGGCATGTATTTGTTCACCTGGCAAATCACCGTCTTGGCCCGTTTGGCCGAGACCACGGTGTAATCGACCGAAACGCCGCAGGAGCAGTAACCGTGGGCGTCCGGCGGGCTGACGTTGATGAGCGCCACGTCCAGGGGCATGGTCCGGTGGAAGAGATTGGGAATTTGCGAAAAATAGCAGGGGGTGAAATCGCCGTGTCCAGCCTTGATGGTGTCGCGGGTGCTGCCGCCGACGAAAACCGAGTTGAGGCAGAAATGCTTTTCCATCCCGGGCTGGGCGTAGGCGGATTTCCCCATGGAGACCATGTGGGTGATTTCCACATCGGTGTAGTCCTGGCAATTGGCGACCATGGCGTCGACCAGGTGGGTGGGTTCCCCGACCGCGTGGCCGATGGAGACGCGGTCTCCGCACTTAATCAATTTCACCGCTTCCGCCGCAGTGGTGAGTTTATCCTTGTACATCTGCTTCCAATCCATGCTTATTCCTCCAGGTTGACGGGCTGTTGTTTGGTTGATGCGGGTTTACCGAACGAAATAAAAAAATAATATTCTACGCCGGTCGCGGAAACCGGTGGTCTTTGGAAACGGCCATAAGAATGAGAGGAAAATAGGATATTCAGCAAATATTTCCTGTTAATTGTATTCGGTGTTTCGGGAATTTCAACCATATTATGTTACATTCGTATGGAACTGGAGGAAAGGGGCGGGAAACCGGCGGCGGGATGACGACGGATACGGGGAGGGGTCGCCGTGACAAGGTTCCGGAGAAGCTCATCACCCGAATTTAAAAGTGTCCTTGGTATTACCGCACGATGTAAACCCCCAATAACTCCGCATTGGCATGGTCGACAAAAAAGGCGGGTCCCCAAACCGGGGACCCGTCATATGCAATTTCCCTTGGACCGCGCAACCGCTTCTCCGGCGCTTGACCTTGCCGGAGCTTCTCTCGCCGCGTTTTACGCCGTCGCCCGGGTCGCGGCCAGATCCGCCTCGGGGGTCGAGATCGGGGTCAGGCCGAATTTGTCGTGCAAAACCTGCAAAACGGCCGGGGTCACGAAAGCCGGCAGCGAGGGGCCGATGCGGATGTTCTTGATACCCAGGCTCAAAAGGGTCAATAACACCGCCACCGCCTTCTGTTCGTACCAGGAAAGAATCAGGGACAGGGGCAGATCGTTCACCCCGACGCCGAAAGCTTTGGCGAGGGCGCTGGCGACCTGGATCGCCGAGTAGGCGTCGTTGCACTGGCCCATGTCGAGCACCCGGGGGAAGGGGCCGATTTCGCCGAGATCCAGTTTGTTGAAACGGTATTTGCCGCAGGCCAGGGTGAGGATCAGCGTGTCCTTGGGGGTCTTTTCGGCGAATTCGGTGTAATAGTTCCGGCCCGGTTTGGCGCCGTCGCAGCCGCCGATCAGGTAGATGTGTTTGACGGCGCCGGCCTTGACGGCGGCGATTACCTTGTCGGCCACGCTCATCACGGTATTACGCGCGAAACCGACGGTGATGAATTGTTCCGGTTCGTCCTTCGCGAAACCGGGGAGGGCCAGGGCGGCGTCGATGAGCGGCTGGAACTTGCCGTTCTCCAGATGCTTGACGCCGGGATGTTCGACCAGGCCGGTCGCGAAGACCCGGTCGATGTAGGTGGGCTTGGGCGGCATGAGGCAATTGGTGGTAAGTAGAATCGCGCCGGGGAAGGCGTCGAATTCCTTCTGCTGCTCCTGCCAGGCGCCGCCGAAATTGCCCACCAAATGGGGGAATTTTTTTAAACCTGGGTAGGCATTGGTCGGGAGCATTTCCCCGTGGGTGTAGATGTTGATACCCTTGCCGGCGGTGGCGACCAGGAGCTCGTGCAGGTCGAGGAGATCGTGGCCGGAAATCAGGATGCACTTCCCCGCCTTCGGGGTAATCCTGACTTTGGTCGGCTCGGGGTGGCCGTACTTGTCGGTATTGGCGGCGTCCAACAGCTGCATGGTGCGGAGGTTCAACTCGCCGACTTTGAGGGCGTAGCCAAGCAACTGATCAAGATTGGACGGTTCCCCCGAAATGAAGTCGAGGATTTCGAAGAACTGCCGATAGACCCCGATGTCCTCCTTCCCCAAACGCAAGGCGTGGTCGGCATAGGCGGCCGCCCCCTTCAGACCAAAGAGAACCATGTCCAGTACGCCGGCCTTGTCGGCCCCGAGACGCTGGCGCCGGGCTTCTATGCCGAAGGCGTGGGCCTGCTCCTGCATGCCGGGGAGATCGTCCGCTTCCTCGAAAATCGCGGCCGGGGGAAGGCGGGAGGCGTCGCCGGCGAGGGATTTGTATTTTCCGGCCAGACGGGTGCGGATGGCTAGGCCCTTACGGATCCACTCGCCAATGGAATCGGGGGTGAAGTTGACATTGGTGACGGTGGTGAAGAGGGCTTGGACCACATAGCGGCCGGCTTCCCCGTCGTCGTAACCCTGTTTCGCCAGCCGGTGGGCGTAGGCGCTGACGCCGCAGGCGGTGGTGACGAGGAGGTCTTGCAGATCGGCCGTTTCGGCGGTTTTACCGCAGATGCCGCGTTGCTTGTTGCAGCCGGTGCCGGCGGCGGTTTGTTCGCACTGGTAACAAAACATGGGGATTCTCCTTTGCATGCTGAAGTTGAGCCAATTCATCGGGTATTTGCTATTGTCTGTCCTTTTGCCCGCCCTCACCTGCCCTTTGCCACCACTTCGCCCTCGGCCGACAACACCGCGACCTCAAGGGGCGCGGACACCCCCGAGCGGTCCAAAGCTTCACGCGCCACCCTCACCAGCCCGCCGCAACAAGGAACCTCCATCCGCAGGACCGTCACCGACGCCGGCCGGGACGCCGCGAAAAGCGCCGCCAATTTCTCAATCTGCGGCTCGTTCTCGTCCAGCTTCGGACATGCCAAGAGGAGCGGCCGGCCCCGTAAAAACCGCTGGTGGAAATCCGGCGCCGCCGCCGCCGCGCAATCCGCCGCCAACAAAATGTCCGCCCCCTTCAGGTACGGGGCGTTGACCGGAACCAGCTTCAATTGGACCGGCCAATTCATCAACTGCGACTGAACCCCGGCCCCGGCCTCCGGCCCCTCGCAGCCGCAATCGCAGGCGGACACCGCCGGCCGCGCTTTTAGTTCCCGGCTGTTCTGGCCCGGGCAGCCGCAGGCCAGCGCCTCCGGCTGGAGCGGCCGGACCGGACGCGCCGGCGCCGGCTCCGGTTTATGCAACACTTTCGCCGCCATGCCGGGACAACCGCAGGGCAGCGGGCCTTCGGCATCGGCCTTGGCCGCCACGGCGTTTTCGGACGCCAACATTTTCCGGCGTTCCTCGACCGCGTCCGGATTGAAGTCGTCGGCCGGGCGGGTGGTGAGGGTGATGGCGCCGGTGGGACAGGGGGCGAGGCAGTCGCCGAGACCGTCGCAATAGGAGTCGGAGACCAAGCGAGCCTTGCCGTCGACCATGGCGATGGCGCCTTCGTGGCAGCTGTCTACGCAGATGCCGCAACCATTGCATTTCTCGGGATCGATGTGGACGATTTTACGTTCGGCTTTTGCCATGATGGGGTTCCTCCTTGGAGGGCGCGAAAGGGCCGGCCGTGGCGCGGCCGGGGCCGGGACGGTGCCGGAGGGGGAGATGAACCGCTCCGCCTCATGCTAATATATGTCAGGATCGACGCGATTGATTAACGCATGCGGATCGTTTTTCCGATGTTTCGTGGATATGCACTGGTCCAATATTTCGAAAATACAGCCTCTTCGTCACGGCCCGGTCTCGGCCGCGTCAGGCAAACGCTTCACCAGGTCTTCCAAAGTGGTGCCGACAAAGTATCCCCAAATCTGGTGCTGCAAATCGGTGGTGATGCCGCAAAACTGGCACACCGCCCCCGGACTGCAAACCCGGCGTTCGAAAAGGCAGCCGTTCTCCGCCAATGGACCTTCCACCGCTTCGATAATGTCCACGATGCGAATGTCCCGCGGCTCCGCCCGCAGCCGCACCCCGCCGGATGGGCCGCGGGTACTCTCCAAAAAACCCGCCTGCACCAGCATCTTCGTCACCTTGTGGAGCGTGTGGCGGCTGGCATGCAAATCCACCGCCAAATCCCCCACGCTCAGCCAGGAGTCAAACCCCTGTTGCTTCCGGTTCGCCACCTGCAACATGGTATGCAGCGCCAACGCACCCATTTCACTGATATTCAGCAGTCCCGCCATGACCATCCGTCCTCGCCCGTTCACCCTGCCCAAACACCCGCCGCAATTTCGTTCCACGGGAATACGCCTCCCGATATTCTGTCCAAAATATTGTCCCAGGCAAACGGGGCGGAAGCAAACTGATTTATATTGGTAATTTGGTACTCATTTACCAATATCAATATTATACTCCTCCCCTTCGCTTATGCAAGTTTAATTTTTCCTTTTTCGGCTGAATTTTCAGCGCCGCCGACAGCAAATGGTGACACGCACAGGTTTGGATCCGGGGTTCCGGCAAAAGGAGAACCGTCATGGATAATTTGTCGCACACCGCCGTGCAGATCGGTCCGACGGCGAGTCACATTATCGTCATGCTGGTGGTGGGGTTCGTCATCGGCATCATTGCCAGTATCATCATGGGTTCGGGGGGTCTGGGGATAATTTGGAGTGTGGTTCTGGGTTTGCTTGGCAGCGTGGTGGGGGGGTATCTGTTTGCCCTGGTGGGTTTGACTTTCTACGGTTTGTTCGGGCAGATTCTCATGGGGGTGGCCGGGGCGTGCCTGGTGATTCTGGTGGCGCGGCAACTACGGAAAGTGTGAGAACCGGAATGCCGAGTGGGGCGGGGTTCGGGGTGACCGGGCTGTTAATCACTGGACTTTTGCAAAATCACCATTCAAACCGCCGAATGGCGATTTTGTAAAATCAAAAACCCTTGAAATTCGGGCAAAAACGATTTTTGCAAAGTGGCGATTGGCGGTTTAATCGCCACTTTGCAAAAGTTCAGTTAATCACCCGCTTCTCGCCCGCGCCCGCATCAATTGCCCCGCCGCCTTCCAGCCGTCCAACGCCGAGGTCATAATCCCCCCGGCATAACCCGCCCCCTCCCCGGCGGGATATACCCCCGATCCCTCCCCGGCCTCACCCCGCATATCCCGTAAAATCCGCACCGGACTGCTGGTGCGCGTTTCCACCGCGTACAGGACCACCTCCTCCGGCCGCACCAGCCGGAGGCGCCGGAGCATCTCCGGTATCGCCGCCGCGAGAGTGCCCCCCAGGCGCTCCGGCAGAAGCTCCCGCAAATTCGCCGCCGCCGCCCGCTCCACCGATCGCCCCGCGGGCAAACCGCCGGAACGATTGGCGATAAAATCCGCCAGACCGCTGGCCGGAAGCGCGTACTCGCCCCCCCGGCGGCCAGCCTGATAGGCCTTTTCCTCCCAATGCCGCTGCAGGGCAATCCCCGCCAAAGGTTCCGGAACGCCGGCCCCGAACGCCGCGAAGTCCTCCGGCGCCACCGGCGAAAGAAAGGCGGCGTTGCCCCATTCGCCGGCGCGGGCATGATAACTCATGCCGTTCACCGCCAAACGTCCCGGCTCGGACGCACATGGAACCACCAGCCCCCCCGGGCACATGCAGAAAGTGTAGCAGGACGCCCCCGCGCCTTCCGGCGGCCGCGACAGGCGGAAGGACGCGGCCTGTCCCGGCGCCGGCCGGTAGGCGGGCGAACGCTGCGAGGCGTCGATGTCCGCCTGGGGCATTTCGACCCGCAGTCCGACCGCGAACGGTTTCGCCTGCAGGAGGAAATTCCCGGCGTGGAGCATTTCGTAGACGTCCCGGGCGCTGTGGCCGGTGGCGAGCACACAGGCGTCGAGGGGAATATTTTCACAACCGCCGCCGCCATTCAATTCGGCCCCGCGAAGCCGCCCGTCCTCCAGCCCCAGCCGATCCAAACGGGTGCGGTAACGGATTTCCCCGCCCCAGTTCGCGATTTCCCCCAAAATGTTTTCCACCACGTCCCCGAGGAGATCGCTCCCCAAATGCGGTTCGGCTTCGAGTAGAATCTCCTCCGGCGCCCCGGCCACGACCAAAGCGGCGAGGATTTCCGCCAGGGCGGCCCGATCCTTGTGCCGGGTGTTCAACTTGCCGTCCGAAAACAATCCCGCCCCGCCGGCTCCGTACAGGACGTTCGCCTCGGGGTCCAGTCTGCCCTTCCGCCAAAACTCCGCCACCGCCCGCCGCCGGTCCGCCAGCGGATCGCCCCTTTCAATCAATAGCGGCTTCCAGCCCGCCCGGGCCAAACGGAGCGCCGCAAACAGCCCCGCCGGTCCCGCCCCGACGACTAAAATGCGCGGCCGCCAGCCCGCGCCCCGCTCCGCCGCCGCCGCCGGCGGCGGTGGAGCGGGGTCGGTCAATACCAGGGCCGGGGCTTTGCCGTCCGTTTCGACGACGATGTCGAGGGTGTGGTTTTTTCGCACCAGCCGGCGGTGCCGGGTCGGCAGGGTCAGGCGGAGGTGATAGACGTGAATCGGCGTCCCCCGGCGCTTACGGGCGTCAAGCGCATGCCGTATGGGCGTACAGGACAGTATATCGGCGAGGGGAATGTCCAGCTTTCGGGCGGCGCGGGCGGCCAATTGTTTGCTGTTTTCCCGGCGCGGCGAAACGAGTTGACGTATAAGAATCTGGAAGGTGCTTTCCATGGGTTAGTCCACACCAAAGGGAATGGTGAATTTTTGCCTGAACCTCAAATATTTTTCCAGTGACGATTTGTTTAAAAATCGTCGACATGTTTCCGGAGCGTCTCGACAATCCGTCCGTGGACAACTTCCGGCGGGGCGATACGACCGTCATCCGCCCGGCAGTCGACTACGGCCATCTCATCCGGCCGGGTTTTAGCCAGGGTCAGGAACTCCTCCCTGACCCGTTCCTGCAAACTATCGCTCGCCTCGTGGATGTCCGCCTTCCCTTGCAGGTAGGCGCGGTCCTCGCCACCGCGTTCGGCAGCCAGGTTCGCCCGGGCGAAATCCCGGGGGACGTCGAGGTACAGGGTAAGGTCGGGCCGGGGGATGCGGTGGAAGCCGTATTCCAGCTCTTCAATCCAGGCCGCGAGTTCGCGGCGTTCGTCCTCCGAACCCACCTTCGCGCACTGGTAGGCGAGGTTCGAAAAAATATAGCGGTCGGCCAGAACGACCGTTTCTTCGGCCAGCAGCCGGGCGAAGCGATCGGCCGCCTCTTTCCGATCCAGGGCGTAGAGGAGGGCCACCAGCTTGGGGTGGACGCCCGCCAGTGAACCGAAATCGCCACGTAGAAATTGGGCCACCAGGGGGCCGTAGGGCCGGACGTCGAGGCGGGGGAAATGGACGACTTCCACATTGGCGCGGGTGCGGCGGAAAAACGTCTCGAGGAGCCGAATCTGCGACGATTTGCCGCTGCCGTCCCCGCCTTCAAGAACCAAAAAGAGACCGGGCATGGCGATGGGCTCCTTTGCCTAGAGCGGTTCTAATAATTATATCTGGACTTTTGCAAAATCACCATTCAAACCGCCGAATGGCGATTTTGTAAAATCAAAAACCCTTGAAATTCGGGCAAAAACGTTAGAACCGCTCTAGTGCCCCGTAAAGCCTAAATTCACGGAGCGCCAGCGTTTGCCGGCTATCGAAAAATAAATTGAAAATTGCGCCGATTACCGAAGAAATCCGTTCAGCCGGCCCATTTATCCGCCGATAATAAAAGAGTAGGGAAAATAAAAAAAACGCCCGAAACCAGGTCAAGGAGAACGGCGATGAAAAGGCTCACTTTCCTGGTCAACCAGGGTGAAAACAACTGCTTCATGATTCACGGCCTCGACTGGGCCACCTACGCGGAAGGCTCGAACTGGCTGGAAGTGACCGCGGCCATTCGCGCCGAGGTCGACCTGACTTTCCGCGACGAATCGCATCCGGCTTATCTCGACTTCAAATTTCCGGACGGTTCGGTGATTTCCCTCTGCGCCTGATTGCGGGGCGCAACACTACTTTGCCTCCTCTCCCAAACGCCGTCGCTTTCACTGGGGAAAGCGGCGGTGTTTGCTTTTTGGCGCCGCTCGCCCGATTCAAGCTTTCGCCGCCTTTTCTCCGGCCGACGGCTGGCTGTTCTCCTCGTCGTAAGGGTCGTCCTCCGGCTTCTCCGGTCCGGCCTTTTCCACTTTCCCCTCCATCGCGTCTTCGATCTGCGCCTCGATTTTTTTCTCGATTTTTTCCTCGGGCGTTATTTCCTCGGACGCTTTTTTCTCGGACGCCTTTTCCTCGGACGCCTTTTCCTCGGAAGCTTTTCTCGCCGGCTTCTTCGTTTCTCTCCCCTTTTCCACCGTCTCTCCCCGGGCTTCTTCCTGCTTATCCGCCGGCTTATCCGCCGGTTTCTTCAATTCACCCATGTCGTAGAATTCGTCGGTGACCAGCTTCCCCCCCTCGTCCCATTCCTTCCATTCCCCGTGCGGCATGCCCATGGACATGTGGATTTCCTTGGAAATTTTGCCGTCGGGATAATACCAGGTCTGTTTGCCGTCCATGCGGTCGGCGCGGTAATTCAGGCTCATCTCCCGTTTGCCATCCTGGTTCCAGAAATCGCTGGGGCCGTTCAGGACGTCGTCGCGGTAATTCTCCTCGCCCTGGACCTTGCCGTTCTCGTGCCAGGTCTTGTGTACGCCCTGACGCTTCCCCTTGTAGTAGGGCAGGCTCGACTGGACGGAACCGTTTTCATAATAGAAATTCACCGCGCCGTCCTGTTCCCCATCGACCCAAGGCGCTTCGACGGCGATTTGTCCGTCCGGGTACCAGGTTTTTTCCACGCCGTTCCGTTTACCGTCCTGAAAGGGAATCTCGGTGCGGGCGCCGCCGTCCTGGTGCACTTTCTGGAGGCCGTCCAGCCGGCCGTCCCTGTACTGCCCCTCGGACAGGACCGCCCCGGTTTTCGTATAGGTGACGTAGGGGCCGTGCTTCTTACCGTTCAGATATTGGTAGTCTGAGGCGACGGCGCCGGCCTCGGTCCAGTTTTTCCAGCCGCCCGAGTAGGCGCCACGGGGCTCGAGTACGCCATCGGCGGTTTTCTTCGCCTGATAGGAGTAAAGCTTGGGGTGCCACTGGGGATTGCCGTAATTCAGGAGCAGGTAAACGGCCAGCGCCAAGGCGAGAAGGCACAGGATCACCAGCAGAAGTACCGCTTTGGAGCGCCCCTTTTCCGGGGCGGTTTTCGCGGCGGGGGGATTTTCCCGGGAAGCGTCTTCGGACAATTTGTTTCTCCTGAGTGTCGCGGCTGAAGTTATGCAAATTTGCGCAAAAATCTGATTCAGGCGTTTCATTTTACGGTTTCCATTGCGGGATGCAACGCATTGGGTATATTGGCGGAGAGTGGCATTCGATAGAAAAAAAGGAAAAACATGAACCCCCGTTTGAAAACCAGCGTCGGCGCCGTGGAATTGGCCAACCCCCTCATGCCCGCCTCCGGCACCTTCGGGAGCGGCCAGGAATACGGGGATTTCTACGACATCGGCCTCCTGGGCGCCGCGGTCAGCAAATCGGTGACACTCGAAAGAACGGTGGGGAACCCGCCGCCGCGCGTGGCCGAGACCCCCTCCGGCATGCTCAACGCCATCGGTTTGCAGAACGAAGGGGTGGAGTATTTCCTGAAGGAACTCCTCCCGACCTTGAGGGCGAAGGCGGCGAAGGTGGTGGTGAATATTGCCGGAAAAAGCGAGGAGGAATACGCCGCGTTGGTCGAGCGCCTGTCCGGTGTTCCGGACATCGACGTCCTGGAAATCAACATTTCCTGCCCGAACGTGAAGGAAGGGGGCATCGCCTTCGGGACCGACCGGGCGGTGGCGGGGCAACTGATTGGCGTCTTGCGCCGCCTGGCCCGGGCGAAACCGCTGTGGGTGAAATTGACCCCGAATGTGACGGACATCCGGGAAACCGCCCGCGCAGCCGAAGGGGCCGGAGCCGACGCCCTGGTGGTGGCGAACACGTTTCTCGGCATGGCGGTGGATGTCGAGAAGCGGCGGCCGATTTTGTCGAACATCACCGGCGGCCTCAGCGGGCCGGCGGTTTACCCGCTTACTTTACGGCTCCTGTGGCAGGTGCGGGGGGCGGTGAAGTGCCCCCTGGTCGCGGCGGGGGGAGTGAGCGATTTGCCGTCGCTACTCGGCTACCTGATGACCGGAGCGTCCGCCGTGCAGGTGGGTGCGGCGAACTTCGCCGAGCCGGGGATCATGCCCCGCCTGCTCCGTGAACTGGAGGTTTGGCTGGAAGCCCGTGATGAAACGGTGGCGGGAATCGTGGGGACGCTACGGACGGAACGCTGAACCGCTCGCCATGTCACTTCTCCGCCGGTACAGCCCCGTCCGAGAACCGCAGCAGCGCTTTCTCCAGGTTTATCGTCCCGTCGCGGCGAAAGGGAACGCCTTCGCGGCGTAACATCCGCCGCTGATTGGCGGCCCCGCCGAAGCAATGGCCGGGAGTCATTTCGCCTTTTTGATTGACCACCCGGTGGCAGGGCAGGCCGGCCTCCGCCGGCGCCGCCCGCATGGCGAACCCGACCGTGCGGCCGGTATACAAGCCGCCGATACGTTTGGCGATTTGCCCGTAGGTCATGACTTTCCCGGCGGGAATCGTCCTGACCACGGCGTAAACTTTTTGAAAAAACCCGCCGTTGCCGCCTTCCGCCGCACCTACTTGGGCAGGCTTTTCCAGACCGTTCTTTTGCCGATCCATAAGGAATTCCCCATGGCCATTCTCAACTTCGGTTCCCTGAACATCGATTTCGTCTATGCGGTGGATCACATCGTCCTCCCCGGCGAGACGATAGCCTCGCGCTCCCTGGAGGTGCATTGCGGCGGCAAGGGCCTGAACCAGTCCATCGCCCTGGCCCGGGCCGGAGCTGAAGTATACCACGCCGGCATGGTCGGTCCAGACGGGGAAATGCTCCTGGCCGCCTGCCGCGAGAACGGCGTCGATGTGCGCCATGTCAAACAGGTGCCGGAACGCTGCGGCAACGCGATTATCCAGGTCGCCCGGGACGGCCAGAACAGTATCGTCCTCTTCGGCGGCGCGAACCGGCAAAACGATTCCGCCCACATCGGCCGGGTCCTCGCCGGCTTCAAGGCCGGGGACACGGTCCTGCTGCAGAACGAAATCAACGGCATGGCGGAAATCATCGACCAGGCCCACGCCAAAGGCCTCGAAGTCGCCCTGAACCCCTCGCCCTTCCACGAGTCGATACTCGCCTGGGACCTGAAGAAGATTTCCCTCTTCATCATGAACGAGGTCGAGGGCTGGCAGCTCACCGGCGAGAAAAGCCCGGAGGGAATTCTGACGGCGGCGGCAAAACGCTTTCCCCATGCCGAAGTGGTGTTGACCTTGGGGGGGGACGGAGCCTGGCATCAAGGCCCGGCCGGCCGCACCTTCCAGGAAGTTTACCCCGCCAAAGTCGTCGACACCACCGCCGCCGGCGACACCTTCACCGGCTACTATCTGGCCGCCCGGCAGGAGGGGCAAACGGTGGCCGGCTCGCTCGATTTGGCGGCGCGGGCCGCCGCCGTCGCCGTGTCCCGGCACGGGGCGGTGACCTCGATTCCCCGCCGGGCGGAAGTGGCACCGCAACGCTAGATTCGCAGTCACCGCGCCGCACATCCACCATGAACCGCTTGTTTCAGGAATATGCTTTGGCCAGCCGACAAATTTACCAGCCGCCCTTCAGGATTACCCCAGGCTTGCTTCGCCTGACCGCGGACATCGGTGAAGCGGTGGGAAGATTGTCGGAGACGCTCAATGCGGCACAGGCGCTTCGCCTGCGGCGGGCAAACCGGGTTCGGACCATTCAAGGCTCGCTGGCCATCGAGGGGAACACCCTTTCGGAGGAACAAATCACCGCCATTCTGAACGGCAAACGGGTGCTTGCCGCGCCCCGGGAAATTCTCGAAGCTGAAAACGCCATCGCCGCCTACGACCGCTTCGAGCATTGGAATCCCCAAAGCGAGCAGGACCTCCTTGAGGCGCATGGCCTCATGATGCGGGGCTTATTGCCGGAGGCGGGAAAATACCGGCGGGGCGGCGTGGGAGTGGTGGCGGGAGAACGGGTGGTGCATCTGGCGCCGCCGGCCAGGCTGGTGCCGGTATTGATGCGGCAGTTTTTGCATTGGCTGGCCAGCACCGACCACCATCCCCTAATTGCCGGCGCGGTTTTCCATTTCGAATTCGAATTCATCCACCCCTTCCTTGACGGCAATGGCCGGCTGGGACGGTTGTGGCAGACCCTGATTCTTTTCGGGTGGAACCCCATGTTCGCGCAAATCCCCGTGGAAAGCCTCATTCGCGACCACCAGGCGGAATATTACCAGGCCCTGCGGGAGAGTACGGAACAGGCCGACTGTTCCCGCTTCATCGAATTCATGCTGGAGATGATTCACTCGGCCATCGCCGCTTCGCTCACCCCCCAAGTCACCCCCCAAGTCAAAGCGCTGCTGCACGCCGTCGCCGGCGAAATGACCCCGGGGGGATTTGCAGCGGGCGGTCGGACGCTCCGACCGGAAATCCTTCCGGGAGCTTTACCTCGCGCCGGCGCTGGCCGGGGGTTTGCTGGAGATGACCGTTCCGGACAAACCGAACAGCCGATTGCAGAAATACCGATTGACGGAGAAGGGGAGAAAGTTCCGGAAGGGTCAGCGATAGATATTCTTCCGATCGTCAACTTCCGTGACCAGGACAGTGACGATTTTGTCGTGGATTTGGTAAACAACCCGGTGGGAGCCGACACGAATCCGGTAGTCGTCCCTATCGGTGAGTTTTTTGCAACCATGGGGCCGTGGATTATCGGCTAGGGCGGCGATGCACCCATTTACCTGCGATCGCACTTGGGGAGGGAGTTTGGCGATTTGCCGTTGTGCTTTTGGACGGACAGTGACCGCATATTTTTTCATCCGCGGCGTTCCGGTTTGGCCAAATTTGCCAAAACTTCCGCAAAGGGCAGGGAAAGTTCCGGATTCTCATGCACATATTGGCAAATCGCGCCGTCCCAGATGTCTTCATACCACTCGGCAAAATCAGCTACGGGAACGGCATGGAAACGCGTTTTTTCGATACTGAGCTTTTTGGACGTCGCGGGGAGGACTTTCTTACGCGCGCCGATCAGACGATGGGGTTTGTCGCTATCTTCGGGATCGCTGGTGTAATCGGCAACGGCCCTGTCTTCTATCGCTTCGTACCAGGCGGCGAAGGCGGGAAGAGGTACGGCGACGTAATCCGTGCCGTCAATAGTCAGGTAAATCACGGATGCAGGCAACAATTCAGCCCGGATGCGCGACGGCTTCCTCTTGCCAGCTTTTGCCGAGACGGTACGGGGTCTTGCACGTTTTTGCCGCTGTACAGCCGTGGTCATGCCGGTCTCCTTGACGTCATTATATCCGGAGCGGTTCAAGCTTCAAGACGACGCCTATTCACCCGGGCATTTACCCTTCAAAACCGCCCCGAAGTCCGCGCCTTGGTTTTCGGCTCGCCGGCCGCCATCCGCTCGGCGAAGGCGAAGGCGAGTTCCAGCGCCTGACTGGCGTTCAGGCGCGGATCGCAGAGGGTGCGGTAATTGCAGGACAAATCCTCGACCCGATCCGCCCCACCCAAACATTCGGTGACGTTCTTGCCGGTCATCTCCAAATGCACGCCGCCGGGATGGGCGCCTTCGGCCCGGCAGACAGCCACGAAGATTTCACATTCGCGGAGAATGTCCCCGAAAAAGCGGGTCTTCACCCCGAGGTCGTCACTCTTCGGATTACCGTGCATGGGGTCGACCACCCAGAGAATCTCGCGGCCGGCCCCCTTGAAATCGCGAATCAGCCGGCTGTACACCGCCTCCGCCCTCTCGACCCCGGCCCGAAGAATCAGGGCGATTTTGCCGCGTTCATTGCGGGGATTCAACCGCGCGACCAGACCTTCCAATTCCCCCGCGCCGGCGCCGGGACCGACCTTGATCCCGATCGGGTTAATCACCCCGCGGAGGAATTCGACCTGGGGACTGGCCAGCGACCGGGTCCGTTCGCCCAACCAAAGGAAATGCGCCGACCCGGCCACCGGGTCGCCGGTCAGGCTGTCGTTACGGGCCAGGGCCTCCTCGTAAGGAAGGAACAGCGCCTCGTGCGAAGAATAGAAATCGACCCGGTTCGCATCGGGGACCATTTCCGGCGCATCCGGCTGGCTGTAGGCCCGCATGACCCCGAGAGTTTTGTTTATCCCCGCCGCCAGGGCTTCATATTTATTACGGACTTCGCTAGTCCCCATGAAGTCGAGGAGCCAGCGGCCGGCCCGGAACAAATCGGCGTAGCCGCCGCCGGCGAAGGCCCGCAGCAGGTTCAGGGTCGCGGCGGATTGGAAATAGGCCTGGAGCATCCGCTCGGGGTCGGGGGTTCGCGCGGCCGGGGCCGCCTCCGCCCGATTGATCATGTCGCCGCGATAGGTTAGAATTTCCTGGCCGTCCACCGTCTCCATGGCGGCGCTGCGGGGCTTCGCGTACTGCCCCGCGACCCGGCCGATCTTCACCACCGGCTTTTCGCCGACAAAGGTGAAAATCAGCGCCATCTGCAGGAGCACCCGGAAGGTGTCGCGAATGGACTGGGTGTCGAAATCCTCGAAATTCTCCGCGCAGTCGCCCCCTTGCAGGAGAAACGCCTCGCCCCGCGCCGCCCGGGCGAGAGCGCTCTTGAGCTGCCGCACTTCGCCGGCGAAAATCAGGGGCGGGTACTTCTTCAGCTTGTCCTCCGCCGCCCGCAAAGCCGCCGGATCCGGGTAAGCGGGAATGTGCAACAATTGTTTGGACCGCCAGCTTCCTCTCGACCAGGACATGGAGCCTTCTCCTATGCTGCTGCCGCCGCACCTTAAAAAAATACCCGCCACGGTCGGGGTGAAACCCCTCGCCGGCCCGCCGCACCTCGCCGTCACCGCCCCGGCTTCGAAGTCGCTGGCGAACCGGGCCATCCTCCTCGCCGGCATCGCCATGGGAACCAGCAGCGTCCACGGCATTCCCCCGGGGGACGACACCCGCTCGGCCCTGGCGGCACTTGAATCCCTCGGGGTAAAATTCGAAAAAACCGGCCCCGACACCCTGACCATTCACGGCCTGGCCCACGACTTCGCGGGGCGTTGCGGCCTCATCCACATCGGTTCCGCCGGGACGGTCGGGCGTTTTCTCCCGGGGCTGCTGGCCGGCGCCGACCGGGGCGGCTGGATTATCACCGCTTCGGAACAACTGGCGGCGCGGCCGCTGGCGCCGCTGGTCGAGGCTCTGCAACGCTGGGGCGCGGCGGTGCATTTTCTCGAACCCGACGCCGCCTTCCCCCTCATGGTTCGGGGGGCCGGCTTGCAGGGCGGCTTGACGGAAATTTCCGCCCGTGACTCCAGCCAATTCGCCAGCGGCCTCCTTCTGGCCGCACCGTACTGCCGGCGGGACGCCGTGGTGCGGATAACCGCACTCGACCCCGATGAACGCTACCTCGACGCCACCCTGGCGGTGATGCAATCCTTCGGCATCGGCGGCATCCGCACCGTCACTTGCTCGGACACCAGCCTGGAAGCGACCATACCGGCGGGACAATTTTACCACGCCGCCGATTACACTGTCGAGGCGGATTTGAACGCCGCCCTGGTATTCCTGTTCCTGCCCCTGCTGGCCGGCGGCCGCGTCGGGGTCGCGAACGTGTCCCCGGACAGCAAACAGCCGGGCAGCCAGCTTTTTAAAATCATCGAAAATATGGGCGGCGTTTTAAGCTCCGGCGTCGACGCCACAGGGTCGGATGTTGCCGGCGGAATGGGTTTGACCGTGAGCCGGGACCTGGCCGCGACCCCGCGTTTGAAAGGGGGTTTTACCCTGGACATGCGGGCGATGTCCGAGAGCGCCGTCCTGATGGCGGTCGCGGCCGCTTTCGCGGACGCGCCGGTTACCCTCACGAACCTGGCCCACATTCGGAATCATGAAACGGACCGTTTGCAGGCTTTGCATGAACTTCTTTATGCGACCGGTATCGCCAATGACGTCGGACCGGATTGGTTGCGTGTCCATCCCACGCCGAAGATTGACATTCGGAACGTTACGGTTGATTCGCGTGGGGATCACCGGTTGGTTATGGCCTGCACTTTGCTTGGTTTGGCCGGGAACGGTATGACGATTACCGGGGCGGAGGCGGTGGCGAAGACTTTCCCCGGGTTTTTTGATGTTTTGGGGAAAGGTTTGGGATTTGGGGTTTTTGAAGCGCTTTAGTGCCATTTTATTACTCTCCCGGGCGCTTCACACCCCTCCCGTCAACTCCCGCTCCAACCTCTGCATCTCCCCCACCAACCTCCTCCTCACCCCCTCCGCATGCGGATTCCCATTCTCAATCGTCAAAAACAAATCCCAGGAATCCGACAAAACAATCGACGCAAACTCCTGCAACTTCTCATAAGCCTTCGTCGCCATCGGCGACGGCTCCAAACCAATCTCCCTAAGCGCCCGACTCATAAAATGCGTCATCGCCTGCACCCGGGCCATCTCGCGATCATGGGCGTCCGGGTCAGTCTTAAACACAATTAGACGAAGCTTGTCCGTAAGGAAATCGCAGACCCGGTAATAACGGTCCGGAGCAATCCGCACCGGCGACAACGCCACCCGCAGACCGGCAATCCCATTCTTGCCGGACTGAGGTCCAAACAACGGATGCGTACCCAGTAAATCCGCATGGGGGGGAATGACCTCCCTAAGAATCTCCAGCGGCCGCACCTTGACGGAAGTCACATCGCAAACCAAAGCGCCCGGGCGGATGTGCCCGGCCGCCTCTCGCGCCGCCCCAGGCAAAGCCTCCAGGGGAACGGCAAAAATCACCAGATCCCGCGCCGCCGCTTCAGCCAAAGACACCGGCGCGAAAGCGCCCAGCCCCTCGCGGGCGATTTCCTCGGCCGGCCAGCCACGCGGGTCGTAACCGCAGACCTGGTAATAAGGCGTCAAGTGCTTTACCATAAAGCGCCCAAACGCACCCAAACCAATGATCCCGATTCCGCGGTTATGCTCCGACATGGCGATTATCCCCAAAAAGAGTTAGGACCAAAAACGGTCAGATTAAACGGTCAGATTAAAAGAAACAAAAAAACCGGCCCAAAACGGCCGGCAGGAGATTAGGTCGAGGTTTTCGATGTCAAGCCATTTCACATCGCCGTACCGTCCCTTTTCCCACCGGAAAGGAAGCCATAATAGCGATAGCTGAAATAATTGACGGTGAACATCGGGAAAATTCCGCAAAAATTTACCAAAAATGAAAAAAACCAATCCAATCACACCCAATTCGCTTTCGCCTGAATGGGTGCCGGAAATATGTTATACTTAACATGAACTTTCATATATACCCAAACCCCGGTGAAATGCAAGGGAAATCTCCGAAAAAAAATGGGGAATCTGCTTCCGGCTGCATTAATAAAAAATGCGGCATGCCGCTTGGCTTCGGCATGCCGCCGCGTTGGGTGGGGGAGAAGGAGATGGAGTCAGCCCACACGCGTTTTTTACCGCTTCGGTCACCGTGGTCTCACCCTGGTTCCTTTTCCTGCGTGCCCAGCTTACACTTCAAGCTGTCGACTACTCCGTCATATCCCCCTAAATACCCTCGGGTCATCGGTCTGTAAGCGAATCTCGAAGGGAAGTATCGGCCAACAGCCAATAATTGCCGAAATTCGCGCCGGACTTTCAAAAAAACTTATCGGACGCGAAAAATATCTCACTTCGTTTTCGCGTAGGGCCATGTACCCAATGAACCCAGCACTAAAACCCGGCTGTAACCCATTTTCGCCATGGTGTCGGCGGCATTGGCGGAGGGAACCCCGCTGCGGCAATAGACTATGACCGGAATGTTGAAATTGGGAATCGCCCGGTAGACCCGCTGCGGGAAGGTGGCGAAAGGATTCAGGGGCACGAAAATGTCCCCGGGGATGTGGCCGTCGACATCGCGCTCAAGCTCGTCCCGCACGTCCAGGACCGCCAGTTGAATGCCAGAATTCATGTAGCGCCAGGCGTCCCCGGGGGTTATGGCCACCGGCACCGGCGAGGCGGCGATGGTTTCCGGAGAAATGTCCGGAGCTGTGCCCCGGGCGCCGGGGGGGGTGATGGTGGCGGTCACCGGAGCCGGGCAGGAGGAGCAAAAACCCGGGTCGGCGGCGCCGGGGAGCATCTGACTGACAACCCGGTCACCCCCTACCGCGCCGCTGTAGTCCGGCACGTGCCCGGGATGCATGATTCCGGTGGAAGGAACCCCGATGTAACCGGGAGTCGCGGCCGGGACCTGTCCCGTATACTGGCGCGCCTGGGCGGCGACGGCGGCGGCGGCTTGGGCGTTCGCCACGGCCTGGGCGGCGGCGCGGGCTTTGGCGTCGGCGTCGGCTTGCAGGAGCTGGAGCTGCTGTTCGGCCTGTACCTGCTGAATCTTCAATTGTTCGGCCTGCCATTGGGCTTCCTTGAGGCGTTCGGCCTGGAGCTGGGCCTGCTGCGCCGCCAATTGGGCCTGTTGATACTGTGCTTGCTGCAATTGCATTTGATACGCCGCCTGTTGTTGCTGGGCAAGGAGCTGGGCTTGCTGCTGAGCCTGGGTCTGCGCCGCCGCGAGCTGCGCCTGGGCGGCGGCGGCTTGCGCTTGGGCCTGGGCCTGGGCCTGGGCTTGCGCCTGTGCTTGGGCCTGGGCGGCGGCTTGGGCCTGGGCGTAATAATTGGGAGTCAAAGTCGGGACCGGGGCGGTGACAGCCGGGGTCGCCGGGACGGTGACGGCGCCTGCCGGGGGAGCGGTAAGGAGTTCACCGCTGGGGGTCTGCCAGAGATTAACTTTGGCGTAAATCGGCGGCAGGACATAGGCGTTCAGAGTGGGATCGTAGGTGGCGGCAGGCGTTTCGCCGGAACCGTAGGGGCTCTGCAGCTGCATTTGCAATTGCGGCAGGGCGGCTTCGAGAGCGGCGGTGACGCTGCTGGGCGGGGGAGTCACGGTAACGGCGCCGGGCGCGGGCAGGGTTACCGCCGGAGGGGTCAAGACCGGAGCGGCGGCGTAGGTCGGGGCGCTGTAAGCCGGGACGGCGTAGGTCGAAGTGGCGGAAACCGCCTCCAGTGTTACGCCGGGAGTGGGAGCGCCGGTTATGGGGGCGCCGACAATGCTGGCGGCGACGGTTTCGGCGGAATGGCTGGGGTCAAGGGGGGCCATGAAGCCGCCGACCGGAGGAATGGCGCCGGAACCTCTCACCAGATCGGCGGTGCTTTCGGCCGGGGCGGTCTGGCTGATCACCCGCATGGAAGTGTCGATGGAATAGGGGGCCGGAGCGTAAGGCGTGTCGGCGGCAGGGGTTCCGGCATAGGGCGTGGCGCCGGAGGTTCCGTAATTGGCGGCGCTGGCGGGGCCCGCCGGGGCGGCGGGCGCGCGGGAGGGGGGGGGCCGGGGCGGGCCCGGGCCCCCCGGCCGGGGCGCGGCGGCGGCGCGCGGGGGGGT
>JAVBRG010000034.1:0-3578 GCA_031548195.1 Planctomycetota bacterium | reverse complement strand
AGAGCGGTTCTAACAATTATATGGCATTTTGAGCACTGCTATTTTGCCCTCAATCGAGGCACGAGGAGCGCGCATCCCCTACGGGCTGTAAGCGACGAGTAACGAAGAGTGAGGGCAAAATAGCAGTGCTCAAAATGTCATAGAATTGTTAGAACCGCTCTAATGGCGGCCGGGTCGAAGCCGCCTCGTAATGAATACGCAACGACAAACCCTTGTGCCCCTTGTAGCCGGGCAAGCGATCGCTCAGGTTCCTGCCGTCATAACTCACCAGCCACTCGCCCTTGACCGCCACCGGATCCGGCCCCAGATCCCGGGCGGTGAACACCGTGCCGTTTCCCCTGCCCCACGGCATCTTCACCCACTCCCCCATGCCCGGGCCGATAAGGTTCGCAGCCAGCGACATGATTGCCCCGTTCCGCGCCGGTTTCCCCGCGACCACGCCGGAGGAGCGGAGCTCCACTTTCGTCACCACCGCGTCGTCGGGGATCTCGACCGCGTTCACCTCGAACTTCGCCACCGTGGAGGTGGTGGTGCTTAAGGGCCGGCTGTTCACGATTAACAGCACCTCGCCCGAGCGCTGGCTGTACTCCCCCTCGATAGTGAAAGTGGGAACCCCGGCCGCCTCGGCCCCGGCCGGCTGCGAGGGAATGGTCCACAAACAAACGGCGCACCACAGGATCGGCGCCGCAAAAAACCTGATCGGGAACGCCATGCGACGGTCCGAAAAAAACCGGCTGTTGTACACCCTTTCATTCCTCCCCTACGTCGATTTGACTTTCCAAAACTTCGGCGATGAATGCCGCGTCATCCTGATCCGGCATGTCCTGCAGGCGAATCCGATCGTCAAAGCGGATCATCACCGGCGATTCCGCCCGGTACTTCGGCCACAACACCCCCGACAGCGGCTCCTCGCCCAGATTGGGGTCGCCGGAGACGATGAAATTGACGAAACGGGTTTGGATTTCGTCGCGGAGACGCAGCATTTCCGGGGTGGGATCCTTTTCATTGGTCGCCGCGAAAGTGTCGAAAATGTACGGCAGTTCCGCCCCGTGCTTCGCCCCCTCCCCCGCCTTCGCATGTTGCGGCGACACGTGGGTGAAGTAATAACCGTACACGTCCACGCCGTGCCGGGCGAGAGCGTCGGCGAAAACCTTCATGCCGGCCGTAAAGGTGCCGGACATCACCGCCTTCATGGCCTGCTCGCGAATGGTCCCGGTCGAGGCGAACCTCGCCATGACCTCCGGCGCGCGTTTCCCGTACATGCGCGCGGCCAGCGCCTTGTACTCCATGACCGCGATGTCCGGAGGCACGAAAACCGAGCCTTCGTCGGCATTGAAGCCGAACAACACCTTCACCCGGTTGAACTCCCCCCTCCGCAACGCCGCGTAAGGATGGCGGGGGATTACCGCGCCGTCAAAAACGGGAAAGAACATGCTGGCGGTGGTGATGCGGAAATCCGGGTTGAAGGCGCTCATCTGCGCCATCGCCTCGGGGTCGGCGGCGCGTAGGGCCGCCAGGCCAGCGGCATCGTCCTGATCCGCCCCGAAGGCGTTCGCGAACATGAAGCCGGCGGCCATGGCTTTGTGAAGATCCGCGCGGGCGTAGGGGGTCGAGGTCGTCGCCGACAGGATGGTGCCGCTTTCGAGAATGGCGGCCCGGAAAAGGCCATTCGCCAACGGGCTGAGCAGCAACGCCGAGACGGAAAAGGAACCCGCCGATTCGCCGCCGATGGTGACCCGCTCCGGATCCCCGCCGAAGGCGGAAATATTATCGCGGATCCATTTGAGCGCCTGGATTTGATCCAGGTGGCCCCAATTCCCGGTCGTCCCGTAACGGGCGAAGGTCTCCCCGCTGGCGAGAAAACCCAGGGCGTTCAGGCGGTAGTTGATGGTTACGGCGACAATCCCGCGTTTGGCGAGGCCGGTTCCGTCATACACCGGGCTGGCGCCGCTGCCGACGGCGAAGGAGCCGCCGTGGATGAACACGTAGACGGGAAGCTTGTCCCCCCCGGCCTTGGCCGGGGTCCAGATGTTGAGGCTGAGGCAATCTTCCGAAGATGCCGCAGGAGGTCCACCCATGATTTTGGAAAAATCCTGCTGCACCGGCTGGGGTCCGAAAGCGTCGCAAATCCGGGTGGCGGTCCAGGGTTCGATGTTTTCCGGCGGGGCGAAACGCCGTTCGCCCAGGGGCGGTTTGGCGTAGGGAACGCCTTTGAAGGAGCGGACGCCGTTCGCACTCAAGCCGGCGACCGGACCCGAGGGGGTGGTGACGAGAGCCGTCTCCGCCGCGCGGCCGGACAGGCCGGCGGTCAAGCAGGCGGCCAGGGCGAAGACCGCGGCGAGAAATTTCAGTCTTAATCCGGACATGCAGCATTACCTCCCCAGACCCGCCAGTTCCAGTAATTGCGGCAGGAAGGACGCCCCTTCCATCGGCCCCTTTTTGGTTACCGCCAAAGCCCCCGCCGCCGAAGCCAGCCGCATCGCCTCGCGGGCGGGATAACCCAAAACCAGGCCCGCCACCAAAGCGCCGCCGAAACAATCGCCGGCGCCGGTGGGGTCGACTTCCTCGACCGGATAAGGCTCGACGGCGAAACGCTCCGAACGGCTGACGTACAGGGAGCCCTTGGCTGCCATCTTCACCGCCATGGCCTGCACGGGAGTGTCCCGGAAAACTTTTTCGCTGCTCCGCTCGAGGTCGCTTTCGCCGGTGAGGAGGGGGAGTTCGTCGAGGCCGGGGAGAAGCAGGTCGGTTTGCCGGTAGATACTCATGATGCGTTCCCGCATGGTGTCGTCGCGGGAGATGAGTTCCTTTCTGATGTTCGGGTCGAAGCTGATTTTACCGCCGTTACCCTTGATAATCCGGGCCGACTTCACGACCGCCTCGTAGACGCCGGGTATGGAGAAGGAGGATCCCATCACGTGGAGATACTGGCAGTCGGCAAGCCAGGATTCGGTGATTTGCGCCGGATCGATTAGGCCGGCGGCGGCATTGGGGATATGGTAGATGAAGGAGCGGCCGCCGTCGGGGCGATAGGTGACGAAGGCGCAGCCGGTGGGGAGTTTTTGGCTGACGGCGATGGCGGAGACGTCGACGCCGTCGGCGCGGAGCCGATTGAGGTTCAAGCGGCCGAAGTCGTCGTCGCCGACGCAACCGACCATGCCGGTTTTCGCCCCGCAGCGGGCGGCTTGACTGATGAAGATGGCCGGCGCACCGCTGGGGTAGGGGGCCTGCCACAACCCGGGTTCAAGAAAGGTCTGGCCGACGTCCTTCGCCATCACTTCCACCAGGATTTCGCCGATAGTCACGATTTGCGGCATTTGTTTGTCCTTTGCTGGTATAGAATCACAAGAGAGGCCTGGAAACGCTTTCATTCGGCACGCATCCGCGCGGGCGCATCTCAACTGTGTTACCCTAATCCGCACCCTGTTACGCTGGACTCCTCCCCACACGTCATTCCGGCGCCATAAACATTGAACCGGGGGGAAGCGTAGCTCGCCGGAATCCAGGCCGATAAACCGTCGCTCCGTCGCTCAGTGGTTCCACTAAACACCCTATCAGTTTCGGAACTTACAATCGAG
>JAVBRG010000046.1:0-28944 GCA_031548195.1 Planctomycetota bacterium | reverse complement strand
CCCCCCGCCCCCCCCCCCCGCGCCCCCCCCCCCCCCCCCGCCCCCCTCACCGTTGACTGAACACCGCCCAAGCTCTGGCCTCGGCGTTAACAATCTATCATGTACTTCACGACCCTTCCAGCTGAGATAGGCTGGAGGGGTCGTTGTCGTTTCGGCGGATTTTATTAGGTTTGCGGTTGTTGGTGGGTTGATTGGTATTAGCTAGGTATCTCAAGAAAAAAAACCTGTTCTCACCTCTGGTTTGGCGTAATGGCCAAATCGTGCGGGCGGGTGTTGTCTAAACGCATAATTTAACACGTTGTGTCTTGTGATTTACTATCCAGGTCGCCCATCGGGGCAGAAAAGGGAGGGTATGCCTATAGGGAGAATGGGGTGAGAAATCCCGGAAATGGGAGTATGTAAGGGATGAACATTGGTAGAGTGTAATGCGCCTGGAGTTGAACTTGGGGTAGAGCTTTTGAGAGGCGGTTTTGGGTGGTAGCTCGAGTTGCGGCGGGTCTAGTCAACCGGTCGTGAAGCGGGAAAAAGAAAAAACAGTCTAGTTCGCCATTCAGTCACCTGTTTTTCGAAAAAGTATCCCGAAGCCGTCTTTCTGTACTATTGCGTCACCGGGTTAAACGAGAAGAGAGAGAGTGAGCCGATTAGAGAGAGAACAAACTAAGAAGCACAAAATAAGTGAAAAATAAAGCATTTCGCTTAGGAGGAGGAACGAATGTTAAAGAAATTGCTTTTAGTTGCCATGGTGGCAACGACCATGCTAGGAGGGATGGCGTGGGGTTTGGATAGTACTGGAACTGTATATTATGGTGGTGATGGTTATTATAATGCCGCTGATGATTGGTTTGGTGCTACTCCACCCAACAATGATACAGTCGTAAACGGCAGTGGTACAGCAAACTTTACGCCTAGCGCCGGAGTAAGTGATTCAAACGCACTTGGTTATTTGATTGTAAATACCAATGATCCTAATTCAACGCCGATTGCTACTGCTCTTGATAGTAGGTTGGGATTGAACACGCGACTCTATGATGACAAGGGTGTTCCAATTACTGCGCCGAGCGGTGCAACTCCCAGCACATTGGTTGATTTGAAAGTAGTCGGTGTTAATGTTACCAATGGTATTGTCGGAATTGGGTTTACACCGAATGGTGTTGACGGCCTTGAGCGCCCGATACTCGACACTCCAGCTTCGACGGGCTTTTACTATATTGGTGACGCATCTATAGCTACCGCCGTTGCTGGTACGGGTAACGATACAAATGCATTGATTCATATTAGTGAATCAGCCGATGTTCTGGCGAAAACGCTGGATGTCAGTGGTATTGATCTCGCCACTGAATTCGGCCAAGGCGTTGTCCGTGTTGACGGCATTCTCCGCGTGTTGGCCAGTGCCAACCCCGCAGCTTACACTGCCCAGTTCGGCGAAGGCGGCCGCCTGTTGTTGACCAATGATTCGCAAGTTTTCGCCGCTGGTGGTATTGATATTGGTTTTGGTGGTACAGCTGCCGAAGTCGTCGTCGTCGGTGACACCGATGTCGATGGCGGTTCGAATGGTCTGCGCTTCTCCGGCGATGTCAGTGGTCAAATCGTATGGGGTCAAAATGCCACTAATCCCGGTAACCACACCCTGAATGTAACAGGCCAAGGCGGCACTATTGTCGAAATGGATTCCAAGTGGAACTTCCTTTTGGATAATCACTGGCTGCGTGTACAAAATTCAAATGGTATATTAAATACAACTGCACTTGATGTGAACCAGGGTATTGTGAACATGGGTTATATTTATGCCGATGGCGCTGCTGTTCCCCCCATTGTTCAAGGTTATGCCCCTGGTCAAAATACCGTCATTGTTTCAGATCTGGCCCGTATAGGCTCGAATTATGATTTGACGGGTGCACCCGGAATAGCAGGTGATGTTGAAGCAGGGATTAATGGCACCAATTTAGCAAATTATTTTGGTGTATTCCAGGCAGATGGCACAAACAATACCTTTTTTGAAGGTGGCCTTAACATCTATTCTGACGGCCTCCTGACTGGCACCAATGGAGCGGTTGTTCGTGGTCTGCGTAATGCCACTGATACTACTCCCTTGGCTGACTTGCCCATTCTCAACCTGGCCGGTGGTATGATCAGCGCTGATTTCTATAATCAGACCGAAGATGGAGCGCTAGGTACCAAGGTTCTGGGTATTCGCGACTTCCAGAGCATCAACACCCTCGCCAACAGCATTATCGGTGGCGGTGAAGTGGTTGGTTCTACCATCGATGCCTCGACCATTACCAACAACATCAATCACAGAGTGTGGATCAATGGCGATACAAAGACACCGGATAATGACGTCGGCGATCGTTATCAGGTTGGCACTTTGAACATCCGCAACAATAATACCGGAGTTGGGATTGATGATATTGGCATGTACGGTATAACCCATGGTTCTTGGCTTGAAGCGTTCGGTCCGACTACCGTTGGTGGTAGTGCTGCGAATCATGAAGGCGTGGTCAGCGTCAACACCCAGTTCCGCGACGAAGCCACGTTCAACACCAATGGTGTTTTGCGTTCTGCTGTTGCTGTTAATGATGTTCCTATTGCAGATACCGTCATCCTCGGCATCCGTCCCGACCAGGATCCGGCCGAGAACGGCACCCTCACCAACTTGGTTTTCCAGGGCGGTATTTTAGATGGTGAAGCTGGTTCGGGCTTTGATGGGGATGGCGACCCCATTTATGGTTGGAATATCCTGAACGGCCGGGGCGATGCTCCCACCACTCTTGCCAACAACCGCAGCAACATCATTTTCCGTAACCAACTGGCGGATGATCCGAGTCAGGTTCTGGGCAACGTCAACGCAAGTGCGGTTAACACGGTAGTTGAAGAGTTTGCTGATGTTGTATTTGGCGGTGATGTTGACGCTTCTGTTAACTACAGCACCTACAGCTGGCGTCAGGATGGTGGCACGTCCCTCAATACCAATGGCCATGGCGCCACTGTTGATGTTGTCAACGGTGCCGTCTTCAACGGTGGCCACACCAACCTCAACTACAACGTTTTGGCCGGCGGCATGCGGCTCAGAAACGCTTGGGTTGACGGCGGCGACCATGATGTTACTGGTAACGAAAGCATCAGTGGCGACACGATTTATTCGGCTGACAGCCTCATCGTGAGGGATGGCAATCTGACTGTCAATCACCGCGGTCAGTACAACACCCCGATCACCACCATGACTACCGGCGGCATCACCGTTACCGACGGCGGTTCCTTCAACACTGTTCCCTTGGCGGCCACTAACAATGCCCGTAATCCGGTGGGTTGGACGATTGTCAACCTCAACCAAGAAAACCAGCGTTTGCTGATTGACCGTTGCGGCACCTTGAACCTGCGTAACGACATGGTTGTTCGTACCAATGAGCTTTCCACCGACCCGACTCCGACTGATGTCAATCAGAACTTCGACCCGCGTTTGGCCGATGGCAATGTCAGTATCAACGGTCTCATGGATGCCGACGTTGGCGCGACCCTGTTCGCCGGTAATGTTAACTTCACCCCCACCGGCAAGCTCCGTCTCAGTGAGCAGTTCCAGACCACTCACTACGACAGCAATATCAACACCTGGGATGATTACGCCCAGCGCGTCGAGAATGCTCCGGATGGTACGGTTGTTCCTCCGTACAGTGATATCACCAACCGCGACCTGTGGCTGGACGAGCAGATCATCAACGCCAACACCATCGGCATTTCCCCGACCAACTACAGCAACAACGCCGATGGCAACTACTACAGTCTCTTCGGGACTTATTACCTCCAGCACCGTCCCGACTACGACATGTCTGAACCGCTGGACAATGATGACCCGATTCTGGAACCCGCGCGTCAAGTACTGGCTGTTGACGGCTACCGTGGTCTCGACCTCAACAACGACGAGCAGTTCATGACCCAGCTCAGCAACATGGGCATCAACACCGGCAACATGAACTTCCAGGCTATCGGCGATTTGCGCGACTACGCCAACAAGGTCATCGACAAAGGCGGCGTCTCTGGCCCGGTCGAACTGGACGACGTCAGCACCCTCGCCCCGACTTTGGATCCGGAACGCGTAGCCAGCTATCTGCGCGGCAGTACCGGCCAGCCGTTGCCCGATGACCCGGACACTCCGGTAACTCAGGCCGACATTGATTTCGCTGATTTCGTCGACCAAGGCAGTCAAGTCACCGGCTGGGGCAATAACACCAGCTCGCTGTACAACCCGCTCGCCACCAATGCCTACAATCTCCACGTCGGCATGCTCGGGGCGATAGCGGATGGTTCCAACTTCTACAAGGTCAACATGGGCGACCGCGAAATCTCCGGCACCACCGACAAGTCCCTGTTGGACTACATGAACGGCGCGTCGATTGGCAATGTGTTGATGGCCAACTGGCGGACCGCGATGCAGCACGAGAATCTGTCCTTGGACCGGATCTATCGTCTCCGCAGCACTCAGCGTGGCGGCGGCGCCCGGGTTGATGAATGCGGCATGCCCGTCTACACTTGCGGCGACTACAAGGGCGACTTCTGGGTTGCGGGCGTCGGTCAGTGGGATAACGCCAGCGAATCCAACGGCTTCGACGGTTACAAGTATCACAGCTACGGCTTCGCCACTGGTTTCGAATACAAGTTCAACGATTCGGCCCTGTTCGGCGCCAGCTTCATGTACACCAAGGGCGATTTCGAAGACAAGGTGGTCAACTGGGATAACAGCCGGATCCACAACTACTCCGGCAACGTCTACCTGTCCGCGAAGTCCTGCTCGGGCGTGTTCGGCACCTTGCTCCTCGGCTACACCAATTCGGACAACCGGATTGACCAGGGCCGTGGCGGCAACCGTGCTTATGAAGATTACAACACCCACACCTGGAACTTCCTGGGTCAGGTTGGTTACGACGCGATGGTTGGCGACAACTTCATGATTACGCCGTCGATTGGTGTTGGTTACCTGAACGCGACTGCGAAGGGCCACAACGGCTTGTACGCCGATACCGACCTCTTCGGCTTCGACGACTACAAGTACGACACCTTCTACATTCCGCTGGAAGTCCGCGCCAATTACAACGTCTGCATCACCAGCGACCAGTCGCTTGACATCGGCGCCAAGGCCGGTATCGCTTACATGACCTCCGGCGACGCGGCGAAGGGCGTGTATCACAGCTACGGCCTGATTGACCAGACCACCGGCTTCAACAAGGCTTACAACTCGGTCGGCCGCGACTACGGCCACTGGAACGCCATGGCCGGTGCCGGCATCCAGTACAACTACAAGCGCATGTGGGTCGGTGTTGATTACCAGTGGAACGCCATGAAGGACTTCAACTCCCACGACGTCAACATCACCGCCGGGATCAAGTTCTAAACAAATGGCTGGGTAGTAAAACGAGTTGATTAAAAGGTCAAGGATGAGCGCTTCGGGGCGACCCGAGGCGCTCATTTTTGTGCTATGGGGTAGGGGAGGGAGGAGAAAATTATAAAAGTGGCGAAGGATTGACAGAAGGCGGTAAAAGTTGCTTGTCGTGTAAGGGTATGGAGTTAAAGAGAAGTGGCTTTGGGGCGGTTAGTGTTAAGTTGGGATAATTCGGGGAAAAGGGCTTGACTTCTGGGTGCGAGTTGAGTTATATATGTCAGCTAGCCGAATTGACTACTCGGCATTTCCGTTGCGGTCTGACTAACCGTAGGGAAAAATAGTGGCTTCAGCAAGACCAGGTAACGACTTCGCGGCGGTCTGACTAACTGCCGTGATTTTAAAAAAAGCAGCGCGGTTTCTACGACTGACTTTTACTGAATGGCGAACTAGACATGTATGACCACGACTGTGGTCGCGCATGCCTGGGGACTGACTACCCCCAAGGCATGGCTTCGGCTAGCGCGATCCTCAACCACCAGCTGGACACCTCGGTCTCTGCTTGCTGCAGGGCTGCTCCCATGGGCGTTTCGCGCTCGGTTGGGGTTGGGGTGTCCCGGTTTGGCACGCACGAATCCGACAATTTAAAGGCGTCTTCTCAGCTTCCTACCGGGTAATGCCGGGGAAGCTGCTGTCGTTTCTAGATTTTCGGTAAAAAATTTAAGGCAAGGAGCACAGAGGGTACCGAGCCCTCAAAAAAAGGACTACAAACAGCAGTTTGCGTCCGTTGGGGTCAGGAGGTGGTTAGTTCGCGGCTTTGGTTCAGCGCCTCTCGCTTTAGTCCGGAGGAGGACGAGAGTGAGAGAGAGTCAAGCAGGAGGCGCTGTTCCGTGGCGATTTACTTAAAGTACTGGGTGTTTCCGAGAGAGAGAAATACTTTAAATAAATGTTGGGGATGTACTATTTGTGGGAGTTGTCGATTTTGGGAAAACGTTGATTTCTGTTAGTCAGACAGAAGCGAGAGAGAGCGTTTTCCTTATTTCCTCAATTCCCCTGTACAAGCTTTATCGACCGAAATGAAAGTCCGGCTTTCGTCAAAATCGAAAAAAGTTGAAAAATTTATGCTTTTGTCGGTTTGGGGATTTTCAGGGGAGCGGGTGTGAATAGGAGAACTCGAAGGTAGGGTTCGATAAAGCCAGCCACGGGAGGGAGCGGAATAAGACGAGAGAACGAGAGGGAACGAAATTCGAAATTTGGAATTAGTTCTTTGAGAGAGAGAACGAAATTTAAATGGAGGAGGAACGAATGTTAAAGAAATTGTTATTAGCTGTCATGGTGACAGCAACCATGCTGGGAGGCGTGGCGTGGGGCGGGACGTTAGTGGATGTTGATGGTGGTACGGTAAGTCAAACTACCAATCCTGGCACGCCGTATGTAAGCGCTGGTGTGATTACCGTTAATCCTACTCAAGTGACATGGGACAGTATATCTGGCGCTACTGTTCCTGCGACGTCGACTGGTGGTATTACATTGGTTAATGATGTAATATTTACTGGTGCTGATGATGATGGTGGTCTGAACAATGTAACCATCACCGCTGGCATTTTCAATGATTTGCAACCTGCCCTTGGCCTTGACATGGCTAATAAAACAGTGGAAATAACTGGTGGAGCAAATAGTGTGATTGTTGCTGGGTATGGTTATTTCAATGCTACAGCGTTTTCAGGTACGATTAATGGGAGTGGTAATTATATTGTACACGCTGCTGATGCTAGCACGAGTGTTGGTGGCATTGTTTTTGCAGATGCCACTGGAGCTGCTGCGCAAAATATGATGGGTGTAATAAATGTTAACGACATTACGGTTGATACAGGTTCTATGGTTGGTACAGGTATCGGGGCCGCTGGTATTCTCGCTGCTGAAATTGGCGATAGAGGCGCTTCAGCTAATGCAATTTATGTCAGTGGTGATATTACGGTCAGCGGTGATGCTCAGGCTGCACAAACTGCCAATGTGGTTGGTATCAATGCGACTACGGTTCGTGGTAACATTACGGTTGATGGTATAATTGATGTCTCTTCGGCTGATGTAACTGGTGCTGTTAATAAGTCTGGTTCAGCCACTGGTGTGTCTATTACGTCTCTTGTTGCCAACAGGTCAATCAATGTAGCGGACATCACAGCTGCCGCTGGACTGAGTGATGATAAGAATTCTTCAGCTACGGCGTTTTTTGCGAATGGAGATATTAACGGTACAGTTGATGGTGACACGTTTACGGCAACTTCTGAATCTAACTATACTGTCGGTGGCGATACACCTGGTGCGGCAGCCCGCGCCGTTCAGGTCAAGGGTGGTCTTGCCGGTACAATTGATTTGGCCAAAGCCTCTGGTGAAACATTGTTGCTGGGCGATGCCAGCGGTGTGAATATTGAAGGTGGTTTGACAAGTGCTAGTGCTATTCTTAATGTTGTTGATGTTATCGCTAAGTCTGGTACAGATGAAACTAATGGTGGTGCTGGTGACGCCGAAGGTATCACGTTAGGTTTGGGTGCTAGGGATGGAAGAAGATCTGACTCTATGGGTAGCATCACCACATCTACCATAACCGCTTCGGCTGGTCTAGGCGATGCTTCTGGTCTGTGGGGTGGTAATATCAAGGGTATTACTTCGCTGGGTGAAGTGGCAGCTACGTCGGTTACGTTTGGCGATGCTAGCGGGATTAACATTACTAGTATCGATGCTGGTGCCAATATTTTCAGTGCAACAGAAGTAATTGCATCTGCTGATGAGGGTGATGCGGTGGGTGCGTTTATCGCTGGTAATGTCAACTCTGAAGTTAATATGGGACCGATATCGGCCACAGTTGCAACTTTGGGGGATGCCGATGGTATTGTAATCGGTGGTGATATTACCAAGGCCGCTTCTGCGTCTGGCAAAGTGGCTTTTGGAACCATTACTGCTGCAACAGCTGAAGGCGATGCTTCTGGTTTTGTGTCGAATAATATTGGTTCAGGGGTTGATCTTGTTGTCGGTAATATAAATTCCACCACTGAAGTTGGTAATGCTCGTGGTTTTGACGCTAACATGCTACTTGCGAATGCAAAAGTCACTGGCAGCAAAGTTGTGGTTGTAGCCGAAGAAGGTGGCGACGCCTTTGGTGTGAGTGTCAACGGTTCCACCGCAGGGTCCAGTATGACTTATACCGGCGTTGATGTCTCGTCGGCGGAGGCTTCGGCCTATGGTGCTTTCCTCGGTGCGCACAATGGTATCTTTACGGTTGCCGATGCGAACAACCCGGATGGAAGCATTATCAAGGTCTCTGGTAATCAAGCTTTTGTTTATGGTGTCGGTGCAGTTGCTATGGGTGCGAATGCGAATATCACCACCGATGCTATTGAAGTGAGCAATGTTGGTGGTAATGCTGGTGATGATGCAGCTGGCGTATCGTTGATGACTGGCGGGGGAGTGGGTCTCAATCTCTTGGCAGACCAATTGGTTACCAAAAACGATATCACCGTCTCCGCTGCTGGTGCAGGTGCGGCTGATGGTATCATCGTCGGTAATTTGTCAAACTATGACGTCAGTAACAACATTGTTGCGACATCTGATACTGGTACTGCCAATGGTATCAATCTGCTCAATGCTGCTCCTGGTGTCAGCAGTACAATCAACATTCTGAAAAATGTTGAGATTGCTGGTGTCAACACGGCTGATACCGGAATTGACATTACATCCGCTACCAATGCCAACGCAGATATAGTGAATTTCGACCTTGGTGATGGCAATGTGTACGATCAGGTGTTGACCACCAACAATATCGAAAACCTCAGCTTCCTAAGCGGCTATAATAGGCTGAATAACGGTTCTCGGTTTGTCGGTCTCCAGGACACGGTGGTTGATTCGGGTGTCACCACCATTCTGGAAAATGTTGACCTTGGCGATGCGGTTAACACCGTCAGGAGTGGCGGTACCCTTGGCGCGGCGGGGAATCTCGGCGTGAACATCGGTGCTGACGGTGAGTTGATCACCGAAGACGGCGCGACGCTCCTTATTGATTCCACCGTTCCTGGTGGTACCGTTGGCAGTCATTTCACCGCCGATCCCGGTGCTGAATTTGATATTGATGATAACACCCGCCTCTGGGCTGCTCCGACCATCAGTACCTTGGATGAAAATGCATTTGGCCCGGACTTCACCGACCGTATGGCCAGAGGTATGGGCTATGACGATGCGGCTGACCCTGATTTCGTAACTTGGCTCAACAATCAGGAAATCAATACCATCTTGCGTTATGGCACCTTTACGCCAAATGAAGACGGTGGTATTGACTATCTCGGCACACCCATTGCCCGTGAAGATGCTCTCGCCAAGTACGCCGAGACCATCGCTAATTGGGGTGCCGGTGATTTCGCGCCGCTCCTCACGGAAGATAAGATCACGAACATCCTGAACGCCGCAGAAATTGCCACCAACCCGGTAGAGTATCAGACTTTGGTTAATGCTGGCGGCAATGACCTCCGCATGACCGATTTGCTCTTTGATTTGTCTGGCGAACGTCCGTACTTCGAGACTGGCACCCGTGCCAATGAACTGTATGCCGGTCTGCGTTATGTCAATGGTCAGGACCTGGCCAATTCCCTCGAAGCGGTTCAGGACACGGTTAAGAGCTTCACCCGCGCGGTCGGTTCCCGTGCTTACAATCTCGGCCTGTTGTCCAAGACCCAGTACGATGAATGCGGCAACCCGATTGGCGACTGCAACCCCTTCCGCACCCGCATCTGGGCCGGCTACACCGGTTACTGGGGCAAGGCGGATGCCCGGGGCGGCGACCGCGGTTACGACTACGATGCGCATGGCTTCAACGTTGGCGTCGATCACCTGACCGCCTCCGGCGTTGCGGTTGGCGCGGCGTTCGGTTACTCGAAGGGTGATTATAAGCTTAAGGGTGGTTTGAACGACGATTCGAACATCAAGAACTACTCGTTCGCCCTGTACGGCTCCTTCAATCATGCTTCCGGCTGGTTCACCAACATCATCGGTTCGTACACCCGTTCCGACTATGACATGAACAGCCAGTTCTCGCTGGGCGGCGCGGCTCTGAATGCCGGCGGCGTGCGGCGTTGGAACAACGGCGCCAACTGGGATCACGCCAGTTACGATTCCAACACCTGGTCCATCGGCGGCTCGACCGGCTTTGACATCGCCGCGGCCTGCAACTTCACCATCACCCCGTCGATTGGTCTGTTCTACTACGGCACCGATACCGACACCTTCGACACCTTCGTGAACGGCGCCGCCATGCGTCACGGCATGAACTACGACCGTTCCTCCCTCGAGATGCCGATTGACGTGACCATGAAGTACGACATCCCGTTCGGCTGCGACGGCGCCAACAAGGTCAGCCTGATTGCCAACGGTGGTTACAGCTACAACTTCATCAACAAAGGCACCAAGATCAACCGCTTCACCATGACCGACCTGGTTGACGTTGATGATAATCCGATCTACTCCGAAGGCGATAGCTGGGGCCGCAAGCAGGGTTCGTCGACTTGGTACGCCGGCGCCGGCCTGCAGGTCAGCATCAACCGCTTCGACATCGGCGCTTACTACGAATACGTCGGCCGCAAGGACTACAACAGCCACAACCTGAATGTCACCGCCGGCGTCAAGTTCTAAGCAACTCCAGCATCCGCAGTACCTCTAGTAACGTTCAAGTCAGCAGTTGGGCGTCCCGTTGCGGCGGGACGCCCTTTTATTGGCTTTGCATGGGTTTGAAAAAAAGGTGACGAATTCGCTTTTTTTCTATTGCCTCCGCCTGAACAGGGCTAAAACCCATAATTGGAATTAGTGCTCTGCGCAGAGCCAGTGTTTGCGGTGCCCAAATGGAAATCCCGGTCATGCGGGGTCCGGAGGGTCTCCTCCAAGGCGTGCACGTGCAATTTTACGGGTCCGGGGACAGGCAGGTAGTGAGGCCGCCCAAAGCACGCCGGGGATATGCTGACGCCATATCCCCAAAATCGCCCTTCGGGCCTCGGTAAGGATCCCCCGGGATTTCCATTCCTTTCGCTTGGAGAGGAATGGATGGCAGGCATTGTACAGCTAAAGGCCAAGCAGCGCGGAAATTTTTCCCAGCACTTCCCCGATCACGGCTTGGGGTGCAGTGCAGATAAACTGGGCGTTTCGAGTCCGCCAATCCGCACTTCTTACCTGGTCCGTCAATACAACTCCTGAAACCGGGCCGTTCGCAGGTAATTGTACTTCAAAGGGAAGGCCTTTAACCCGGCTGGTTATGGGGCAGATCAAAGCCAGTCCGCTCAACCGATTGTAGGAAACAGGAGAAAGGACCAGTGCCGGACGCCGTCCCGACTGCTCATGACCGCTTTGTGGGTCAAACTCGACCCAAACTAAATCGCCACGATCCGGAATGTAGTGCGTTACCATACTTCATTCCCCCGGGGCGGACCCCAGTCAGTTTCGGGGTGGCGATTGTCCTCGGTCATCCCGGAAAGAAGTTCATCAAGCTGGTATTTCGGTATCGCCGGCTTGATGACCAGCGTACCGTCTTCCCGCACTTGCAATTCCAGTATATCACCTTCAGTGAGTTTGGCCGCATCAAGAATATTTCGCGGCAGACGCAGCGCCAAGCTATTGCCCCATTTCGCCAATTGGAGTTTCATAGCCACCCTTTCGTATATACATTGACTATGCGTACCTTAATGTACATTGTCAAGGAGAAGAAAAAAAAGAGCGCCCATTTGCGGACGCTCTTCTGGTGTAAATACAATTTGGGAATTAAAAAATTAGTACCTATAATTCTCCGCCTTGTACGGCCCCTCGACCGGCACGTTGATGTAATCCGCCTGGGTCTTGCTTAATTGGGTCAGTTTGGCGCCGACCCGGTCCAAATGCAGCCGCGCCACCATTTCGTCAAGGATCTTCGGCAGGACATAAACCTTGTGCTGATACTTCTTCGCGTGGTCGCCAAACAGTTCCAGTTGCGCCAGCACTTGATTGGTGAAGCTGTTCGACATCACGAAACTCGCGTGGCCGGTCGCGCAACCCAAATTCACCAAACGCCCTTGCGCCAGTAGAATGATCTTTTTGCCGTCGGGGAAAATGATATGGTCGACCTGCGGCTTGATGTTTTCCCACTGGTATTGCTTCAATGACGCCACGTCGATTTCCGAGTCGAAATGGCCGATATTCGCGACAATCGCCTCGTTTTTCATGGCTTTCAAATGTTCGTGGGTGATGACGTTGACGTTACCGGTGGCGGTCACGAAAATGTCCGCCTGGGAGGCCATGTCGTCCATCCGCACCACCCGGTAGCCTTCCATCGCCGCCTGGAGGGCGCAAATCGGGTCGATTTCCGTAATGCACACCACCGCCCCCATGCCGCGTAAACTCTGTGCGCAGCCCTTCCCCACGTCGCCGTAACCCAAAACCACCGCGACCTTGCCGGCAATCATCACGTCGGTCGCGCGTTTGATGCCGTCCAACAGGCTTTCGCGGCAGCCGTAGAGATTGTCGAACTTCGACTTCGTGACCGAATCGTTCACATTGATGGCTGGAAACGGCAGTTGCCCCTTCGCTTCCATTTGGTAGAGCCGGTGCACGCCGGTGGTGGTTTCTTCGGTGACCCCCTTGATGTGCTTCAGCCGCTTCGAGTACCAGTGCGGATCTTTCGCCAAATAGCGTTTAATCGAGGCGAAGAGGATGGTCGCCTCTTCGCTGTCCGGATTGGCGAGAACGCCGGGATCTTTTTCCGCCGCCGCGCCTTTAATCAGCAAGAGGGTCGCGTCGCCGCCGTCGTCAAGAATCATGTTCGCCTCATGCCCGGCCGGCCAATTGAACAGTTCGTGGCAATATTCCCAATATTCTTCGAGGGTCTCGCCCTTATAGGCGAATACCGCCGTCCCCGCCTTGGCAATCGCCGCCGCCGCCTGATCCTGGGTCGAAAAAATGTTGCAGCTGGCCCAACGCACTTCCGCCCCCAGCGCCTGGAGCGTTTCGATTAACACCGCCGTCTGGATGGTCATGTGGAGTGACCCGGCGATTCGCGCGCCTTTTAAAGGCTTTTTGTCCCCGTACCGCCGCCGCAATTCCATCAGCCCCGGCATTTCCGTTTCCGAAATCAAAATCTCTTTCCGCCCCCAATCCGCCAACGACAGATCCGCCACCTTGTAGTCCATGCTACATCTCCTTGACGCCAACAAAATGTAAGGAATAGGTGAGTGCCGTTGTTACTGGCGAGCCTGAGGGGGAGAGGCCCCCTTGCAGCACTCCTCGCGATAGGATAGCATTCAGTATACACCACATAACTCCATTATCAATATCCAAAGGAAATCATGCCCAAACAAAACGCCTTCCTCGAACGCCTCGCCAAAACCCTCGCCGCGACGCCGCTCGGCGAAACCTTGCTGGTCGCCCCTTCGAACCGCGTCGGCCGCCAGTGGCTGGACGCCGTCACCCTCCGCCTCGGCGCCGTCGCCGGCGTGCGAATCGTCACCCTGCGCCGCCTTGTTCACACCTACGCCGCGCCGCTGCTGGCCGAGCAGGGCCTACGTCTCGACTCACGCGAGAAGCGCCTGGAGCGCTTCGCCGGGGTCATGCGGAGCTTAAGGAACGCCCGGGGGGAGGAGGGTTATTTCAGCGCCCTGCCGCCTTCGGCCAGCTTGGTCGAGACGCTGCTGGGGGCGGTCGATGAATTGGAAATGGCGGAAATGAAAACCGGAAAGCGCTTCGCCGAAGGCTTCGCCTCGCGGCAAAAAGCCGATGAACTCCGTCGGCTACTCGCTCAATCCCGCGCCGCCGACCAGGCCGCCGGCGTCGCCCTTTACCATCAGGTTTGCCTGGCCGCCTGCGAAGCGCTAGGCCGCGCGGCAGAGACGCCCTTGCTTTTGCTGCCGCAGAGCTTGGTGGAAAACGCCCTTCCCCTCGAAGCGCGGTTCCTCAAGGCCTGGCCTAAAAACCGTAAACAGATCCTGCCTGAAAACAGCGGCGCCCCGGACGCCGATCTGCTTGCCTTCAGGGCGGATTGTCCCGCCGATGAAATTCGCCGGATTTTCCGCATTATTCAAGAAAATTCGTTGCCCCTCGACCAGGTCGAAATCCTCCTACCGCCCGGCGGTGATTATCTACAGACCCTGTTCTCCGTCGCCCGGGAAACTTTCGGCGGCCGGGTCGAGGACCTGCCCCTGACCGCCAATGCGGGGATTCCCGGCTTATACTCCCGGCCGGCGCGACTGCTGGCCGCCTGGCTGGATTGGCTCGAAAACGACCTGCCGCCACTCCGGCTGGCGGAAATCCTCTGGTCGGGTTTGCTGGACGCCGGCTGGAAAGAGGCGGCGCCAAATGTCAGCGCCGGAGCTCTCGCGGAGCGGCTACTCACCTTGCCCATCAACGCCGGGCCGGAGGATTATCAACTCGCCCTCGCGCGGCAGGACGGCGGCGACGCCATGGCGGCGGCCTTGCGCTGGCTGGCCGCCTGTGTTTGGGAAATCGTCCCGGTCGACCCGGCCGACCGGACCCGGGTCGCTTGGGGAAAGCCCCGCGCCGTGCTTGCCGCCGCCTTGAAGCTGCTGGATTACTGTCGCGCGGGCAACGCCAAACTCGACAGTTATGCCCACAAGGCGCTGGTCATCATGTTGACTGCCCAGGAGCCCTGTTGCGAATGGGAGGGCTTCAACGCTTTCGCCTGGCTGGAAGATAATCTCGCCGGCATGAACCTGATGGGAATGGGGCCGGCGCCGGGCAAGGTGCATGTGGCGGACTGGTATTCCGGAGGCCACAGCGACCGGGGCTGGACCTTTGTCACCGGCCTGGACGATGCGCGTTATCCCGGGAATGTCCGGCAGGATCCGGTGCTTCTGGATGATGAACGGCTGGCTTTGACGGAGCTTTCCCGTAACAAATTGGAGCCGGCCGGTGAATCGCGGCGGCGGCGGGAAAAGGCGATGCGGCGGCTCATGGCGCGTCTCGCCGGGACGGTGGTGTTGTCGCACGCCGCCGGTGAGGGCGTGGGGGGGCGGGAGCTTTTTCCTTCCGCCCTGTTCAGTCGTCTTGCCGCGGCGCTGCCGGAGGAACGAAGGGAAGGAACGGCGGTATTGCGGCCGGAAGAACCGGAAGGCTGCTTGAACCGGCGGGACGACTGGCTGTTTCACCTTTTGGCAAAGGACCGGAATACGCTTACGCCGGAGGCGCTGGCCGGGTGGTATCCGGGTCTGGCGGCCGGGGAAAGGGCGGCGGCGGCGCGCCGGGGCGGGGAGTTCGGCCCCTGGGACGGCCGGGTGCCGGAGGCGGGCGGGGATTTTCTCGAAAACCTGCCGGTTTTGTCGCCGTCGAACCTCGAGGAATTGGCGCGTTGTCCCCTGGAATTTTTCTTCCATAAAATATTGGCGGTGAAGCCGGCGGAGCGTTATCGGCCGGAGCCGGGGCAATGGCTGGCGGCGAACGAGCGGGGCGATTTGCTGCACGGGGTTTTCCAGGATTTTTTGGGGGAAATGGCCCGGGAGGGGCGGAAGGTCGGGGCGGAGGAAACGGACGACGCCCGGCTGCGTTTATTGACCGTTCTGGAACGGGAATTGGCCCGCTGGCGGCGCCGGCGGCCGCCCCGGGACGAACTGGCGTTCAACCGCGAGCGGGACGAACTGTACGAGGCGTGCGTGATTTTCCTGGTGGACGAGGAGGAGCGGGCGCGGCAGGGGCGGCCCTTGTGTTTGGAGGCGGAACTCGGCGGGGCGCGGGTGGAGGCGCGGCCGTGGAACCGGGTGGAGCCGGTGGAATTGTCGTTGCCTTCGGGTTTGGTTTTGCCTTTGCGGGGCCGGGTGGACCGGATTGACCGTTTGGATGACGGGGGCGGTTTGGCGATTGTGGATTACAAGACCGGTTCCGCCAAGAAATTTTCCCGTGAGGATCCGTTTCGGGGCGGGCGTTGTTTGCAGCCGTTTTTATATGCCCGGATGCTGAAACGCGTCACCGAGGAGGCGGGGATTCCGGAGCCGGTGCGGAGTTTTTCTTTTTATTTCCCCATGCCCCGGGACGAGGGCAGGACCATAGCTTACAGTTGGGAAAGGCTCTCGGAAGGTGGCTGGGAGGTGGTCGAGGCATTGGCGGGGCTACTCCGGCGGGGCTATTTCCCCTTCACGACCGAGGCGAATGACGTCCAGTATTCGGATTACGCGGCGGCGTTCGGAGGGGAGGCGAAAGATTTGGCGGCGGCGGTCCTGCGGAAGTGCGAGGGAGTGGAAGGGCTGGAAGAATGGGCGGCGATGCGGGGGGAGGGGCTATAGGAAGGGTTTTGACCTGGGGCGGAAGGACAGGTTATAATTAAAGATGTAACCCTGGGTTGAGGGATGGTCTTTTTTACCGAAGCCATGTAAGGCGCGTATGCTATGAAACAGATACGAGTGTTTGTGGATACTTCGGTATTTGGCGGTTTGTTCGACGCCGAATTCGCTGAAGATACGCTGAAATTTTTTGATCTGGCTGAGGCGGGGCGGGTTTTATTGGCGGTGTCGGCGCAAGTGGAAAGTGAAATCGATTCAGCCCCTCCGCGAGTAAGAGTTTTGTTCGACACATTCCTTCCTTCGATGGAATACTATATCGATTCGGAAGAGGTTCAGAATCTTGTCGAACTGTACATGCAAAGCGGTGTGTTAGGTGAGAAATCCCGAATTGATGCCACTCATGTCGCTCAAGCGACTGTTCATGGCTGTGCGGGAGTGGTCAGTTGGAATTACCGGCATATTGTCCGCCCGGATAAATCGTCACGATTCAATTTAGTCAATGCAAGCCATGGATATCCACAATTATTCATAATTACACCTAAAGAGGTAATACACCATGAAAAGGAAGACTGAAGATAAGTACGCCTGCTTCCAGTGGATTCGCGATATCCGGGAGGAAATGGCACGCGATATGGAAGGGATGACACCGGAAGAGCGTGCGGCGTATATGAATGCCAGGGGAGAGAAAGCCAGGCAGAATCGGCATCAGTTTACGCCTGAGGAAGCAAGAAAAATACGTGAGGAAATTTTACACGGACCTTTGCCGACCAAGAAAAAAATCGCTTCCAAACCCGCCCCGGCGCGGATCAAGATTGGCGGGCGGAAATCTGCCCCGGTGCGAAGTAAAACCCTGGGCCGGGCGAGAAAAAGTCCACATGTGGGAAGTTGATGAAAAATCCCCGGCCGCCTAGAGGCGCCGGGGATTTGCATGGCAATGATAAAACGGATTGATAACGGCGTCGTTTATCGCCTTACCACCCCGCCGCCTCGATCTTCGCCAGCACGGCCGGCACGGTGAAGCCGAGTTTCTCCGCGACCATTTCCGCCTTGCCGGACAGGCCGAAGCAATCCAGCCCGACGAAAATCCCCGCATCGCCGAGGACCCCCTCCCAGCCCTGAATCACCCCGCTTTCGATGACCAGGCGCTTCTTGAGGCGCTTCGGCAGCACTTTCTTGCGGTAGCCTTCGGCCTGGTTCTTGAAGACTTCCAGGCAGGGCGCGGAGACGATCCGCACCGCTTTGCCGGCTTCCTTCAGTTTTTCCGCCACGGCGATACCCAGGTGAACGTCGGAACCGCTGGCGATGATGAGGATTTCGGCGCTCCGCTCCGCATCGGTGTCGAGGATGTACATGCCTTTCAAGGTCTCGCGCGCCGGGGCGAATTTGGTCCGGTCGAGGGTCGGCAGGTTTTGCCGCGACAGACATATTGCCGAGGTCCCGGTTTTACGCTCCAGCATGGCCTGCCAGGCGAAGGACGTTTCGTTCGCATCGGCCGGGCGCCAGACGGTCAGGCAAGGGATTGCCCTGAGGGAGGCCAATTGTTCCACCGGTTCGTGGGTGGGGCCGTCCTCCCCGACCATGATGCTGTCGTGGGTGTAGATGAAAATGTTCTTCAGGCCCATCATCGCCGACAGCCGCACCGCCGGGCGCATGAAATCGTGGAAGACCATGAAGGTCGCCGAATAGGGGATGAAACCGCCGTGCAGGGCCATGCCGTTCGTGAACCAGCCCATGGCGTGCTCGCGGACCCCGAAATGGAAATTGCGGCCGAGGAACGCCCCGCGGGCGATGTATTCGGGATTCGCCCCGGTCTTGATGTCGGTTTTGGTGGAAGGGGCCAGATCCGCCGCGCCCCCCACCAATTCGGGGATGACCGCGCCCAGCTGGTTCATGACCGTGCCGCTGGAGGCGCGAGTGGCGATGGCTTTACCGGCCGGGAATTCCTCCAGGGCGTTTTTCCACTGTTTCGGGAGTTCACCGGCCATGACCCGCTGGAGTTCGCGGGCGGTCGGGTGGTGTTTTTTCTGGTAGGAGGCGAACATTTCGTTCCACTCCTGCCGCATGGCCATCCATTCGCCCCGACGCACGTCGAAATAATGCGCCACATCCTCGGGCACGAAGAAATCGTCTTCCGGCCAGTGGCGGTTTTGCTTGGCGGCGGCGAGTTCGTCCTTGCCGAGAGGTTCGCCGTGGGCGACGTTTTTGCCCTGTTTATTGGGTGCGCCGAAGCCGATGGTGGTTTTGGCGATAATGAGGCTGGGGCGGGTTTTTTCCGCCTTGGCGGCGGCGAGGGCCTGGTCGACCGCCTCGAAATTCTGGCCGTCGATTTCCTGGACATGCCATTCCATCGCCTGGTAGCGTTCGGCGACGTTTTCGGTGAAAGCCAGGCTGGTGCCGCCTTCGATGGTTATTTTGTTCGAATCGTAGACGACGATCAATTTGCCGAGGCCGAGGTGGCCGGCGAGGCTGGCCGCCTCATAAACCGTGCCTTCCATTTGACAGCCATCGCCGGTCAGTACGTATGTATAGTGATCGATGATGTCGAATTTGGGGGTGTTGAACAACTCGGCCTGCATGCGCTCCGAGGCGGCCATGCCTACCGCCATGCTGAAGCCGGCGCCCAAGGGGCCGGTGGAGGCCTCGACCCCGGGCGTTTCGCCGTGTTCGGGGTGTCCGGGGGTGCGGGAACCGAGCTGACGAAAACCCTTCAAATCGTCCAGGGTCAAAAAACCCTGCAAATACAGCATGGAATAGAGCAAAGCCGAGGCGTGGCCGGCCGAGAGGACGAAGCGGTCGCGGTTCAGCCATTTATCGTCCTTGGGATCGATGCGCAGGTGTTTGGTCATCAGGGCGGTGACGATTTCCGCCGAACCCATCGGCAGGCCCGGGTGTCCTGAATTGGCCTTCTGGACCTGATCGGCCGAGAGAAAACGGAGGGTGTCGGCGATGCGTACCGCCAGTTCCGCCGACGGAGGCTGTAAAACCAGTTCGGGTCCTTCTGCCATAATCGACTCCTTAAAAAAGGTGGTGTGGAAATGGGTGAGAATTCCGCTACAGGGCGGGAAGCGGAGGCGGCTTTTTCGGGTAAAACCGCCAAGGCGACTTGAACAGGTACGGCAAAGACCGGCGCCCAGGCCAAATGCCGGGCACTTTCCGTCGCGTCAAGCTAATCCCATTCTAAGCATGCCGGCCCGCCGCGTCAAGGTGCTACGATTTTGTCAGGAAAAGCGGCGGATTTCAGGGGCTTTTTTCAGGTCGCCGTTTGGCGGCAAGGTTCCGGCGGGCTTTTCCGGACGCGTTTTCCGATCGGTATTGAATGGAAATGCGCCTGGTAAATTTGTATAAATGTAACTTGTCCATAATGTTTTTCAGTGAATTAGTTTTTGGAAAGGACCGGCTCATGCCTAGTAGCCTCTTACGCCGTTTGGCGGCGGTAATTTTCCCCCTTTTAGTGTTTGCGGGCTCGCCCGTGACGACCGCCGGCGAAATCTACTCGACCATGCGCAACGTCAACGCCGTGCCGGAAGCCCACGGCTTCCGCCTTAATCCCGCCTTCGACGCCGCCATACCGCCACAGGCGACCGATCTCGCGCCGCCACAGGCCTTCGAAATACTGCGGCCGCTGGACAAACCCGTCACCATCGGCCGGCTGTTCACTTCCTGCTCCTGCATCCAGCTGGAATCGAACAAGCGCACCTTCCGCCCGGGCGAACGCGCCGTCCTCCAGCTCCACAACATCCGACCCACCCCCCCGGCCGGACAGGTCTACGCCATTTTCGTGCAAATCACCAGCCCCATCCGCGCCACCCTCCGCTTCGACACCTTTGTCCAAAGCGGCACACCCGGCGCGGCTGGAGCCTACGGCGCGGCGGGATCGGCTTCAGGCCACAACAATCAAGCCACGAACCATCAAGGCCCGAACAACCCCGGCCTGAACAATCAGGGCCTGCACAATTCCGGCCCGGCCGAATCCGACAACGGGACCGCCTCCCTGCTGTACAATAATGGAAACGCCAATGAACCCGCGCTATCCGCCCAAACCGGAGCGGATTCGCACAACCTTCCCCCGGTAAACAGCCCCGTCGCCCAGCCCCAAACCGCCAGCGCCGCCATCCGGGTCGAACCGAAAATCTCCGCCGTAAAAATCATCGAGGAGGACCCCCTCGTTCCCGCCGCCCCGACCGCGGTCGCGCCGACTCTGCCGGTGGCGCCGCTATCGGTCAACATAATTCCGGAAGACGCCGTCACCCCGGCGAAGACCCCGGCTCCGGCTCCCGCCGCTCCCGCCCTCCCCACCGCCCCCCTGGTCCAGCTCCCGACCGCGCCGCTGCTCGCCGCCATTCCGGCGGCTACCGCCCCGGCCCAGACCACGGCCCGGGAGGCGCTAATCCCTAGCCGGAACGAAGCGGAACCGGACAATGAGGTCAAGGCTGAAGCGGCCGCTGAAGGGGTCATGGCCGGTTCCGGTCCACTGGTCGCCGCCGTTCGCGCCGCAACCGATCTGGAAGACGAAGAGGAAGGCGAGGAACACCAGGAATTCGAGGACGAGGAAAATTATCTCACCGACGTCGATGTGACCGCCTCTCCCGCGGCTGTCGGCGTCAGGTCCGCCGGAACGCAAACCAATCTCGCCGCGCTGCCGGGCGTAACCGCCCCGGCTCGGGGAGCCGGCGTCGCCGCGTCGGCCGCGGTCGAGACCGCGCCGCTGGTCGTGGAAACGCCGCTGGCGGCAGTCCCCGCTCCCCAAGCCGTCCGGCGAACCACCGCCGTCGTTACCGCTCAAACCGTCCCGGCCGCCCCTCAGGTCGTGGCCGCCGGTCCGGTCACGCCGCTTCTCCCCCTGGCCGGAAACGCCGGGACGCCGGCGCAGATCGCCCGTTCGCCCCTGGCCGCCCTGCCGGCGGCAGTCGCCGACGCGGGTGACATCGCCGTCGCGGAAATGGACGAGGGACAGGCGCCTTTGGGCGTTCCCCCCACCATGGTCGCCGGACCCGGAGCCATACTCCAGTCGCGGCCAAGGATAAATGTCCCCGCCGTGCCCGCCGTGCCCGCCGGGCAAGCCCCTCTGGCCCGGGTTCCGGCGGCGGCGGCGAATGGTGCGGCCGGCATTGCCGGGGCCGACCTCACGCCCGAAGAATACGAACAGATGATCCTCCGTCAGCGTTACGACCGTAATCTCGACAAGGACATCCTCACCCAGTTCGCCACCGTGCCTCCCGCCATCGATCCTTATGCCGGCAAGGCCGATCCGGATGACGAAGCGGCCCAGAACCTCGAGGGCACCGCCGACCTCGCCATCGATTTCGGCGACGCCTTGGGGGATATGCCCTCTTCCCAGAGCCGGCCCCGGATTGCCGAAGCTCCCGCCCCGGCGCGGCGGAACGGTCCGCAAATCCCGTTACAGACGCCGGCGGAAACCTTGGGGCGTAATGCCCCAATCATCCTGCCCGACGCCGATATCGTTCCCTCCGCCGCAAACGCCGCCGCCGCTGTCGGCGCCCGGCCGGCGATTGCGGTCGACGCCGGCGGACGGGAAATTGTCCGGGGCGCCTGGGAGTCGCCGGAACAGGCCCAGGCGCATGGCATCGAGGTCAGGGAGGTGAAACTGCCCGCCGGCGTCGCGGCGCCGCTGACTGCTCCCGCCAGCGGCAACGGCGTGGTGACCGTGCCCATTCCGGTGCAGATCCAGGCGACCCCGCCGGCCGGACCGGCGCCCCGGATTCCGCAGCCGGTCATGATTCAGCAACCCGCCCTGGTGCAACAGCCGACCCTGGTTCAGCAGTACCAGCAACCGGTGGTGGCGGCAGAGCCGCCGGCTTCACTCACCGTGCGTAACCTCCAGCCGACGGAGATCGCGGCGTCGGTCGGCGCCATGCCCCCGGCCCAGACGGTGAACCGCACCCGCCGGGCGGTGATTCCGCCGGAAGGCATTCCGCTTCCCCCCACGGTCGAGCGCAATCCCAATGCCCGCAAACCGGTCCAGGCGGTGTCACTGATCACCGTCGGGGTTCGGGATCTTCCCGCCGCCATCCGTTTCTACGAAGCTTTGGGCTGGTCCCGCACCGCTTCCGGTAAATACGACCAGACCGCCTTCTTCCAGCTCCAGGGGCAGGTCCTGGCCCTTTATCCCATGCACGAACTGCTGCGGGAGCAGAACATGCAAAACGCCAAACCCGCCCCCGGCGGGATTACCCTGGCCCTGCACGTCCAGGACCGCGCCGACGTCTGGGCGGTGTACCAACGTTTCCTCGACGCGGGCGGCAGTTCCCTGCGGGTTCCCTCGGAAATGCCCTCCGGTGCGGTTTCCTGTTATGTCGCGGATCCGGACGGAAACCCGTGGGAGATATCCTGGGTGCCGCAATTCCATATCGACGATGACGGCGGTTTGTGGCTGCCGTGAAGATCTACCTGTGGTTCGGGTTCAATAAAAAAGGCGGGGGGATGAAGACTTCTTCATCCCCCCGCCACTTTAGTCATGCCTTGGGGCTTTGCGCCGGTTTCCCGCATTCGCGCGCCTCTCCCGCCAGCACGTCCAGGCCGTGTTCGAGGGCCAGGGCAATCGCGTCCCAGCATTCCGTCACCGCCTTGGGGCTGCCGGGGAAATTGACGATTAAACAGCCGCCGCGAATCCCCGCCACCGCCCGGGTGAGCATGGCCCGCTCGTCGGCGGCCAGACCCCGGTGCCGCATGGCTTCCGGGAGGCCCGGCACCAGCCGTTCAATCACCTTCATGGTCGCCTCGGGCGTCACGTCCCGGCACGAAAAACCGGAGCCGCCGGTGGTGATGACCATTCGCAGTTTGGCGTGGTCGGCCATTTGGATCAACGCCGCCTCAATCGCCGCGGCATCGTCCGGCACCACCGCCCGAACCGCCAGGGTCGTCATCTTGCAGCGGGTGAGTATTTCCTCCAGGGTTTTCCCGCTGAGGTCCTCGCGCTTTCCCTGGCTGCAGGCGTCGCTCACCGTCAAAACCCCGACCCGGTGTACCCGCTCCGGCATCACGCCGTCGCCGGGGCGAAGTGTCCCCCCGAACAGCACTTTGGCGAACACCCCGTATTTGGGCATGATGCATTCGCCCATTTTTTGCCCGATCTGGCATTTCTCGTGGCAATCCTTCCCGAACTGGGTGATTTCCAAAAGCGCGTGGTGGCCGATCTTCAGGCGGGAGCCGACATCCAGGGTGGCGAAGTCAATCCCCGACACCACCAGGTTTTCGCCGAAAGCTCCCGGTTCCGCCAAATCGCCGGCGCCGGCGGCGCGGAACTCGTCGATGCGTTCCTGCGGGAGGATGCTGATCTGGCGGTCTCCGTCCCCGGCGTGGGCGTCGCCGGAAAACCCGCGTCCCGTTTCGAGAATCCCCACATCAACCGGCGTCTTCGCGGTGCCCTTGCCGGTGCTGAGACAAATGGCGATAATTCTTCCCATGGTCATCCTCCAATCTTGTGCATGGCCTGGACCGGAGGCCGGGCGGCGGCATCCCCCAGCATCGGTTCGCCGCCGCCGGCGCTATTGGCCGGGCAGGCCCGCAGGCGGTGGCGTTCCGGTTTGTCCAGGACGATTGCCCGAATGCGTTCGGACAATTCGCGGTCGTCTTTCCCCTCGCGTAGCGCCTCGGCCAAACAGCCGCCGTCGTGGTGGTGCAGGCAGGTTTTCAGGAAGCCGGCGCTGGTGAGCCGGATGCGGTTGCAGCCGGCGCAAAAATTCTGGCTCAAGGCCGCGATGTAACCGATGGCCGCCTCGTAGTCCGCCACCCGGGCGTAGGCGGCGGGGCCGTTCCCCCGCCTGCCCGGGAGGGGGGCGAGGGGACCGAAACGGGCCGCGATCTTTTCCTCGACGTCGCGGCGGGACAGGCCCCGGTGGCGCGTCCCCTCCCCGATGGGCATCAGTTCGATGAACCTTACCGGAATCCCCCGCGGCAGGGCGAATTCGAGCAGGGGGACGATGTCCCGTTCGTTCAGGTCGAAGAGGGGCACCATGTTGATTTTGACCTTGACGCCGCAGTCCTTCAGGGCGTCAAGCCCGGCGAGGACCTCTTCGACTTTCGCGCCGGGGCAACGGGTGAGGGCGGCGTAACTGCCGGGGGTCATGCCGTTCAGGCTGACGTTGACGCAATCGACGCCGGCTTCGCGCAGGTTTTCGGCGTTGAGCCGCAGGTTCCTCCCGTTGGTGGTTACGGTGACGCTCTTGACGTTTTGGCAGCGTTTGAGACTGGCGATAATCCGCACCGCGTCGGGGTTCATGAACGGTTCGCCGCCGGTGATTTTGAAGTTCGTAACCCCCATGCCGGCCAACAGCCGGCAGAGGTGGAGCGTTTCGCCGGTGGTCAGGGGTTCCTGGAGCCGGGCCCGGTCGAGTGGCGTTTCGGCGCCATCTTCAGTATAATCCACATTTCCGCCCTTATCCACCGCCGGTCGGCAGAATACGCAACGGTAGTCGCAGCGTTCGGTGATGGAGACGCGGACATATTCGATGACCCGGCCGTGGCGGTCGGAGAGGGGCGGCGCGCCGGTGGGGGGGGCTGGGTCCGGCAGGTTGACGGTCGGCTCACTCGGCATGGTACTCCCCTGATTTGCCGCCGCTTTTGTGCAGCAACCTGATGCGCCCCAAGGTCATGGTCCGGTCGATGGCCTTCGCCATGTCGTACAGGGTCAGGAGGGCGGCGGCCACCCCCGACAGGGCTTCCATTTCCGCGCCGGTCCCGGCGGTGCAGGCCACGGTGCAGACGGCGCGGATTTCCCGCTCCCCCATTTCGAAGTCGATGTTGCAGGAGGAGAGGGGGATGTCGTGGCAGAGGGGGATGACCCGGGAGGTGTTCTTGGCCGCCATTATCCCCGCCACCCGGCCGACCGCCAGGGCGTCGCCCTTCTTCAGTGCATTGTCGCGTATGGCGGCCAGCGCCTCTTGCGAGAGGACCAGATAGCCTTCGGCCACGGCGACGCGGCGGGTCGGGGGTTTGCCGGCGATGTCGACCATGATGGCGTTGCCGGCGGCGTCGAGATGGGTTGACATTGTTTTACCGCTCCTTTGCTTTTACGCGGCAACACCCTGAAATATGGGCTTTACCGGGTACCGGTATTGGCGAATCAATAAAGTATATGTACCAGACCCGGCGCTGCAAGGGTCGTGGCGGGGCGGTTGACAGACAATCCGGAATATGGTACTGTCCGGGCGCAATTGGCAACGTTTCACAATATGGGGGTATTTATGTCCATAAATCCCAAAGCGCATCCGCGCATGGCTTCCATTCCCGTGCAGGAGGCGGTCGGCAGCGTGCTTTGCCACGACATCACCGGCATCGTGCCCGGGGTGGAGAAGGGCCGGGTTTTCAAAAAGGGGCAGGTGGTGCGGCCGGAGGATGTCGAGAAGCTCCGCAATCTCGGCAAGGAGCACCTCTACGTGTACCGGCCGGAGCCGGGTTTCGTCCACGAGGAGGACGCCGCGAAACGGCTTACGGCGGCGGTGGCGGGAGAGAATTTGCGTTTTTCGGAGGTCAAGGAGGGGCGGATTAATTTTCTGGCTGCGGTCCAGGGTCTTCTGACGGTGAACGTCCGGTTGCTGGGGGACATTAATAGCCTCGGCGACGTCACCTTCGCGACTCTCCACACTCTGCGCGAAGTCGCGGCCGGCGAGGCGGTCGCGGGGATCCGGGTTGTGCCCCTGCTGGTCGAGGAGCGGATTGTAGCGGAGGCGGAACGTCTGTGCCGGGACCAGGGCCGGGTCATCGCGGTGCTGCCGTTCCGGCGGGTCAAGGTGGGGGTGGTGATTACCGGTTCGGAAATATACCATGGGCGAATCAAGGACGGTTTCGGCCCGGTGCTCAGGCGGAAGTTCGCCGGGTGGGGGTCGGAAATCATCGGGGAGCAAACGACCTCCGACGACATTGCCATGACCAGGGCGGCGATTCTCGGTTTTGCCGAAGCGGGTGCGGATATGGTGATGGTCACGGGGGGGATGTCGGTCGACCCGGATGACCTGACTCCGAGTTCGATTCGGGCGGCGGGGGCGGAGGTGGCGAGTTACGGTGCGCCGGTTTTTCCCGGGGCGATGTTTCTTTTGTCTTATTTGCCGTGGCAGGGCCGGCGGCTGCCGGTATTGGGGTTGCCGGGTTGTGTGATGTATCATCGGGCCAGCATTTTCGATCTGGTTGTGCCGCGTTTATTGGCTGGGGTTGAGGTGGCGGCGGGGGATTTGGTTGCTTTGGGGCATGGGGGGTTTTGTGCTAATTGCCGGGAGTGTCGGTATCCGGGGTGTGAATTTGGGAAATGACGAGAGCGTGGCGGTAAAGGTGGTAAAAAAGGCGGTTGTATAAAGGCGGTTCAATAAAATCCATCCGAATGGCTGGATTTTTTTGAACCGCCTTTATACAACCATTTTTAAGAACTATTTCGCATCACTACCCAAAACGGAGTCAATCGAAACATGCCCGCCAATCTCTGGCTAAACCTCCACGAACGACTAAAAAACGGCCAAACCGTCGCCGTCGCCACCATCGCCGAAGCCGACGGCTCCGTCCCCCGCAGCGCCGGCGCAAAAATGCTGGTCGGAAAAACCGGACTCCTGCACGGAACCCTCGGCGGCGGACTCGCCGAAGCACGCGCCCTCCACGAAGCGGCAGTTACCCTCGCCGACGGCAAACAACGCCGCCTGAAAATCGACATGGCCGGCTCCGCCTCGGACGGAACCGACCTGATCTGCGGCGGCTGGGTCGACATCTTCATTCAACGTTTCAGCCCCGAGCACGCCGCAATCTTCCAGAATCTCTCCGAATATATCCGCCTGGGACATAGCGCCTTTCTACTGTCCCCCCTGGGCGACACCGACGCCCCACCGTCCCCGCTGCTGCATGACGCCTCGGCCGCCACGAACGATCCACTCCTGGAAGCGGTGCGTTACATCGCGCCGGAAGCCGCCTGCTTCATGCCTTTCCATGGGCGGCAGTATTTCCTTGAACCGATTTATGCACGTAAGCGGCTGGTTTTGGCCGGAGGCGGGCATGTGTCCCAAGCCACGGCGCGGATCGCCGACATGGCGGAGTTCGAGGTGACGGTCCTGGACGATCGGGCGGAGTTCGCCAGCCCGATGCGTTTTCCCTGGCTGGCCGGGGGACGCACCCGGGTGGTGCCGGAATTTGTGGATTGTCTAAGCGAAAAGGTGCTGGGTTACCCGGTAAACGAGGGTTGCTATATCGCCATCCTGACCCGGGGGCATGCGTATGACGGAGTGGTCTTGGAGCAGGCGCTCCGGACCGGGGCGGGGTATATCGGGATGATCGGCAGCCGGCGCAAACGGGAGGCTGTTTACAGTGACATGCGGGGACGCGGGTTTACGGAAGCGGATTTGCGGCGGGTGCATTGTCCGATTGGTTTGCCGTTGGGGGGGGATACGCCGGTGGATATCGCGGTGAGCATCGTGGCGGAAGTGATTAGGGAACGGGCGAAGTGGGCGGCGTCGGTGTAGTCAGATCAAGTCCCACAATATCTTCAAGAGGAGCAGGCACACCACGAACATCATCATCGGCCGGACAATCTTGATCCCCTTGCGCATGGCCAATTGCGTGCCGATATAATTGCCCGCCAATGAACAAAGCGCGCCCGGGATGGCGATACGGTAATTCACCGTGCCCGCCCACATGAACATCCCCAGGGCCGCCAGGTTCGAGGCGAAATTCACCACCTTGGTGTTGCCGCAGGCGGTCAGGAGGGGGAAGCCCAAAACCACGGTAAAGGCGATAATGAGAAACGTTCCGGTTCCGGGTCCCATGAAACCGTCGTACATGCCAATCCCGAAACCGACCAGCAGGGAATAAAGCAGCAGCTTGCGGTCGGACAGCACCCGCCCCACCGCCCCCAAATCCCGCTTGAACAGGACAAACGCGCCGACACACGGCAGAACCACCAGAAAAACCCAGGTCAACGCCCGCTCGTCAATATGCAACGCCAGTCGCGCCCCACCCATAGACCCCAAAAACGCCCCGGCAAACGCCAGCAGCGCCGAACGCCAGTTGATGTGGCCTTTGCGGGCGAACTGCAGGGCCGAAAGGCCCGTCCCCCAACAGGAGGTGAACTTGTTGGTCCCCAAGGCGAGGTGGGCCGGCAGACCCACCGCCAAATAGCCCGGCAGCGATATCAAACCGCCGCCCCCGGCAATCGAATCGACAAAGGCGGCGAAAAAAAGCAGCGGGTAAATCATCCACATGGACGATCCTCTATAGGGACGGCGAGGCAAACAAAAAGGGAGGCGCTCCGGCGGAGCGCCTCTTCCTTTTGCATATTGTATGGCGGTTTCATTT
>JAVBRG010000053.1:0-3505 GCA_031548195.1 Planctomycetota bacterium | reverse complement strand
GAAGCGCCGGCAGCTGACGCCCCGACTTCATGAATACGTAAGACGAGCGCCGATCGAGAAATTCCCCCGCCAAAGCCCCGCCGTCGGGACCAATGCACAGCGGCCGCCGCATGTCGGTCAAGCTCACCCCCAAAGCGGCGGCGGCGGCGCAGAAGGAAGTGACCCCCGGAATCATCCGCGTCTCATAGCCCTCCGCCGCGAGAATGTCGTCGAGATAACGGTACGAGGCAAATACTGAAACATCCCCCAAATTCAACATCGCCACCGACAAACCCCCGTCCAGCCGTTCCCGTAATTTCACCGCCGATTCCCGGTGGGAGGCTGAACGCTCCCCCGCGTCCGGGGACATCGCGAAATCCAGGGGGAGTATCTCCTTGTCCGCCAAATCCAAGGCGCCCCTGACAATATCCAAAGCCACCATCGCCCCGTCGCGGGTGCGCGGAGCCGCCACCACCGGGCAAGCCTGGATAGTGTCGATTGCCAACAAAGTGAGAAGTTTCGGATCGCCCGGACCCACGCTCACGCCGTATAAAACCCCCTTCGCCATTTTACCGCTTCCCTTCCAACAATAAACGTTTCCCCGCCGGACTGATTCCCAATAATTCGCCCCGGCCCACGAACACCACCGCGCCAACCGGAGAATAAATTCCGCCCCCCGCCTCGGCCTCCGCCGCCTCGGGAGGCGCCGCAACTCCCCCCCAACGCCGCGACAAATAGCGATCAATCCGCCGAAGGATTGACTCCGCCACCGCCTCCCCCAGTCCGGCCGCCCGAATCAGCGCCATTCCCGCGTCGACGGTCGGTTCCACGAGAACCTCCTCCAGTAACGCCCGATCCGCCCCCGACAAGGCGGCGTGCAAGGCGAGGAGTTCCAACCGGGCGTCGGCGACGCGGGAATGGGCGTCCATTATCCCGCCGGATATTTTAATCAGTTTTCCCAAATGCCCCAGCAGCAACACCCGCCTGAAGCCCTCCCTTTTTGCGAGGTCGATGGCTTCGCCAAAAAAATTCGCCGAGACAATTTTCGGCCACCCGGCCAGCTCGGAAAATCCCGCCGCAATTCCGGTCAAACCCTGGGCAAAGCCCAAGCCGTAATTGCCCGGGACCAACAGTAAATCGCCGTGTCCGCCGGCCCGGTGCATTTTCATTTCCAAAGCCATCGTCTCCACCACCGCCCGGGTGCTCATCGGTTCCACAATCCCGCTGGTGCCGAGTATCGACAAGCCGCCGACAATGCCCAGCTGCGGATTGAAAGTGCGCTTGGCGACTTCCTCACCGCCGGGGATTTCCAATAGGACGGCGAGACCGCCCTGATAAGCGAACGATCCCGCGACCCGGTTCACCGCCGCGGCGATTTGTGCCCGGGGCCGGCTGTTTATCGCCGCCGCGCCGACAGGCTGATCCAGCCCGGCTTTCGTGACCCTGCCGACGCCGGCGCCGCCGTCGACGCCCACCCCCGGCTGATCCCTTTTCCAGACCCGCGCCACGATGCTTAAACCGTTCGTGACATCCGGGTCGTCCCCGGCGTCTTTCGTGACTTGGCAGGACGCCCCGCCTTCGGGAGTGAGCTGCAGTTCCGAAATCTCAGCCTCGACGACGATTCCGGACGGAGTCGTCAAACTTTCCGTCGCCGCCCTGACGCCGCCCAAGAGGAAACGCGTCGCCGCCGCCGCCGCCAGGGCGGCGGCAGTGCCGGTGGTGAACCCCAAGCGCAAACGTTTGGCTTCTACCTCGCGGTAGCATGCGAACGCCATGCCAATCTCCCATGCCGGGGTAAATGAAGCGCCGGCTTCGGCCTTGCCGCTCCGGCGGTCCATCACTATAATGTATTGAATATCGGCGTCAATACAATGCCGACGCCGCCTTTTAGTAAAGTTTCGCGAAACTTCGCCCGTGGTCTGAAAAGTACCAAAAAATGGCACGATCCTGCTATACGTCCCTGACATGTTTCCCTAGAATAATTTTGCCGGCAGGTTGCATTTTCCCCCTTCCCCCGGCCGAGGAGAATTTCAAACATGGGTATTTCCATGGCCGGCCTGGATTTCACCCGGGCCGGCGTGTCGGAACGGGAGGCGTTTTCGCCGGATCTTGCCGAAAGGCGGGCTCTACTGAAAAACATCCGCTCCGGCGGTGGCGTCGACGGCTGCGTCCTGATCGCCACCTGCAACCGTACCGAACTGTATTATTCCCACCCGGACGCCTCCGAACCGGACGGCGTCCGGCTTCTTTGTTGCGCTTTAAGTAAGGAGCCGGACCTGTTTCGCGACCTGTTCGTCGTCCGGCATGAGCACGAAGCGTTTCTCCATCTCATGCGGGTCGCGGCCGGCATGGCCGCCAGCGTCCTGGGGGATTCCCAGATCATCACCCAGGTTCGGACCGCCCTCGAGGAGGCCCGCGAGGCCGGCAGCGCCGACCCGACCTTGGAGACCCTGTTCCGTTCCGCCGTAACCGCCGGCAAAAAAGTGAAGACCTCGGTCTGTTTCGAACAGGCCGGCGCCTCGGTGGCGGGCGAGGCGGTGCACCGGCTGGAGGACGCGTTCGGCGGTTTGTCCGGTAAAAAAGCCCTGGTTATCGGAAACGGCGTCATCGGCCGCTTGGCGGCACAGACCCTGGCGAATCGCGGCGCTGAGGTGTCAATGACCCTACGCGCGGAAAAATTCGGCCGCACCCCTCCCCCCGATTCCTGCCGGCTGGTGCCGTATGAGGAACGCTACCGCTTGCTGGCGGACCGGGACATCGTCATCAGCGCCACCAGCAGCCCGCATTTTACCCTGGAAACGCACGCCGTAGCCGGGGCGGGTATCGGAAAGGCGCAGGTTGTCCCGGGAAACGCCGGGCTTTCGCACAGTGTGAAAACCGACCGCGGCGGATTGTGGATTGTCGACTTGGCGATGCCCCGCGACGTCGAGGAGGCGGTGGGACGGCTGCCGGGAGTCACCTTGTGGAATGTCGACGATTTACGCTGTGACGCGCTCGGAGACAGGAACCAGCCGCGTCTCCGCGAAGCGGAAGCTATTCTCGAAAACGAGGTAAAGCGCTTCGAACAGTGGCGGCAGAACCGGGGCCGGATGCGGAAGCGGCAGGGAGGTCTCCCCAATTTCCCCATATTCATCAATGTGGACGGCGTGAACGTCCTGATGGTGGGCGGCGGTAAAATCGCCGCACGGCGCACGGGAGCGCTCCTCCGCTTCGGGGCGATGGTGCGGGTGGTGGCGCCGGAGATCGGCGCGGAAATGGAAAAGCTGGCACGGAATGCAGAAAAGAGCAGGGACGATGGTTTGGTTGGCAACGGCGGGACGATCGAATGGATCAAGCGCGAGTACCAGCCGGAGGATTTGGACGGCGCGACCTTAGCCATCGCGGCGGCGGACAACCGGGAGGTGAACCGGCGGGTCGGATTGGACGCCAAGGCGCGGGGAATTTTGGTGAGCGTGGCGGACCGGCAGGAGGAGTGCAGCTTTTTCTTCCCGGCGTTGATTGAAGGCGAGGTGCTGACGGCGGGGGT
>JAVBRG010000133.1:0-11482 GCA_031548195.1 Planctomycetota bacterium | reverse complement strand
CGGATAGCTTTCCGTTTTCGTGCCCTTGGGCTGCGTTGGAGCTTCTTGACAATATGTTCAATATTGCCTGCGAAGCTCCGCCTTGCCCAAGGGCACGAAAACGAAAATTTATCCGAAGATTTAGGCTTTATGGGGCACTAGCCGCAAACAAGGACTACCGTGACGCCCCACCGACCGACTCAGAAGGATGTGGCGAAGCGGGCCGGCGTCTCGCAGGCCATGGTGTCGATGATTGTCAACGGGGTCGGCGATCAGTCCATTCCGCCGGAAACGGTGGAGCGCATCCGCGCCGCCGCCCGGGATCTGGGTTACCGCCCGAACCGTTTCGCCCAGGCCCTGAAGACCCGCCGGACCATGACCATCGCCTGCATCGTCCCCGACATCACCAATCCCTTCTATCCGGGTTTGATCCGGGGCGTGCAGGGGGCGGCGGCCAAGCGCGGCTACGATGTCATCACGGTCAACACCGACGGCGCGCCGGAGAGCGAACGGCATTTCCTCGACTGGGCGCGGCAGGGCCGGGTCGACGGCGTGGTCGGGGTGTTCTTTTCCCTCAGGGCCGGCGACTTCTCGGAGCTTCTGGCCGCCGGGGTCGGGGTGGTCCGCATCGAATCCGCCCGGAAGAGGGGCGGACCGCTGGCGGTGGACGACATTTTTGTCGACAGCCGCCAGGCTTCGGAGCACGTCACGCGTTACCTGCTCGCCAAGGGCCACCGGCGTATCGCCATGGTGGCCGGCACGGGCGGGCCGCAGCCGGTGCGGGTGGAAGGCTATGCCGCGACCATGGCCGCGGCGGGCCTGAAGCCGTCCGTGTTGGTGGAGGGGGCCTTCAACGAGGAAGGCGGTTTGCGGGCGGCGGAGCGGCTTCTCGCCGGCCGCCGCCGTCCTACCGCCGTCTTTGCCGCCAATGACCTCATGGCCATCGGTGTCATGCTGGCCTTGCGGGAACGCAGCGTCGCCGTCCCGGGGGACATGGCGGTGGTCGGCTTCGACGACATTCTGGCCGCCCGGCTGGTGACCCCGGCCCTCACCACCGTCGCCCAGTACCAGGACGGCATGGGCGGGAAGGCGGTCGAGATCCTGCTTGAACGCTTGAACGGCATGCGCACGGGACCGGGAACGACGCACGAGATGCCGTACCGGTTTATCGAACGGGGTTCGTCATAGACACTTTGCTGGCACTATCGAAGAAGGAGAAAAGGATGAGAAAACTGTTTCTGGCCGCCGCCTTGCTCGTGTTCCTGGGCACCGCCGCCCGGGCGGGCGAGAAGAACGTGACCTGGTGGTACGAAGCCGCCAATCCGCAGCAGCAGGGCTTCATCAAGGAAGGCATCGTCGACCCCTTCGACCAGGCGAACCCCCAGTACAAGCTGACCGTCGACTATCGCGGCGCCGACTTCGACAAGCAGGTGCGGGTGGCGATGTTGTCGGGCACCGGCCCGGACATTGTCTACACCTCCGGCCCCAGCTACCTCGCCCCCATGGCGAAGGCGGGGCAACTGCTGCCGCTGGACGGCTACGCGGGTAAATTGGGCTGGAACGACCGCATTCTCCAGGTCTTTTTGGAGATGGGCAAATATGACGGCAAGCTCTACGCCTTGCCGAAAACCTATGAAACGCTAGGCCTGTTCTACAACAAGACCCTGTTCGACAAGAACGGCTGGAAAGCCCCTACCAGCATTGCCGAAATCGAGGACCTGGCCGACAAGATGCTCGCCATGGGCATCGTCCCCTTCTCCGCCGGCAACGCCAACTGGCGTCCCGCCAACGAACATTACGTCTCCATCGTCCTCAATTCCATCGCCGGCCCCGAGAATGTCTACAAGGCCCTGACCAACCAGATTCCCTGGACCGCCGAGCCTTTCGTGAAAGCCATCGGCAAACTGAACGACTGGTGGCAAAAGGGCTATTTCGGCCAGAACTACTTCTCCCTCACCGACGAACAGTCCTTCGCCCTCATGGCCGAAGGCAAGGCCGGCATGATGCCGTCGGGGACCTGGCAGTTCCAGCGCGTCACCACCTATTTCCCCGGTAATAACGCCGAGTGCGGCTTTGTCGGCTTCCCCACCGCGGTGGAGGTCGGCAAGGATCCCATTTACCCCCTGGGCGTCGGCAGCACCTTCTCCGTGGCCGCCAAGTCGAAGAATCCTGAAGGCGCGGTGGCGGCGATGGATTTCATCTTCACCGACCGGGTGTACGAAACGATGAACACCCTCTGGCCCGGCGAATGGAACATTCCCCTTGCGGATCTCTCCAAGGTAAATGCGAAGAACGCCCTCCCCCTCTACATTTCGGCGATGAAGACCTTGGCCGAATCGGTGGATCAGGGCGAATACGGCTACACCACCTGGACCTTCCTCCCCCCCGCCACCAACAACTATCTGGTTACCGGCATGGAAGAGGTGTGGCTGAAGCGGGTCAGCGTCGAGGAGTACCTCGAACAGTTGAACGAACAATTCCAGGAGGAACTGGAAGACGGCAAGGTGCCGGCGATTCCGAAACGCTAAGCTTGCGGCTACGTCAATATACTGGGTGCGGAACCCAACGGTGAAAATCCTTTTTCACCACAGAGGCACAGAGGACACGGAGGTTAACAGGGTCGCATCTCAAGTTTGTGTAAACATAACTTTTGGTCCTGCCACGCCGGACCTAATCCCACACGTCATTCCGGCAATGTTTATGGCGCCGGAATGACGTGTGGGGTGGTATGCAGGGTAACAGGATGCGGTTTGACATAATAGAGTTGGGATGCGCTTCTGTGAACCGCTGTGCTCTCTGTGCCGCTGTGGTGAAAAGAATTTCAGCATTTCATTCCGCCATCGGTATAAAGCGGAATGGCGGTTGTGCCGCAGCCGCCATTTCGCCCTCACCCTTCAAGCGCCGCTCGAAGGGGAAGAACCCCCCGGAGACCCCCATGCACCGCCTCTACGCCCTTCCCACCCTGCTAATCAACGCCTGCATCATCCTGATCCCGGCTCTCCTCACCCTGGCCCTCGCCTTCTACCGCTGGGACGGCGTGGGAACGCCCCGCTTCGTGGGAGCCCGCAATTTCATCGCCCTGTGGAACGACCGCGTCTTCTGGACCGCCCTGGGAAACAATATCGTCTGGACCCTCATCTTCCTCACCATCCCGATTGCCATCGGGCTTCTGGCCGCCACGCTCCTGCTGGTGGTGCGGCGGGGCAGCATGTTTTTCCAGGTCGTCTATTTCCTGCCCATCGTCATCGCCACCGCCATCCTGGCGCGGGTCTGGCAGCTGATGATTTTCAGCCCCGTCTCCGGCATCAACGGCATGCTCCAGCGCATGGGCTTCCCCACCATCGATCCCCTCACCCAGCCCTCGACCGCCCTCTACGGCATCGCCACCGTCGACCTCTGGCACTGGTGGGGTTTTCTCTGCGTAATCTTCTTTGCCGCCCTCCGGCAGGTGCCGCAGGAACAGATTGAGGCGGCCCGCATCGAAGGGGCCTCCTTCTGGCAATTGATGCGCCACGTCCTCCTGCCCGGCATCCGCCCCACCATCACCCTGATGATGATCATGACCGTCATCTGGTCGTTCCTGGTTTTCGACTTCGTCTACATCCTGACCCAGGGCGGGCCGGCTTTTTCCAGCGAAGTCCTCTCGACCCTCGCCTACCGTAGCGCCTTCTACGATCTGGCGGTCGGCAAAGCCGCGGCGGTGGCGGTGGTCATCAGCGTCTTCGGCCTCGCCGCGACGGCAGTGTACATTAAAATGCAAGCCAAGGAGTTTCAAGAATGAACGTCATCGAGAGCCGGGCGACCCGCCTCGTCGCCTACGCCGCCCTGTCCCTGGCCCTGCTGGTCACCCTCTTTCCCATCGCCCTCCTGGTCCTGAACTCCCTGAAGCCGTCGGCGCAGATTGTGCAGAATCCGCTGGCATTCCCGGACATCTACCGCTGGGAAAATTTCAGCAACGCCTGGCGGGAGGCCCGCTTCGGGAACACCATGCTGAACTCGGCCCTCCTCGCCTTCACGACGATTGTCCTGGTTTGTTCAACCTCCTCCCTTACCGCCTACGTGCTGGCGCGGCGGAAAATCAAGACCTGGAAGCTCCTCACCTTCTACCTCCTGGCCACGACCACCGCCCCCATCCAGCTGTTTCTTTTCCCGCTCTATTTCGGTTACGCCAAGCTGGGCCTGATCAACAACGTCTTCGCCGTCGCCTTCATTTACACCGCCATCTACTCCCCCTTCGCGGTGATGTTGTTAAGGACCTATTTCCTCGCCGTGCCGAAGGAATTGGAGGAGGCCGCCCTCATCGACGGCGCCACCTCCTGGCAGGTCTTCCGGCGGGTGATGCTGCCCATCGTCTCCCCGGGCATCCTGACCGTGGCCCTGATCATCGGCCTCTATTCCTGGAACGAATTCCTCATCGCCTCGACCTTTTTGCAGGGCGCCGAAGACGTCACCGCCATCGTCGCCTTTTATCTGCTGAGCGGCCAATACACCACCGACTGGGGCGAAATCATGGCGGCGGCGCTGCTGGTCGTCCTTCCGGTCGTGGTGCTGTTCATCGCCCTGCAGCGGCGGTTCATCGAAGGCATGGCCGGCGGATCGGTGAAGGGGTAGGGGCTTGTCCAAAATTTTTTTGACAATGCCAAATTATTCCCGCCAGCCCTAAACCCACTGGAGAAAAATGTGCGACTACCCGACGATTATCTCGAACGCGTCTATGCCGGCGTCCTCGGCAAACTCATCGGCGTCTATCTCGGCCGTCCCTTCGAGGGCTGGACCCACCAGCGGATAATGGCGGAACTCGGTCCCATCGAATACTATGTCCACGAACGCCTGAACCAGCCCCTGGTGGTCACGGACGACGACGTCGCCGGCACCTTCACCTTCGTGCGGGCGCTGGAGGACTACGGCGTCTCCCCCGACCTCACGGCCGAAGACATAGGCAAGGCCTGGCTGAATTATATCGTGAAGGAACGCTCCATCCTGTGGTGGGGCGGTAACGGCAATTCGACCGAACACACCGCCTGGCTTAATCTCCACAAGGGCCTCCCCGCCCCCGACTCCGGCTCCATCGCCACCAACGGCAGGACGGTGGCGGAACAGATCGGGGCGCAGATTTTTATCGACGCCTGGGCCCTCGTCTCCCCCTGCCGGCCGGAGCTTGCCGCCCGCCTGGCGGAACAGGCCGGCAAAGTCAGCCACGACGGCGAGGCGGTGCACGCCGCCGTCCTGTGGGCCGCCATGGAAGCCGAAGCCTTCCGCACCCGGGACATCGACCGCCTCCTCGACGTCGGCCTGTCCTTCATCCCCAAGGACTGCGGCATAGCCCGCTTGGCCGCCGACGTCCGCCGCTGGCGCCGGGAAAACGCCGACTGGCTGAAAACCCGACAGCTTATCGAAGACCACTACGGCTACGACAAATATCCCGGCAATTGCCACGTCGTCCCCAATCACGCCATCATGCTCATGGCCATTCTCTACGCCCCCGACGACTTCCAGAAGTCGCAAATGATTATCAACACCTCCGGCTGGGACACCGACTGCAACGCCGGAAACGTCGGCTGCCTCGCCGGCATCATGCTCGGCCTCGACGGCCTCGACGCCGGACCCGATTGGCGCGGCCCACTCGCCGACCATATGCTGCTTTCATCGGCCGACGGCGGCAGTTCCATCACCGACGCCGTGCATACCGCCCACTACCTCGCCGACCTGGGGAGAAAACTCGCCGGACAGGAACCCCTGCCGCGCCCAAAGGGGGGCGCCCGGTTTCATTTTTCCCTGCCGGGGAGCGTCCAGGGCTTCCGCCAGCGGCCCGACTTCGCCGCCAATCCCCACACCCGGGTCGAGAATGCCCCCCACGCCGGCGGCCGCGCCCTGGCCATCGACTATCAGGCCCTCGGCCCCGGCCAGCACGCAGCCGCGACCACCCCGACCTTCTCGCCGCCGGAAGTCCTGAACATGCGCACCTACGACCTGATGGCGACGCCTTTGCTTTACCCCGGCCAGATGCTCTCTGCCAAACTGGTCGCGCCGGCGGGCAATCACGGCGCGTTGTCGGCGTGCCTCCGCCTCCTGGTCTACGACCGGACGGACAAATTGCAGGCCCTGGACAGCCCCGGAATCCCCCTCGGACCGGGCGAAGAAAAAACCCTGGAGTGGCGCATCCCCGATCTTGGCGGTCAACCCATCGCCGAAGTCGGCGTGGTCCTCCGGGCCGCCGGCCGCCGGGCGGACGGCCGGGTGCTGGTGGACAGCCTGGGCTGGTCCGGCGCGCCGGAGGTCACCCTGAGCCGGCCCGAGGGCGGCGGCGAGTGCGACTTCTGGCGCATGGCCTGGGTGAATGCCGCCGACATTTTCTCGAAACGCTTCCCTCCCAGCTTCCGCATATCGCAGGATTACGGCGTGGGCCTGGTCAGTCACGGCACCCGGGAATGGACCGACTACACCCTGAAGACGGCGGTCACCGTGCATCTTGGCGACTACGGCGGCGTGGCGGTGCGGTTCCAGGGTCTGTGCCGCTATTACGGCATTCACCTGACCCGCGCGGGCCGCCTGGAAATCGTCCGGGTTCGGGACGGTGAAAAACTGGTCCTGGCCGCGGCCGATTTCCCCTTCGCCTTCGAGAAGGAAATTCCCCTCGCGGTGCGGGTCGCCGGCGCCGGCATCCGGGCCGAGGCGGCGGGGGTGACCGTGGAAGCGCGGGACGATTCCCCCGGAGCGTTCGCTGACGGGGGCATTGCGCTGCTGGTGCGGGAAGGCGCCTTGTCCGCCGATGTGGTGAAGGTGTCGCCGGCGTGAATTCGCCCGGCTTGCCCAATTAAAAAACTGGAATTACGGCCAAGCCCGTGGCATGCGGGTCGCGGAACGGAGGGAATAAGGTGGCTTCGGTATCGATTAGAAACGTTCAGAAGAAATTCGGCGACGCGACGATTCTGCATGGCGTCTCGGTGGATGTGGCGGACGGCGAGTTTGTGGTGCTGGTGGGTCCGTCGGGTTGCGGCAAATCGACCCTGTTAAGGATGATCGCCGGCCTCGAGGACATCACCGCCGGCGAAATAGCCATCGACGGCACGGTGGTGAACAAGAAACCGCCGAAGGAGCGGGACATCTCCATGGTCTTCCAGAACTACGCCCTTTACCCCCACATGACGGTGGCGGAGAACATGGCTTTTTCCCTCACCCTCGCCAAAGCCCCGGCGGAGGAGAAAAGGGTCCGGGTGGCGGAAGCGGCGGAGATTCTCGGCCTCGCCCCCCTTCTGGAGCGTTACCCCCGCCAGCTCTCGGGCGGGCAGCGCCAGCGGGTGGCCATGGGCCGTTCGATTGTCAGGAAACCGAAGGTGTTTCTGTTCGACGAACCCTTGTCGAACCTCGACGCCAAACTTCGCGTCGCCATGCGGGGTGAAATCAAGGCCCTGCACAAGCGTCTCGGCACCACCATGGTTTATGTCACCCACGACCAGGTCGAGGCCATGACCATGGCGGACCGGATTGTGGTGATGCAGGCCGGCCGCATCGAACAGCTTGGCGACCCCATGGAACTGTATGACCGGCCGGTCAACATGTTTGTCGCCCAGTTCATAGGCTCTCCCGCCATGAACGTGCTCAAGGCGACGCGGCAAGGCGACCGCCTCTTCCTGGCCGACGGCTCGCCCGCCGGCTTGCCTGCTCCGGATGGGGTGGCGGAAGGGCGTAGCGTCCTGGTCGGCAAGCGGCCGGAACATGTCGTGCTGGTTCGTGGCGGGGAGGGGATTCCCGCCCGGGTCAAGGCGGTGGAGCCGACGGGATCGGAGACCTACAGCGTCCTCGAGGTGGCGGGGCAGGAGGCGATGGGGCTTTTCCGCGACCGGGTTCGTTTGGATTATGACGAAACGGTGCGCATATCCCTGACCGAGGGGCCGATCCATTTCTTCGACCCGGCAACCGGCTTGCGGATGGGCGGCGCGGAGGAAACGCGGCAGTGAGGGTACGGGCTTGTTTCATGACCAGCCCTTGCCACGTACCATCACGATTCCGATGAGGGGTGGAGAAGGGAAACTTCTCCGCCCCTCGCATTTCGATTCAAGATTTATCAAGTGGCGGTTGAACCGCAATCGCCACTTTGTACAATCGTTTTGCAGGAATATCCAGGTTTTTTGTTTTTGGCAAATCGCCGCGCGGCAGATTGAACGGCGTTTGCCAAATTCCAGATTCGACGTTTAACCGGAGTCCGTCATGCCCGAACCGCAACCCATTCGCCTCGCCATCTGCCTCGGCAGTTCCTGTTTCGCCCGGGGCAATAAACTCCTGCTCGAAAATGTGGAGAAACGCCTTGCCCGGAACGGCTGGCGGGACCTGGTCCGCATCTCCGGCCTACGCTGCGAAAACCGCTGCGGCGCCGGGCCGAACATCAAGATTAACGACACGCTCCACCAGGGCCTCGACAGCGAAACGGTCATGGACATCCTCGCCAAACTCATCGCCGCCGAAACGTGCAAGGGAGGCGAATGATGGAACGCCTATTCCCCGTTTACACCCAGGAAACCGTCTGCCAGGATTGTTACAAATGCGTGCGCGAGTGTCCCGTCAAGGCGATTCGCGTCGAAAACGAGCGGGCCCGCGTCGTCGCCGACCGCTGCGTCGCCTGCGGGCGCTGCGTGCGGATTTGCCCGTCCGGGGCGAAAGTTTTGCGTAACGACGTCGGCCGGGCCCGCTTTCTCATCCGCTCGGGGAAACGGGTCTACGCCAGCCTGGCCCCAAGCTGGGTCGCCGTGCATCCGGATTGGAGCCCGGGGCAAATCGTGGCGGCCCTCCGCCGTCTCGGCTTCGCCGGCGTCAGCGAGACCGCCCTCGGGGCCCAGGAGGTGTCGGCCAGTCTGGCCGGGGAAATCGGCTGCGCCGAGTCGGGGCTGTTCATATCCACCGCCTGTCCCGCGCTGGTGAACCTGGTCCGGAAGCACGTGCCCGGGCTAATCGGCAATCTCACCCGCCTCGCCTCGCCGGCCCTCACCCACTGCCGGATGCTCCGGGAACATTTCGGCCCGGACATCGGCGTCGTTTTCATCGGACCCTGTGCCGCCAAAAAGACGGAAGCGGACGAGCATCCCGAACTCATGGACCTTTCCCTCACCTTCGCCGAGCTCGACGGCTGGCTGGCGGACGAGAGGGTGAGGCCGAACCTCTTCACCCCACGGGGCGACGACGTCTTTGTCCCGAAGGCCGCCGGCGAAGGCGGGCTTTATCCGTTGGAAGGGGGAATGCTGGAGACGCTCCGGCATTACGGTTGTCCCGGGGGCGTGCGGATGCAATCGATTTCCGGTCTGAAGCGGCTGTTCTTCGCCCTCAGCGAATTGAAGGACTCGCAGCCCAATCCCCCATTTTTTCTCGAGGGTCTGGCCTGCCGGGGCGGTTGCGTGAACGGTCCCGCCGCCACCAGCGACCCCTCGCCGATTGACGGCATCGTGGCGGTGCGGGAATACGCGAAAATCGGCCCGGACGGCCCCCGGCCGGGCCTGCGTTTGGAAATGGCCTACCAGCCGACCCCGGCCGCCAAGGCGGAATGGAGCGAGGCTTCCCTCAAGGACGCCCTGGCCCGGGTCGGGAAAACCGGTTCCGACGACGAATTGAACTGCGGCGCCTGCGGCTACGACACCTGCCGGACTTTCGCCCGCGCCCTCCTTTCCGGCGACGCCGAGACCTCGATGTGCGCGAGCTACATGCGTTCCATCGCCCAGCGGAAGGCAAACGCCCTGCTCCGCTGTATGCCTTCCGGCGTGGTCATTGTCGGGGGCGATCTGCGGATTATCGAATCGAACCGGCCCTTCGCCGTCCTGGCCGGGGGCGCCATGCCGGACCGTTTCGACGCCAATCCCGGCCTCGCCGGCCTGCCGGTCGAGGACCTGCTTCCCTTGGGGAAATTCCTCCGCGCGGCTTTGAGGAACGGCAAGGACATCAAGCGGGAGCGCCTGAAAATCGGCGACCGGCTCCTCGCCATCGAAATCTTCGTCATCGAGGAATACAAGACTGTCGGCGCCATCGTCGACGACGTCACCCAGAACGAAATGCGCCGCGACCAAATCGCCCGCCGCGCCCGCGAGGTCATCAATCGGAATATCGCCACCGTCCAGGAGATCGCCTGCCGATTGGGGGAACACATGGCGGACACGGAGATTCTCCTCAGTTCCATCGCCGAGGGGTTCGCCGGTGATGAGGACGGCGACAAGGGCGAGGGGGCGAAGCCGTGATTACCGACGAACTTTTCATCGACGTCGAGCATTACGCCGCCCGCAAGTGGAACCAGAACGTCTGCGGCGACGCCTACGTTTCGAAGCGTTTCGAAAACGAGGGGCGGCTGATTTCGGTTTTGTCGGACGGCTTGGGGAGCGGGGTCAAGGCGAACATTCTCGCCTGCATGACCGCCCACATGGCGCTCAGGTTCGTGGCGGCGGGGACGGAGCTTTTGCGCAGCTGCGAAGTGATGATGGAATCCCTGCCGGTTTGCCAGGTGCGGAAAATTTCCTACGCCACTTTTTCCATTGTCGACTGCGATTCCGAGGGGGCTATCCGGGTGGTCGAGGAGGGGAATCCGGATTTCATTCTGCTGCGGGGCGATCAAACCGAAGAGGTGCCGGCCCGGGTGTTGACGAGCCGCCTTTTCCCCAGCCGGCAGTTGCGGATTTCCGAGACTGAACTCCATGCCGGCGACCGTTTGGTGGTGTGTTCGGACGGTGTGACCCAGTCGGGGATTGGGACCGGTTCCTACCCTCTCGGTTGGCGGCGGGAGGGTTTGGCGGATTTTTTGACGGCGCAGGTGCGTCTTGACGGCGAGATGTCCAGCCGGGAATTGGCGCGGTCGGTGGTGGAGGAGGCGATGGGTTTGGAGCCGAATTTTCAGCCGAACGACGACACCAGTTGCGTGGTCTGGTATTTCCGGACGCCGCGGCGGCTCATGGTGTTTACGGGTCCTCCCTACGATGCGGATCGGGACGGCGAGTGTGCGGCGATCCTGGATCTTTTCCCCGGGCGAAAAGCGGTGTGCGGGGGGACGACGGCGAATCTTTTGGCTCGTGAATGGGGTGCCGGTCTTGAGGTCGAGGCGCCGCGGGCGGGGTCGGTATTGCCGCCGTGTTCGCGTATGTCTGGTGCGGATTTGGTGACGGAGGGGGTGCTTACCTTGACCATGACGGCGAAGCGTTTGGAGAGGGGTGGTGGGGCGGGGAGTGGTGATGCGGCGGATCGGCTGATTGATTTGCTTTTGGATTCGGACGACATTGAGTTTTTGGTGGGGACGCGGATTAACGAGGCGCATCAGGATCCGAGTTTGCCGGAGGATTTGGAGATTCGGAGGAATGTGGTGCGGAGGATTGCGGGGGTTTTGCGGGAGCGTTATTTGAAGAGGACCAGGTTGCGTTTTATTTGAGGGGGTGATGGGAAGGCGGTAGGGGGTGGTTGAAAGGGCGGTAAAAAGGCAGTTAAAAAGTGGTTCAATAAAATCCAGCCGAATGGCTGGTTGCGGGGTTCCAAAGGGGGC
>JAVBRG010000159.1:0-14864 GCA_031548195.1 Planctomycetota bacterium | reverse complement strand
ATTTCGGCTGGTAGGTTCGAAAGACGAGGCCAAAAAAATTAGCAAATATGGGCATATTGGCGTTTTTTTTGGCCGAAGTATTTCGGACCTACCAGCCGAAAGCGGCGGCAATGGACTTTGTTACCGGGCTGTAAGGGCTTGTTACGAAACAAGGGCGCACGCATGGCGGCTGGAGCGAAAGTAGGGAAGGGAACGTCCCGCCGGGAGCCGCGCGCGCGCGGTTCCTGGCTGTTCTCCATTCTCATCACTTTCGCCTTCATGGCGGTCGGGGCGCGGCTGGCGCAGCTGCAGATTGTCGAATATCACGAACGGGCGCAGGAGGTAGTGAACACCCTCTACAAGTCGACGGTCGAGCGGGACCGCCGGGGTTCCATAATCGATTCCCGTGGCGTTCCCCTGGCGGTGTCGGTGCCGGCCCGGGCGTGCGCCCTGGACCCCAAGGTGCTTTTGGAGAAGGAGGGTTCCCGCCCCGAGAAACTGCTGAAAACCCTGACGGAGATTCTCCAGTTGACGCCGGCGGAGGTGCAGAAAGTCGAGAAGGGCCTGGCGGCCCGGCACACTCCGAAAAACGCCGATCCGGAGGTGAAGGTTCCCTACCGGTTCGTCTGGGTCAAACGCCGGATCACGGACGCGGAGCACAAGGTGCTGGCCGGCGCGATGGAAGTGGCCCGGAAACAGGCGTCGGACGCCTGGAAAAACCGCCGGCGCTGGCTGAAATTGGCCGGCAACCGCAAGGTGGCGCGGGACAAGGAAAATGAAAGGAAGTTCCACGAATACGCCGAGGGCTGGCGGAAGGTCGCGCTTGACGCCGAGGGCCGGTTCGCCGGGGTGATGTTTCCGCCGGAGTACGACCGGAAGTATCCCCAGGGACAATTGGCCTCGCACGTGCTCGGTTTTGGAAACATCGACGGCGACGGCCTCGAAGGGGTGGAGAAGACCTGCGACCCGCTCCTGAGGGGTCAGACCATTCGGCGTCTGGTGGCGCGGGACGCCCGTTCCCGGGCGTTGTCCACCTTGGCCGTCGACAAGCGTTCCCCAAATGGCATGACGGTGGAATTGACGATTGACTCGGTGGTGCAGGCAATAGTCCAGGAAGAGCTTCAGGGGGCGGTGGACAAGTACAAGCAGGAGTTCCCGCACGTGAACGCCCACGCGGTGGTGATGGACCCGAATACCGGGGACATCCTGGCGATTGCGAACTATCCGACTTTCGACCCGAATCATCCCCGCATGGAGGAGGACGGCAAGACCAAAATCGACCCGCGCTCGCGCCGGAACGATGCGGTCATCGCCACCCAGGAGCCGGGGTCGACCTTCAAGCCGCTGATGGTTGCCGCGGCCCTGGAGGAGAAGCTGGCGAATCTGGAGGAGGAGATTGACTGCAACACTTTCACCATGAACAACGGCCGGCGGAAGATCAAGGACATTCATCCCTACGACCGCATGAGTTTGGAGATGGCTTTGACGAAGAGTTCGAATCCGGCGATGGTGCGGATTGGTTTGCGTCTGGGTCCCGAAAAGATGCGGGAATACGTGCTCCGCTGGGGTTTTGGCGAGAAGACGGGTCTGGGTTTGCCCGGCGAGGAGTCGGGCAAGGTGACGAGTCAGCGGCGCTGGTCGGAGTGGACGATGGGGTCGGTGCCGATGGGTTACGAGGTGAACGTGACGACCTTGCAGATGGCGACGGCCTATAGCGCATTGGCGAACGGGGGGATGTTGCCGAAGCCCAATTTGGTGAAGCGGATTTACGATGCGACCGGGGGGCTGCTCCTCGAGACCCAGCCGGCCTGGCGGCGGCGGGTGGTGTCCGAAAAGACGGCGGCGGACATCCGCCGGGTTTTGCGTAAAGTCGTGACGGACGGCACCGGCCGCCGGGCGAACATCCCCGAGTACCAGCTGGGCGGCAAAACGGGCACGGCGGAGATGATCGCGAACAAGGAGGAGAAGAAGGCCAATCCGAAGGCGGGATATTCGAAGACCCGGCACACGACGAACTTTGTGGCGTTGGCGCCGTGGAACAAGCCCCGGGCGGTGATTTGCGTGTCGATTCGCGAGACCGGGAAATACGGCGGCGAGGCGGCGAGCCCCCCCGGCGCGGCGATTGCCCGGCGTTTGATGGGCTATTGGGGGGTGCCGACGGCGGACGGGACGCCGATTACCGCGGACATAATGCCCAAGCAAATTTTCGAACCGGCGCCGGTGCCGATCATTTACACGATCGGGGACGAGGACGACGAGAACCGCCTCGAAGAGGAGATCGACCCCCGCTGGATGGAGGAGATGGTTTACGACGAGGAGGCGTTGGGGTAGGCGGGCATTCCTTGTTTTTCACCATTCTGGGGGGCAAGCCCCCCAGGCCCCCCTTCCAAATTCGTCGCGTATGGGGCCGCCCGCCCTGAATGCGAAAGCTCCGTGGCCGCCCGGACGCAAAGGCGCGCCATCGGCGCTGTTTGCTCTGAAAGGAAGGGCCGCGTAACGAGTTTCCATACGTTTTTACCGGTTGTTGAATTGTTCCTATTGTAACGCGGCCCATAACCGCGTTTCATAACCGCTTAACCGCAACCGCTATTCGACTTTTTGATCAACCGCGTTTCATAGGGGGGCTGGTTGCGCCCCCCCTGAACCCCCGGCAACCAGCTTGGAGCTGGACCCGATCTCGCTAAGCGGAAATGGAAGGCCGAGACGACAGCCGGCCACGGAAGGAGCCACATGCACCTGCGCGAACTGGCCGCCAGAATACCCGACACCGAAATCCTCGGACACGGCGACCCCGGACTCATCGGCCTCACCTCCGACTCCCGCGAAGTCAAACCCGGCTTCCTTTTCGCCGCCCTGCCCGGCACGAAACTCGACGGCGCCGCCTATATCAACGACGCCATCAAAAACGGCGCCACCGCCGTCATCGCCTCCTTTATCCCCACCCTGCCGCCTGACATCCCCTGCCTCATCGCCCCCGACGCCCGCCTCGCCCTCGGCCTCGCGGCAGACATCTTCTACGAACAACCCTCGCACCAACTGCAACTCCTGGGCGTCACCGGCACCAACGGCAAAACCACCACCGCCTATCTCCTCCGCCATCTCCTGAACTCCGCCGGACAACGCTGCGGCATGCTCGGCACCATCGAATACGACCTCGGGAACAAACTCGAACCCGCGCCCCTCACCACCCCCGACGCCGTGCGCTTCACCCGCTCCCTCGCCGAAATGCGCGACTTCGGCTGCCGGGCGGCGGTCGTCGAAGTCTCCAGCCACGCCCTCGACCAGGACCGCGTCCACCCCCACCGCTTCAAAGGCGCCGTCTTCACCAACCTGACCCGCGACCACCTGGACTACCACGGCGACATGTCCGCCTACCTGGAAGCCAAACGCCGCCTCTTCCTCGCCCTGCCCCCGGACGCCGTCGCCGTCTTCAATTATCGCGACCCGGCCGCCACCCGCATGGCGGAAGGCTGTAAAGCCAAACGCGTCGGTTATGTCCTGCTCGACCAAGCCGTCCAGGCCGCCGCGAGCAACCCGGAAACGGAAAGCTCGGAAACGGTCAATGCGGAACCGGTCAATGCGGAACCGGTGGACGCCGAACCGGTGAACGCCGGGCCCGTCGGCGCGGAGGCGCCGATTACGGAAGCCGCCGGCATTGGGGATAAAACGGCCAAGCCAAACCCCGCCGTCAATCCCGCCGCAAACCCCGCCGGTGTCGCCGCCGCCGGCACCGGCGCACCCGCCGTTCTCGTCACCGCCAGCATCACCGCCTCGGACCTCCGCGGCCAGTCCTTCCACCTGCAAGGACCCAATCTGGAGCTGGATTTCCACACCCCGCTGGTCGGGCGGCACAACGTGGAAAATTGCCTCGGCGCCGTTCTCCTCGCCCTCCACCTCGGCCTCGGATCCCACACCGTCGCCAAAGCCCTCGCCTCCTTCCCCGGCGTCCCCGGCCGCCTGGAGAGGCTCGAGTCCGTCACCGGCGTCACCGCCTTTGTCGACTACGCCCACACCGACGACGCCCTCCGCTCGGTCCTGTCCGTCCTGCGTCCCCTGGTCCAGGGAAAACTCATCACCGTTTTCGGCTGCGGCGGCGACCGGGATCCCGGTAAACGCCCGCTCATGGCCAAGGCCGCCGAAGCCTTCTCCGACACCATCATCGTCACCTCCGACAACCCCCGGACCGAAGACCCCGACGCCATCCTCAACGCCATCATGGCCGGCTTCGCCAATCCCCGGGCCGTAATCCGCGAACGGGATCGTCCCGCCGCCGTCCGCCGCGCGGTGGCGCTCGCCGGTCCCCGGGACACGATTCTCGTCGCCGGCAAGGGTCACGAAAATTACCAGATAATCGGTACCGAAAAACACCACCTGGACGATCGCGAACTGGTCCGGGAAGCGTTCCACGCCATATAAGACGCATCAAGGGCCTGTTACGAAACAAGCCCAAAGCCCACGAGGCAGAAGAGGACGAACCATGAACGTCACCCTTGGAGAAATCGCCGGCTGGTGCGGCGGTAAAATCGAACCCGCCGATGCCGCCGACCTGATCGTCCGCGGCGTCTCCACCGACACCCGCACCATCCAGGACGGCGAACTCTTCGTCGCCATCGACGGCCTGAACACCGACGGCCACCGCTTCCTCCGCTTCGCCGCCTCCTCCGGCGCCATCGCCGCCGTGGTCGAAAAGAAAACCCAGGACTCCGGCCGCCTCCCCCTGATCCTGGTCGACGACACCCTCGACGCCCTCGGCCGCATCGCCAACGGCTACCGCTGGCACCCGCCGTTGATACCGTGGGTCGCCATCACCGGCTCGAACGGCAAGACCACCACCCGCGAACTCCTCTCCCTGATTCTCCACTCCCGCTGGAAGGTCCGCTCTTCCAAACGGAACTGGAACAACTTCATCGGCTTGCCGTTGTCCATGATGGGGCAGCCCGACGACGCCGGCGTGGCCGTCATGGAAATGGGCACCAGCCACCCCGGCGAAATCGCCAAACTGCGGGAAATCTGCGTGCCGACCATCGGCATCGTCACCTCCACCGGCGAAAGCCACCTGGAAGGCTTCGGCAACAGCCAGTCCGTCGCCAAGGAAAAATCCGACATCTTCGGTTGGCTCCCGCCGGACGGCCTGGCGATTTACCCCGCCGACGATCCCAACGCCGAAATCCTCCGCCGCGGCGTCGTCCACCGCCTCGCCACCTTCTCCTCCCGCCCCGACTGCCAGGCGGATCTGGTCGCCAGGGATATCGTCGTAACCGCGGCCGGCAGCGAATTCACCGTCGAAAACACCCGTGTCCTCCTGCCCCTTTTGGGACGCCACAACATCGGGAACTGTCTCGCCGCCATGCTTGCGGCCCGGCATCTGGGTATCGATCTCCCCGAGTCGGCCCGCGCCGTCTACCGGGCCAAACCGGTCTCCGGGCGCCTCCAGGCCACCCGCACCCCTTCCCGCCTCACGGTAATCAACGACTCCTACAACGCCAATCCGAACTCGATGCTCGCCGCCCTGGAGGTCCTCGACCAGCTGCCCCGGGGCCGGAAAATCGTCGTCTTCGGGGACATGTTGGAGCTCGGCGCCGATTCCCGCCACTGGCACCGCGATCTCGGGCTGGCGGTGGGGATGATGGACATCGACGCCCTCTTCGCCGTCGGCCCCGAATCGGCGGCCATGGCGGAATCGGCACAGGTGAACGCGCGGATCGTCGTCCGGCATTTCCCCTCCATCGAGGCCCTGTGGATGGAACTGCGCAACTTCTTGAAGCCCGGGGATCAAATCCTGGTCAAGGGGTCGCGCGGCATGATGCTGGAACGGATCGTCAATCAGCTCCTTGACTGGTTTCCGCCCAGCAATTAGGAATTCGGTTTTTGAGGTATTTTTCCCCACCTTCTGGAGACCTCCTTGCTCCGTTACCTCTCCCTCGCCGGCGACTTCTTCGGCCCCCTGCGCCTTTTTGAAAGCATAACCGTCCGCGCCGCCGTCGCCTCCGTCCTGGCCTTTCTGGCCGCCCTGGTCCTGGGTCCACTGTTCATCCGCCGCATGTCGGCGCGCCGCGCCACCGAGGACGTCTCCAAACCCGACGCCGCCAAACTCGAGGAACTCCACAACGGCAAAAAAGGCACCCCCACCATGGGCGGACTCTTCCTGGTCGCCTCGGTGGCGCTGGCCGTTTTCCTCTGCTGCGATCCCCGCAATCCCCTGGTCTGGATTGGCCAGTTCGTGCTCCTCTCCTTCGCCCTCCTGGGTTTCATGGATGACTACTGGAAGCTCAGGGGCTGGGGGAAGAAGGGCCTGATTAAACGGCAAAAATTCGCCGGGCAGGTCATCCTCGCCGGCATCACCGTCCTGCTTCTCGCGTGGGGCAGTTCCCAGGGCTGGTATCGCATGACCGCCCCGCCCGCCGGCGACCGGGAGCAGGAAATCGAGGCCGCCACCACCGAGAAAAACGTCGTCCCGCCCACCCGCCTGGTCATCCCCTTCAGCAAATGGTCGAACGTCGGCCCGGATCTCGGCGCCGCCTACTGGATTTTCGCCGCCCTGATAATTCTCGCCTGCTCGAACGCGGTCAACCTCACGGACGGCCTGGACGGCCTCGCCACCGGCTGCACCATCATGGTCGCCGGCACCTTCTCTCTCCTCGCCTACATCGCCGGAAACGCCATGCTCTGCGCCTTCTTCCGCATACCCATGGTTCCCGGGGCCGGCGAACTGCTGGTCTACGGGGCGGCCCTGTTCGGGGGGCTTCTGGGCTTCCTCTGGTTCAACGCGAATCCGGCCATGGTGTTCATGGGCGACACCGGCAGCCTCGCCCTGGGGGCGGCCCTGGCCTATCTGGCCATTGTCACCAAACAGGAATTGACCCTGGTCGTCGCCGGCGGGATTTTCGTGTGGGAGGCCTTGTCAGTGATTATGCAGGTGGCGTCCTTCCGCCTGTGGGGGAAGCGAATTTTCAAAATCGCCCCGTTCCACCACCACCTCGAATACGGCGGCTGGAAAGAAAACCACGTGGTGGTAAGACTGTGGATTGTCGGGGTGATCCTGTCGATAATATCCCTGGGACTTTTGAAAATGCACTGACGCCCCATGAAGACCAAGCCGGAAGGAAGCGCCGCATGGCCTTAGAATTGACCCCGACCGATCTGGCCAAAACCCTGGCCTGGCAACGTTCCCGCCTCCTGATGATTGTCATTTCCCTTACCGGCTTCGGCATCATCATGATTTATTCCGCCAGCGCCTTCCGCGCCGCCCGCGGCGGCGGCTGGGAAATGGCCTATGCCTGGAACCAGCTGTCCTGGCTGGGCGTGGCGGTTGTCGGGATGTTCGCGATTTCCCATATCCCGCACCGCTTCTGGATGCGGCTCCGCTTGCCGATTCTCCTGGCCTGCTACACCCTGCTCCTGCTGGTCATCACCCCCCTGGGAACCAGGGTGAACGGCGCCAACCGCTGGTTCCGTTTCGGCGGCTTCAATGTCCAACCCTCGGAACTGGCGAAAATCGGCATGATAATCGTCTTCTCCGCCTTCCTCTCCCGCATACCCGAAGGAAAGCCGCGCTTTTTCCACGATGTCGTCCCCCTCTGTTCAGCCGCCGGCTTCGCCATCGGACTCATCGTCCTGGAACCGGATTTCGGCACCGCCTCGCTTCTCGCCACCTCCCTCGGCGTCCTCATGATCGCCGGCGGGGTGCGCATCTGGCAGTTCATTCTGCTGGCCGCCCCGGCCGTGCCCGCCGCCGCCTGGTACGGCCTGAACAAGCTGGAGTACATCAGCCGCCGCGTCGACGCCTGGGCGTCGGGGCAGGCGTACCACACGAATGCCTCGGAGGTGGCGATCGGCTCCGGCGGACTGTGGGGCGTGGGGCTGGGGCAGGGCCCGGCGAAATTGGATTACCTCCCCGAGGCGCACACCGATTTCATCTTCGCGATGGTGGGTCAGGAGTGCGGGTTGATTGGGGCCTTGTCGCTGGTGGGGCTGTTTTGTATACTTGTCTGGCAAGGCATGGCCATCGCCAGGAACGCGCCCGACCGCTTCGGCTCGCTGCTGGCTTTCGGTTTCACCGCCCTGATTGGCGGGCAGGCCCTGTTCAACATGGGGGTCGTGACCGGCCTCTTGCCGCCGAAGGGGATTTCCCTACCTTTCGTGAGCTTCGGCGGATCGGGTTTGGTGGTGTTTTATTCGATGATTGGGATAATGGTTTCCATAACCAGGGGCGGAGTGGTTTACAATTCAACGGTGAAAAATGTCAAGGAAAAATACAGCCCGCAACCGGCGTTCAAGTCCGGATTCAAGGAAGCCCGACCCGAAGCCTTCGCCGGCAAATGACCGGTCCCCCGCGGCGTCCCGGCCGGGGAAGCCCGCCGCGCCCGCGGCGGCCGGGGATTCCGCCGGCGACAAGCGCCGCATGCGGATTTGGCTGGCCGGGGGGGGCACCGGCGGGCACATCTGCCCCGGCATGGCGCTTGCGGACGAATTATTGAAATTACGCCCGGAAATCCGTATCGGTTTCCTTGGCACCAACGACGGCCTGGACCGGGAGCTCCTCTGGGGTTCGGGCTACCACCTGGAGCTGCTCGCCGCCGGCCGGGGATCGCCCCTGAACTGGCGGAAGCCTGCGAACCTGCCCCGTTTCCTCTGGGCCTTGTACCAGGTCTACCGCATATTCCGCCGGGACCGCCCGGACGTGGTGGTGGCCCTGGGGGGCTTCGCGGCGGCGGCTCCCGGGCTTCTGGCCCGGGCCATGAACATACCCCTGGTAATTCTGGAACAGAACACCGTCCCCGGCCGGGTGAACCGGCTGCTTTCGGGCTGGGCCAAACAGATTCATTCCCAGTTCGAGGAGGCGCGTAATTATTTCCTCTCCTCGCCCGCCACCTTCCAGGCCAGCGGCTCGCCGTTACGCAAGCCCTTCCTCGAACTCTGCTCCGAACCGCCCTGCGACGGCGACGCCCTCCTGGTCATGGGCGGCAGTCAGGGGGCGAAGCGGCTGAACGAAATCGTCGCCGAGGCGGCGCGGCGCATCGTCGGCGAGACCGGTTGCCGGCTGATTCACGTCGCGGGTCCGGCCCACGAGGCGGAGATCCGCAGTTTTTACAAATCGACCGGGGTCAGTGCCGAAGTTTACGGCTTCTACAATAACATGGAGGAATTGTACCGCCGCTCCCGCCTGGTGGTGGCGCGTTCGGGGGCGATCAGCCTGGCCGAGTTCGCGGCGGCGGGCCTGCCGGCGATTCTGGTGCCGCTCCCTTCGGCGATGGACAATCACCAGCGCCTGAACGCCTTGTCCCTGGCCGGTTCCGGCGCGGCTTTGTCCTACGAGGAAACGACGGCGCAGACCGAAACGTTCGCCCCGCTGGTGGTGTCGTTGTGGAAGGATGAAAAGCGCCGCAAAATCATGGCGGAAGAGATGCGGCGGACGGCGCGGCCGGAATCCGGGGAGGAGATTGCCCGGGCGGTCCTGGAACTCGCCGATGGGAATCACCCGTGAGTTGTACCGCCGCTGTCGTGACATTGATGAACCGGGATTTTTGCAAAGTGTCGATTTAACCGCCATTCGGCGGTTTGAATGGTGATGTTGCAAAAGTCCGGTTAAAATTCGCATTCCGAAAATTCGTCCCTCGCATAGCATACTGGTAAATTTATCTTGTCTAATCCAATCCTCAATCAACCCGACTTTCTCCCCACCACCCGCGAAGCCATGAACGCCCTGGGCTGGGACGAACTCGACGTCCTGCTCGTCTCCGGCGACGCCTACGTCGACCATCATTCCTTCGGCGCCAGCCTGCTGGGCCGCTGGCTGGTCGCGAACGGTTTCCGCACCGGTCTCGTCAGCCAGCCGCGCTGGGAGAATTCCGACGACGTCCAGCGTATGGGCCGCCCCCGCCTGTTTGCGGGCGTCACCGCCGGGGCCCTGGACTCCCTCCTTGCCCATTACACCGCTTTCCGGAAGAAGCGCGGCGACGACGCCTATTCCCCCGGCGGCGCGACGGGGCTGCGTCCGAACCGGGCGGTGATCGTCTACACCGGGCTGGTCCGCTCCGCCTTCCCCGGTTTGCCGGTGGTCGCGGGCGGCATCGAGGCGTCCCTGCGCCGGGCGACGCATTACGACTTTTGGTCGGACGCGTTACGCCGTTCCATCGTGCTCGACAGCAAGGCGGACGCGGTCCTGTACGGCATGGCGGAAAAATCCATCCTGGCGGTGGCGAAGCTCCTGTCCGAACTGTCCCCGCGACAGAAGGCGTCCGAGGCCCTGACGGCGGCGCGCCTCCCCGGTTTGGCCTACGCGGTCCATCCGGAGGCGGTTCCGGCCGACGCGGAGGAATTGCCTTCGCACGAGGCGATATTGGCCGACGCGGAATTACTCATCAAGGCGACCCTGGCCTTCGAGCGGCAGATGCTTCAGGGGGGGCCGTGCCTGGTGCAGCGTTCCGGCGGCAGGGTGGTGGTGTTCGAGCCGCCGCCGGCACCTTTGACGACGGCGGAAATGGACGCGGTTTATTGCTTGCCCTTCCGGCGTCGCGCCCACCCGGCTTACCAGGAGCCGATCCCGGCCGTGGCGATGATCGCGGACAGCGTCACTTCGCACCGGGGCTGCGCCGGCGGCTGTTCCTTTTGTTCACTGGCATTGCACCAGGGCCGGACGATTCAATCGCGGAGCGAAAAGTCGCTACTGGACGATGTGGCGCGGCTGACCGACGACCCGGAGTGGAAGGGATCGGTGTCGGACATCGGGGGGCCGACCGCAAACATGTGGCAGGCGGAATGCACGGGCGAGCGGGAGAAATGCCAGCGCCCGAGCTGCCTTTTCCCCAAGCGTTGCCGGTTCTTCCAGGCGCCCCAGGAAGCGGTGGCGGGGCTGCTCCGCAAGGCGGCGGCGTTGCCGGGGGTCGGGCACGTGCGGGTCGCGAGCGGGGTCAGGCACGATTTGGCCCTCGAATCCGACGCGTATATGGCGGCATTGGTCGGCGAATTCACCGGCGGCCAATTGAAAATCGCTCCCGAACACATTTCCGAAAAAGTCCTCCGCCTGATGCGTAAACCGCCCTTGCGGCTCTGGGAAACATTCCTCCGCAAATTCGACAAACTTTCCGCCGAGGCCGGCAAGGAACAGTTTGTCATTCCCTATCTCCTCAGCGCCTTCCCCGGTTGCGGCGACGCCGAGATGGCGGAACTGGCGGCCTGGCTGAAGCGGCGCGGCTGGAAGCCCCAGCAGGTGCAGTGTTTCATACCGACCCCGGGGACGCTGGCGACAGCGATGTTCTACGCCAAAAAGGACGCGGAAGGCAGGCCGATATTTGTGGCGCGAACCGATGCGGAGCGTTTGCATCAGCATTACCTGATTGCGCCCGAGGAAAAACCGGAGCCGCCGAAACGCGAGTTCCGTCCCCGAGCCGGCGATTCACGGATGGGCAACCGGGAATCCGACCATCAGCCGCGCGGCAATGCGCGGCGGGATTTCCGTAAAGACGCCCGGCCGTATGATCGCAAAGCGGCGGGAGACCGCCCGTATGACCGGAAACCGGCGGGTGACAAACCGCATGGCGACCGGCCGTTCAATCGCAAACCTGCCGGCGACAGACCGTATGATCGCAAGCCTGCCGGTGACAGACCGTTCAGCCGCCAGCCTTCGGGCGATCGGCCGTATGATCGGAAACCGGCGGGCGACAAAACGTATGGCGACCGGCCGTTCAATCGCAAGCCTGCCGGAGACAAACCGTTCGACCGTAAACCGCCTGGCGCCAGATCCTATGATCACAAAACGGCAGGCGACAAACCTTTCGCCCGCAAACCATCCGGCGACCGGCCGTATGACCGTAAGCCCTCCGGAGGCAAACCCTCCGGCGGCAAACCATTCGACCGCAAAGCGGCCGGCGGCAAACCCCGCTTCGGCAAACCTCCCGCCGGCAAACCCCGCGGAGGCGGCAAGCCATGACCCTGCTCGCCGCCGACAATCTCGCAAAAAGTTATGGCGGACACGTCTGTTTTCACGACGTGTCCTTCATCATTCCTGCCGGCGGCCGCATTGGGCTAATCGGCCCCAATGGCTGCGGCAAGACGACGCTTTTTCGGGTCCTGGAAGGAAGCGAGGACTCGGACGGAACCCTGTCCCGCCGGCGTGGAATGCAAATCGCCCGGCTGGAACAGTCGCCGGTTTTTCCGGACGGCTCGACCCCCCGGAGCGTCATGGCCGAGGCGGTGCGTTCGTGGAAGGAGCTGGACGCGGCGATTGACGCGATCCGGGGCGAACTGGCGAATCTGTCCGGAAGCGAATTGACCGCGGCCCTGAAGCGTTTGTCCGACCTGGAGACCCGGCGCGAGGCTGGCGGCGGTGAAGGGGTGACGCGGCGTTCGGAAACGCTTCTCGCCGGTTTGGGTTTGGGGCTGGACCAGTTCGATCAAGCGATGGCGACCCTGTCCGGCGGCGAACGTTGCCGGGTGGCTTTGGCGCGAATTCTTCTGAGCGAGCCGGATTTGTGGCTGCTCGACGAGCCGACCAATCACCTGGATTTGTCGGGGATCGCCTTTCTGGAACGCTTTCTGCGTTCAAGCACCGCCGCCGCCGTGGTGGTGTCCCACGACCGGCGTTTCCTCGACCAAGTGACGCGGGAGACCTGGGAACTGGAGGACGCGACCCTGCTGCGTTATCCCGGCAATTACAGTCAGTCCCGGCGGCTTAGGGAAGAGCGGCGCGCCTTGCAGTGGAAAGAGTTCATGGAGCAGCGCGAGTTCATGCGCCGCGAAGAAACGTTCATCAATCGCTGGCGGGCCGGGACCCGTTCCCGCCAGGCGCAGTCGCGAATGAAGCGCCTCGCCAAAGTGGAATTGGTCGCGGAGCCCCGGCAGCAGGCGCGGCTGGCCGCCCTGGACCTCAAGGTCAACCGGCGGCTGGGCGATTTCGTTATGACGGCGGAGGATTTGTCGGTCGGCTTCCCCGGGCGGGAATTGTTTGCCGGTCTCAATCTGGAATTGGCGCCGGGGGAAATTCTCGGCGTGGTCGGGCCGAACGGGGCGGGGAAAACCAGCCTGTTCCGCACCATTCTGGGAATCATGCCGCCCCTCGCCGGAGCTTTTAAATGGGGACCGACGGCGGAGAGCGGGGTCCTGGGCCAGCATGAAGTTTTCCCCGACGAGAACCGGACGCCTCTACAATATTTACAGGACGCGAACCTGGGGTCGGACGACCAGGACCGGCGGGACAAACTGGGCGCGATGCTGTTTTCCGGCGACGACGCCTTTAAGCCGGTGCGGGTGCTGTCCGGCGGCGAGAAGAAGCGCCTCATGTTGACCCGGCTTCTCCTGGAAGGGCATAACGTCCTCCTGCTCGACGAACCGACAAACCACCTGGACATCCAGAGCGCGGAAGCGGTGACCCTGGCCTTGTCGGCCTATCCCGGGACGGTCCTGACGATCAGCCACGACCGCTATTTTTTGGATGAAGTGGCGGACCGGGTACTGTGGCTGGAAGAGGGGGTTTGGCGGGTGACGCGGGGAGGTTTCGCCGAGGCCGAAGCGGCGCGGGACCTTTGGCTACGCGAGCGTGAAGGGGCGAAGTCCGAAGCGCGGGAGAAAACCCGGCCGGCGCCGGTGCGAAACGGCGGTGGGGCCAATGCAGAGTTTTCCGGCGGCGCCTACGCGGGCTGGCGCACCGGTAAAATCGAGGCGCGGATCATCGCGAACGAAGAGCGTCTGGCGGAGATTCACGCCGCCTTTGCCGATCCCGGGGTGACGCGGGACGGGAACAAGATGCGGGTACTTCAAGCGGAATTGACGAGAATCGAGAGGGAGCAGACGGATTTGGAGGATGAATACGCGCGGCGCGGATGAGGGTCGTTACTGCCACGCCCGCATGATGTTTCGGAGTTTGTCCGGAGAAACGCCCCGCACGCCGAAGCGTTTCCTCGCATTGGTGTCGCCGGACAATAGTTCAATCCCGGCAGGCGGAACCCCCAGGAGTTTTGCCAAAAGCTTAAGCAGCGCCTTGTTCGCCTTGCCCTTCTCCGGCGCCGCCGTCACCTCCAGCCGCAGCATGCCGTCGTGAATACCCGCCAAACCTTCCCGCTTGGCGCCGGCGTGGGCCTTGACGTGAAAGGCGGCGCCGTTCTGCCAGGCTTCGATGGAAACGTCCTCGGAATAGCCCATCAGCGCCGTCCCAATTCCTGTCCCCGCTCCCGCGCCGCCGCCAGCGCCCGCGCCGTCAATTCCATGAAGCCGCCCTCGTTCAGGACGGCGAGCGCCGCCGCCGTGGTCCCGCCGGGGCTGGTCACCCGTTCCCGCAGGAGCAGGGCATCGGGGTTTTCCAAGAGCATTTTCGCGGCGCCTAAAAGGGTGTTGATGGTCAAGGTCCGGGCCAAATCCTCCGGCAGGCCGATTGCCTTTCCCCCTTCAATCAGCGCTTCCGCAAAGCGGAACAGGTAGGCGGGGCCGCTCCCCGACAGGGCTGTCACCGCATCCATGAGGTCTTCGGGGACAACCACCGCCCGGCCTCCAGCGGCGAAGAGTTCCCCGGCCAGGGCCAGATCGGCGGCATCGGCGGCGGCGCCTTTCGCCAGGGCGGACATTCCGGCTCCAACCAGGAGCGGCGTGTTCGGCATGACCCGGATGATGCGGGTGTTTTCCGGAAACATTCCCGCCAGGGCGGCGGTGCCGATACCGGCGGCGATACTGATGACCAAAGGCGCCCGGCCGGGCGGCAGCGCCTGGACCGCCTCGGCCAGGGTCTGCGGTTTGGTGGCGAGGAGGAGGACATCGGCGTTCGGCAGGGCGTCGGTGCGGTCGACGGTTTGGCAGCCGAGATTCCGGAAAATTTCCCGGCGGGCCGGCAGCGGATCGTAGAGGTGGATTTGTGCGCCGGCAAGGAGGTTTGCCGCCAGGGCTCCCCGCAACAGGGC
>JAVBRG010000188.1:0-2940 GCA_031548195.1 Planctomycetota bacterium | reverse complement strand
GTCGAGAAGTCTGGCACCCCGACGCCGGGGGCGGCTTAGCGCGATTGGAGCCGGCGTCGGGCCGCCCGGTCGCCGGTACGCCGCTGTCGCGGGCGGCGCGACTTCATGGGCATGCGTTTCGCGGTGGGGCCGGAGGTTTTGTCCCCCCGGCCGGAGACGGAGCTTTTGGTGGAGGCGGCTTTGGAGGCGTTTCTTCCCAAGAAAAAGCCGCCGGAGAAGACCTCCGAAGAGATGGCGGCGGAAGACTGCCGGGAACGGCTGCAACCGGTGGCCGAGGACGACCCGGGGGAACGGGCGGCTTTGGACCGGCTCCTGGACAGTTACGCCGAGGATGTCGAGGACGAGGCGGACCTGGAGCGGGACGGTGAAATCACTCCGGCGGCGAAACCGGGTAATACGGTTGAGGCGCGGCCGGCGGAGCGGATTCGTGAGCCGGCGGAGCGGAAATACCCGGTCAGATTGGACGCGCCCCTGGTGCGGGCCCTGGATTTGGGAACCGGCAGCGGCTGCATCGCGATTGCCCTGGCGGCGAAATTGCCCAGTGCGACCCTGGTGGCGGTGGACGCCTCGCCGCGGGCTTTGGCCCTTGCGAAGAAGAATGCGGCGGCGGCGAAGGTCCTGGATCGGATTTCCTTCCGGCAGGGCGATTGGCTGGGGGGCTGCAAGCCTGGGGAGAGGTTTGAGGCGATTTTGGCGAATCCCCCGTATTTGGTGCAGGGGGATCCGGGGATTTGGCCGGAGGTGGCGCGTTACGATCCGCCGCTGGCGCTGTACGGAGGGAAGGACGGCCTGGACTGTTACCGCCGGATTGTACCGGACGCGCCGGAGTATTTGGCGGAGGAGGGCTGGCTGTTTTTGGAAGTGGGGGCGGGACAGGCGGCGTGGGTCGGGGAATTATTGATAAAATACGGTTTCCGTGCGGTCGGGGTGGTGAGGGATTACGCCGGGGTCGAGCGGGTGGTGAAGGGGAAGGCGCCGAAATGAGGGGATTTGCGGCCGTTCTTCAAGAAAAACCTTGGCGGTAAAAACGCATCGCGTTATAGTATAGCCTTCTGTTTTTGCCAATACCGACGACAGGAGTGCGCGATGAACCCGGTGGGAAATCTCAAGGGAACCCATAAAATCATTACCTTGGAAGTACCTGGCCGCGGCCCGGCCCGAATTCTCTGCCTGGTGCAGCGTGACGCCGCCGGCATCGACGGCTATTACGTTTTGGCCGAGCGCGAAGGCCGCGCCCTCAAGTGGCGGAGCATGATCAAGGATAACGCGGTGCGGCGCTTGCGGGACGAATTTATCGCTTTTATCTCGCGTATCGAGGACGCGGACATGCTGGATGTGGAGACGATCTTTTTTCTGACGGCGGAAGTGTCGAAGGCGTGAAACGGGATGGTGAAAATAGAAACGAAATAGAAAATGTTCGAATCGATAACCGACAGCCTGAATAAAGTTTTCCGCACCGTTCTCGGCAAAGCCAAGCTGAGCGAGGAAAACGTTTCCGAGGCGATGAAGGAAGTGCGCCTCGCCCTGCTGGAAGCCGACGTCAACAATCGGGTCGCGAATTCCTTTGTCGACCGGGTGAAGACCTTGGCCCTGGGCATGGAAGTCATACCGGGGATCGACCCCGGGCAGCAGTTCGTCAAGGTGGTGTATGACGAACTGGTGAAGCTGCTGGGTGGCGAAACGGCCGGGATAGCCTGGACTGACATAGGCCCGACCGTGGTGATGCTTTGCGGCCTCCAGGGCTCGGGCAAGACCACGACCGCCGGGAAGATTGCCCGGAAATGGAAGGCGGAGGGTCGTAAGCCCCTATTGGTGGCGGCTGACGTGCAGCGTCCGGCAGCCATCGAACAATTGAAGGTTTTGGGGGAGCAGATTGGCGTGCCGGTCTTCACCCAGGCGGGTGAGAACCCGGTGTCGATTTGCCGGAAATCCCTCGCCGCGGCGGAACTCCACAAGGCGAACGTGATTATTCTCGACACCGCCGGCCGGCTGCACGTGGACAAGGACCTGATGGACGAGCTGGACGCGATTCGCGAAAGCGTCAAGCCCCAGGAAATCCTTTTTGTCTGCGACGCGATGATCGGCCAGTCGGCCGTCGACACGGCTGACGAATTCAAGCGCCGCTTGCCCCTCACCGGCGCGGTCATGACCAAGATGGACTCGGACGCCCGCGGCGGCGCCGCCTTGTCCCTCCGCGAGTCGACCGGGGTGCCGATTAAATTCATCGCCACCGGCGAAAAGCTGGACGCCCTGGAGGAATTCCATCCCGACCGCATGGCCAGCCGCATCCTCGGGATGGGGGACGTGGTCAGCCTGGTCGAGCGGGCACAGGCGGTCATCGACGAGAAGGAGGCGAAGGCGCTCCAGGAGAAGCTGGCGGCGAACCAGTTCAACCTGGACGATTTCCTGGCCCAGCTGGCGTCGATTCGCAAGATGGGGTCGCTTAAAGACATTATCGGCATGATCCCGGGCCTGGGTTCGCAGTTGAAGAACATCGACATCGACGAAAGCCAGTTCAAGAAAATCGAGTCGATAATTCAGTCGATGACCAAGCACGAGCGGGCGAACCCGGACCTCATCGACGCGAAGCGGAGAATCCGCATCGCCAGGGGCTGCGGAAAAACGGTCCGCGAAGTCGGGGATTTGTTGAAGCAGTTCGGGGAAATGCGTAAGATTACCGGTCGTATGGGCCGGCTGGGATTGTTCGGCGGCGCCGGGCAACAGGCCTTGGAGGCGCTCAGCCCCGGTGCGCTATCGTCATTGGCGACCGGCAGGTCGCTGTTCGGTTCGAAGAAGGCTGGTTCGAAAGCCCAACAGAAAAAGAAGGACAGGAAGAAGGACAAGAAGAAAAGGAGAAAATAGGTGTCTGTCGTCATTCGTTTGTCGCGCGCGGGCCGCGTGCACCTTCCGTATTATCACATTGGTGTTTACAACAGCCGC
>JAVBRG010000019.1:0-10754 GCA_031548195.1 Planctomycetota bacterium | reverse complement strand
GGATAAATTTTCGTTTTCGTGCCCTTGGGCAAGGCGGAGCTTCGCAGGCAATATTGAACATATTGTCAAGAAGCTCCAACGCAGCCCAAGGGCACGAAAACGGAAAGCTATCCGAAGATTTAGGCTTTATGGGGCACTAGGTCGGAACGGGTGATTTCCATACGCTTGGCCATTTTCGCCTTGGTCAACTTTTGCTTTTTCATTTCCTCGGCAATTTGCCACGCCATGACCTGTTTTACCGCGTAAGCAGTGCAGTCTTCATACATCCCTTCCTCTTTGAGGAAATCGTCAAAAGAACCACCGACATGATCCGGATTAACCGTTTCCTTTTTGCTCATGGCTTCCTCCCTAACAAATTACCTTTACGTTGGCGAGCAATATGCATGTCATGCGGCGGAGTTTTTTGCGTAGTCTTGATGAATCCGTAATAATCCTCACTTTCCCCCATTAAACTCCTTCACCGCCTCGAGGAGCGCCACCATGTTCGCCACCGGGGTCCGCGCCTGAACGTTGTGGATGGCGTTCATGATGAAACCGCCGTTGGGAGAGAATATACGCAGGCGTTCGAGGACCTGCTTCTTCACCTCCTCCGGCGTGCCGAAGGGGAGGGTCTTCTGGGTGTCGACACCGCCGCCCCAGAACACCAGGCGGTCGCCGTAAACTTTCTTGAGGTGGGCCGGGTCCATGCCGGTGGCGGAGCATTGCACCGGATTCAGGATGTCGAAGCCGGAGTCGATAATCGAGTCGATAAACGGTTCGATGGCGCCGCAACTGTGTTTCAAGGTCTTCCAGGGGGTGTTTTTGTGAATCCAGGCGTTGATCTTTTTGTAATAGGGCTGGTAAACTTCCAGGAAAGTGTCCTTGGAACAGAAGGTGCTGATTTGCGTGCCGAAGTCGGTGCCGCAAACAAAAACCACGTCGTAGGCGTCGGGGCCGACGGTCTTCAGGATCTTCTCCATGTTCGCCAAGGCGACGTCGGTTTGCTTGGTGAAGACTTCGTGGACAAAATCCTGGCGCGCGGCGACGGACATGTACCATTCGGCGATGTCGCGGATGCCTTTGGGGTGTTTCAGGAACATTCCGGGAACCATGGCGATGTCGCCGTAGGAGGTGCCGGGCAGGCCGGCGACCACGGCGCGGCCGTGGCTGCGGGCTTCCTTGGCGTGCTCGGCCAGACCTTTAAGTTCGGCGTCGGACAGGGGCTGGAACTCTTCCGTATTGTCGGCGACCGCAGGGTCGTCCTCGTCGAACTCGCCCTGGCGGATGATGGCGTCGAAGAAATAGCCGCTGGCGGGCATGCGGGCGCTGGGCGGGACGGAACGGTCGCCTTGGGGGTAGGTGAGGGCTTCGCCTTTATCGTTGATGTCGATAAGCATTTTCTCGGGGATGAGGACGGTTTGTCCCCAGAGGGTTTTCCATTCCTTCCATTTGAAGTCGATGGGTACGCCGAACATATTGGCGAGGGGGTGGCAGATGCCGGCGTCGACACCCATGGCGTCGGCGAGGTCGTCTTCGACCAGCCCCAGCATTTGGTAGGGTTCGTGGACCTTTACCAGCCGTTTTTCCAGGCCGAAGTGATCCCGAAGACCGCTCACGACGCTGCAATGGATTCCAGAGCAGTTGTGGCTGCCGAAATCGAGCGGCACTCTCTGCGGCTGGCGGTGGTTCAAGGAGTCCAGAACGACTTGTCTCGAATCTTGCATGGCGTATCCTCTGTCGTAAAAAGGGGGGGGGGAAGGAAGCGGTGAGTTGCAAAAAACAGGGCTGGCCCGACGTTTTACCTACGGATTTGCTTGACTGAAGTTTTGCCCGGTGACGCTTGAACCGCCGGTCGTCACTTTGCAAAAGCTCGTTATTTAACATACCGCGAAACAACGCCGAGTCAAGGGGCGGATTCGAAGTTTTTAAAAATTTTTTAAACCTCTACGCGCCGTTCGTGTCCGGCTGACGCCAGGCTTCTGGCGGGAAGCGTCAATCCGGATATTGGCGATGAAAAGCGGTGTATGGCAATATGCGCCTATTACGGTTACCGTAACCGGGACTTCCCTTGTCTCCCGGCCAAGGCGCAAGCAATCGATTCGGCTGGCATTCCGCTTCCGCTTCGTGTATTATCGGACAATTCAAATTCGGAAACCGGTATTCACGAAGACCGCTTTTGGGAGGCATCCCATGAACCACCTCGCCGCCGCCGCCCTGGGTTCGGAACCCTTCGACCTGGTGCTGGAAAATTTACAGTTCGTCAACCTGAATACGGAAGAAATTTATCCCGCCCAAATCGGCATAAAAAGCGGGCGAATAGCCCACGTCACCCCGCCGGGCGGCACCGGCCTGGTCGGCAAGCTCCACCGCGATTGCCGGAACGCCTTCGCCCTGCCCGGCTTCATCGACTCGCACGTCCATATCGAAAGCAGCATGCTCACCCCGGGCAATTTCGCCCAGGCCGTCGTTCCCCACGGCACCACCACCGTCGTCGCCGATCCGCATGAATTCTGCAATGTGCTCGGCACCGCCGGCATGGCCTATCTACGCGACGCTTCACGTGACATCAAGCTGCGGGTGCTCCTGGCCGCCCCCTCCTGTGTGCCGCCGCTAGTCGGGGCGGAAACGAACTACGCGACTTTCGGACCGGAGGAAATCCGGGAAATGCTCGCCATGCCGGAGACCATATCCCTCGGCGAAGTGATGGACTACCCCGGCGTTATCCACCAGAGCCGGCGCATGCAGGACATCCTCGCCGCCGCCCGCCGGAGCGGCAAAATCATCCAGGGCCACATCATCGACCCGACCGACCGCGAACTCTCGGCCTACCTCGCCGCCGGCTGCGAGTCCGACCACGAATGCCGCACCCTCGAGGACGCGCTCCTGAAATTACGCTCCGGCATGACCCTGGAATGCCGCTACGGGTCGACCGCCAAAAACGTGCCGGTCGAGGCCGAAGCCTTGGCCAGACTGAATTATCCCCTGAACGCGACCCTCTGCACCGACGACCGGGAACCCCACGACCTGGTGGAAATCGGCCACCTCGACGCCGCCCTCCGTTCCGCCGTCCGCCACGGCGTGCCGGCGCTGAAAGCCCTGCAAATGGCCACCCGAAACGCCGCGTTGTTCCTGGGTCTCCGCGATCGGGGCAACCTGCGGGCGGGGAGCCGGGCCGATATCGTGCTCCTTCGCGATCTCACGGATTTCCAGGTCGAGGCGGTGTTTATCGAAGGCGAACCCGTCGCCGAAAACGGGCGCATGACAGTCGCCGTTCCGGTTCCGGATCTTCCCTTCGAAAAACAAAACACCGTCCGGATCAAACCGGGCCTCAGCGCCGCTTCCTTCCGTTTCCCGGTTCCGGCCGACAGGCAAAATCCGCCACCGGATCGGGTCACCCTGAACTGCCTCACCTTTCCGGCCGGCGACCCCTTTCTCACCAAACTCCTGCCCACCGCCTTCCCCCTTCGGGACGGCTTCGCCGACCTGTCTGCCAAACCCGGTTTCGCCGCCCTGGCCGTACTGGAACGGCATCACGCCAGCGGCAATCTCGCCCTGGTCCCGGTTCACAACACCGGGCTCCGCGAAGGGGCGGTGGCGGGCACGGTCTCCCACGATTCGCATAATCTCTTCGTCTTCGGCATGAACCCCGGGGACATGCTGGCGGCGGTCGAGCGTATCGTCCAGCTGGGCGGCGGCTTTGTCGCGGTACGTCGGGGGGAGGTCGCGGCGGAGGTGCCGCTGCCGGTGGCGGGGCTGGTGTCGAAGCGTCCGGCGACGGAGGTCGCCGGGGAAATGGCGGCGATGAAAAAGGCGCTTGGGGAAATGGGGCTGGGGGGCGAGGCGCCCCTGCACATGCTGACCTGGTTCTCGCTGGCGGTTCTGCCGGAAGTGAGATTGACCGACCAGGGGCTTTTCGACACGGTGCGACAGGTTTTTTTGCCGATATATCTTTAATCGAGATTTTGCGGAATTCAGGATAACGTCAGGAGAAAACATGGAGGAAATGCTGTATTGGACCAAAATGGCCTTGTCCCGCTGGCAGGACTACCAGGGCCGTTCGCGGCGGCGGGAGTACTGGTATTTCTACTTGACGAGCATGATCGTGGGTTTAGCCGCCCAATTGGTGCTAGGCATGCTGACGCCGGTTTTCGGCAGCACGCTTTGTACCTTGCTCCTTTTGCTGGTGGGGATCGCCATCTTCATCCCGTATATCGCGGTGTTGATCCGCCGGCTGCACGACACCGGCAAAAGCGGTTGGTGGGCGCTCCTCAACCTGATTCCCCTTCTGGGCCCAATCATCATCATCATATTCACGGTCCAGGACAGCCAGCCCGGCGGCAATCAATGGGGCGCGAATCCCAAGGGAAATTGAGGGACTCCGCGCCACGGCGCCGGCGGGGCGGTTTCTTTTTCCACCATGCCCGGAAGCGCGAAAAAGTTCATTGACTTTGCGGACCCAATCCGTATACTCATTTTTTCCCCGCTGGGGTAGCTCAGTTGGTAGAGCACGGCCCTGAAAAGGCCGGTGTCGGCAGTTCAACTCTGCCCCCCAGCACCAAAGCTTCCTACTTTGACCTTCCTGTCCCCGGGAAGGTCTTTTTTTTTATTGCGCCGGATTATACTGGCAGGCGTTGAGCTTGATGGTGTTCATGGCGTCCTTCAGGTCGTCAATCAGCCGGGTGGACATTTCGCAGGCCTGGCTGCTGTCCTGGCCGGAGGCGGCGAGGGCGGCGGCGACCTGGGCCCGGCGGGATTTGACTTCCTCGAAGACGGCGACGGTGTGTTCGACCAATTTCGCCCCATCCTGGATACGGGTCATGGTGTCGTCGAGCAAGGTGTTGGTGTTACGGGCCGACTCGGCGGCGCGCTGCGACAGGTTTCTGACCTCGTCCGCCACCACCGCGAAGCCCTTGCCGGCCTCCCCGGCCCGGGCCGCTTCCACGGCGGCGTTCAGGGCGAGCAGATTGGTTTGGAAGGCGATATTGTCGATATTCCGGATGACTTTGCGGATTTCCCCGCCCTGGGCGGAGATTTCGTTCATCGCCTGGCACAATTTTCCCAAAGAGGCGTTGGACTCGCCCACCACGCTATTGGCGTCACGCATCATGCCGTTGGCGGACAGGGCGCTGGAGGAGGCGCTCCGCATCAACGCCAGAATGGCGTTGGTCGATTCCAGGATGCCGCCGATTCGCTCGTGGCCCTGCCGACAGCCCGGGCCGGCCTTGGGAAGGGGCGGGCGTTCCTCGACCATGGGGAAAACGACCAGTTCCTCCGCCGCCAGCCGGCGTGGCAGGGTAAAATACACCAGGAGGAGCAGTAAAAACACCAGCGCCAAAACGCCGGCGGTCGCCAGCTCGACGGTGCCGGAGAGGTTTAACCCCGATCGGTACAGGCGGAATGCCAAGAGCGCCAGAATCAACAGTGCAGCCAAACCGGAGCAAATTCGAACCCGGCGCAAAACCGCCTCAAGCTGGGCGAGAACCATAAGCGTCCCTTTTTTTTGCTGAACCTATGCGAAACTTCAGTGGTAAATTATAGCTACACCATATTATCCTAAATTTAAAAACAGAGCAATTGAATATGCCCCGCCAAACCTTCGACAACGCCATGCGGCGGCTTTGTGAAATTCAGCCTTCCCCCCCGGTTCTGGCGGCCGCCCTCTCCGGCGGGGTCGATTCGGTCGTGCTGTTGCATCTGCTTGCCGCCTGGCATAAAACCCTCGCTGCCGAAAACAAACCCCGTTTACTAGCCCTGCATTTGAATCATGGTCTCCGTGGCGAAGCCGCCCGGGGGGATCAAGCCTTTTGCCGCGAATACGCCACCGAACTGGGCGTTCCCTTTGCAACCGCCGACCAGGACGTCGCCCGGTTCGCCAAAGTGCAGCGCCTGGGATTGGAGGAGGCGGGGCGCCTCCTCCGCCAGCGGTTTTTTGCCGAATACGCCGGATCGGACGGTTTGCTGCTTACCGGGCACCACGCCGGGGATCAGGTCGAGACGATTCTCATGCGTCTCCACCGGGGCGCCCACCGGCGCGGCCTCGCTGGCATGCGGGAGTACACCGTCATCAATCTCGCGCCGGAGCGGCGGTTGCGGCTGGGGCGGCCGCTGCTCGGCGTCGAACGCGCCGACCTCATGGCTTACGCCCTGGAGAAAAAACTTGCCTGGCGTGAAGACGCCTCGAATGCCAGCGACGCATTTTTTCGGAACCGGATTCGGCATCGCCTAGCGCCCCTTTTGGAAAATTGGTTGCCCGGTTTCGGCGGCCGGCTGAGGGCGCGGGCCGAGGGTTGGGCGGAAGAGGAAAGGTCGACCGGGGAAGCGGCCGACGCCTGGTTACGGGGGCATTGCCGCCGCGAGAACGGCGGCTGTTTTGTAAGCGCGGCCGGGGGGGATTCCGGGGTCGGGTTCGGGGACGTTTCGGACGAGGTCCTGCGCCACGCTTTACGGCGGATTTACGAAGAGGAGGCGGGAAGGACCGTGCCGGACGGCGGGGTTTTGGCGCGCATATTGGCACTGGCGCAAACCGGCCGGCTGGGGGGAACGCAATGTTTACCCGGGGGAATCAGGGTCAGGAAGGAGCATGACGGATTGTTTTTCTTTCGGGCGGCTCCCCGCGCCGTCAACGCTGCGAATCAGGGGGGGACAGGCGATGTTGCGGATGTGCGGTTGACGGAGTTTCATGAAACACCTTTACCTGAAACACCTTTACCGGTGGCTGGGGAGGTGATTCTGCCGGAACCGCCTTTTCGTGTGCGGCATGACGGCCTGGTCATTTCGGCTGAATACCGCCGTGGCCGGCCGCCGCTGGAGGATTGTCTTTGTCCCGGGGTGGAGTGGTTGAAGCTGGCGGCGTTGCGTTTTCCTTTGTGTTTGCGTCCGCCGCGTTCCGGTGAGCGGATGGTTCCGTTGGGTGGCAGTGGCAGCCGCAAGATTCAGGATCTTTTGGTGGATGGGAAAATTCCTCGGCGGAAACGTATGCTTGCCCGGGTTTTGGCGGATGGGGAGGGTTGTTTGTGGTTGTGGCCGTTGCGGTTGGCGGAGCGGGCGCGGGTTGGTAGTGAGGGGGATTTGGCGTTGCGGGTGGTTATTGGCGGGGAGTTGGAGTGCGGTGATAATTGTTCGCAATAGCGGTTAATAAAAGTGGTAATAAAGCGGTTCAATAAAATCCAGCCGAATGGCTGGTTGCGGGGTTCCAAAGGGGGCGCAACCAGCCCCCTTGTCGAAATGCGGTTATAGTTTTTTAATGGATAATGAAATTATCCCATTAAAAAATTTCCTCTACGGCGACACGCGTCCGCGAGCTCCAAACGGAGGGGGGGCAATAAGGAAATCGCATCTGCATCGGTTACTATGTCGCGGTCCAGTCGGCGATAGGGAAGCGAGAATAATTCCCTCCTCCCCTTTGGAAAAATGAGGATGCAACCTGGGGTGTGATGTCGCGGCTCTTGATTACTTCACCGCACGGCGCCCGCTCAGGCGGGCGCCAAGAGACGGCGTAATAGCGAGAAACGGTAACACCCAAAGTTGCATCCGGATCTTTGCAAAGGGGAGGAGGGACTAATTCTCGCTTCCCTACTGCCGACTTGATCGCGAGATAGTAACCGATACAGACGCGTTTTTGATCACCGATACCGCTTCGTTTGGAGCACGCTGACGCTTTGCTCCGTAGAGGAAATTTTTTAATGAGATAACTTCGTTATCCATTAAAAAACTGTGACCGCGTTTCTACAAGGGGGCTGTTTGCGCCCCCTTTGGAACCCCGCAACCAGCCATTCGGCTGGATTTTATTGAACCGCTTTATTACCGCTATTTTACCACTATTCTATAACGCCCGCTCACTCCCGGTACCAGACATAATACGAAATAATCACCGCCAAACTAGCACTGGCAATTATCGCCGCCAACAAATCACAATAAAACCACCAGTTCTCACGCCACCCCACCATCCGATCAAAACGCTCATAATAACGCAGCGGCAACCATTGACGCAGAAATTTGCCAGTATACGACAAAACCAGCCGAAAACCCGTCTTCGGCAACTCCGGCATCTCCATCTGCATGTCCAAACCCACATCGTCCCCGTCCCCGCCACTCAATTCCGCAACTTCATCGTCGACTAACGCGGAACGCATCTCGTCGTCCATGTCGTCGGAAAAATCCATGTCCTCCAAACCGGAAAAGATGTCGTCGGAATCCTTGGCGCCGCCGCCAGACTTGCCGGAAACCTTCGCATTCGACCCGGCTTCCCCGACCTGACGCGAACCGCCACGCCGCGCGGCCGACTCCGCATCCAGCTCGTCAGCCTCCCCGCCCCCCCCGGACTCATCCTCGCCTTCGCCGTCATATTCCTCCGGCGCATCGACTATCGCCAGCATCTCTTCCGTGCCCGGCTTCGGACCCCGGCGGCCAGATTCGATATCGCTGTCGTCAATCACCGGCGCCTGCACCTCGACGTCGCCGTCGGGAAGATCCTCGAAACCTTCGTTCAGCAAATCCTCCGCCGTCACACCCTGACCCGACCGGCCGGCACCCTCTTCACCAAACTCCCCGTAATCCCCGCCGCCCTCGGCAAAATTAGCGGCGTCGTCCTGGTACGAATCCGCATCGTCCCCTGCCGGTGACCGGCCCCTCCTACCCGTCGGGGAACCGCCCCGGCGGCCGACCGAACCCGGCATCGCATCCTCGAAAGGATCGTAATCGCCGTCCGCATCGCCCCCGGCCCCCGCCTCCGGCCGGGCCGGCCGCTTCTTGCCGCCGCCAGGTTTTCCATCCTCCTCGTATTCACGGCGCAAACGTTCCATCCGGGCGCGCATCCGCTCGCCGGCGCTGGTCGCCGGCGAATTGTCCTCGTCGGAAACGTCGGTGGAATCCTCTTCGGCAACCTCAGCGTCCGGCTCCAGCGGCGTGCGGGTCTTTCCGCCCCGCCCGCCCTTTTTCCCGGCCCCGCCTCCGCCCGGCTCGGAACGTCCGGCTTCGCCGCCGTAACCATCTTTCACCCCCGGCGGCCGCAACAAGTCCTCGAGATCCCCGTCCTCCAGGGTCAGAAGTTCGTCGCCCCCTTCCGACTCCCCCCCTTCCGACAGCGCCACGGCTTCCGCCGCGTCAATCTCCCGGGCGATTTCCTTGAAGGCATCGATTTCCCTACGCTCCGCCTCGGCCAAATCGGCCAGCAAATCCGCGTCCCCATCCGCCCGGAGATCCTTTCCGGACAGATCCCGCCGATCGCCGATGCGACCGGTCAGTTTTTCCGCAGGCAAAATCGTCGTCAGATCCTTGTCGAACCCGGCCGGCAATATCATCGTCGCGGCGGCGTCTCCCAGGTCCCCGCCCCGCCCCGCCTCGCCCCCCCGCTCCTCGTGATCCCTGATTTTCCGCTCCCAAAGGGAGTCCAAATCGACATCGCCGAAAAGATCCAAAAACCGGGTGTCCAGGGAACGCGTGTCGCCGCCGGCACCGCCGCGCGCAACGGCGGGAGGCGCCGGCGCCGGTACCGCCGGTTCGACTCCGCCGGCAGGCGGCTGGTGGGGGACATTGCCGGCGGCGTGACGCTCCCGCCAAATCGCCTCCAGATCGATGTCGGTGAAAAGGTCGATGGAACGGGTCAATTCGGGCTTCCGGCCCGGCGGCCGGGCGGCCGTCGGGCCCGCTTCCGCTTCGGCGGCAGCTTCCGGCGGATGCTCGGGGAAAAGTTCGGCCAAATCCAGCAGGGCCGCCATCGGATCGTCGCGGGACAGTTCCCCGGCCTGATCGTACCAGTCGGTCGGCAATATGTAATGCGCCTCGGCGTCGGCAACGCCCGGGCCGGAGAAATGGCCGTTGTCACGGGGCCGCCGGGGCGGCTGGCCGGCCGCCGGCTCCATGAACTCCCCGGGCAGATTCAACAACGACAGGACATCGAAGTCGCCGGCCGCCGGTTCGAGCGCGGCCGCCCCGGCCCCCGGCGTTGCCGACGTATCCGGAGCGGCGTCGATGCCGCCGTAGGCCGCACTGTGTCGGGACAGCTGTTGGAAGGCTTCGGCTGCCGCGCCGCCGCCGGCCAGCGGCGAGACGCCCCGCTCCACGGTGGCGCGGTCGCGAACCGGCGGCGGCGGCGGTACCGGGCCGGCCGGACCACGCCGGCGGCGAAAAGCGTGCGCGTATTCACGCCAAGTGGTCACGGCCGCGCCGGGATCGAGCTCGGGCGGCACATAGACGCCGGGTTCTTTGCCGTCGTAAAGGGGGGGCGGTTCCCGGCCACGGGGCGGTCCGGAGGTATCGTCCGGGCCGGAATGGGCCGGGGAGTCACCCTCCGCCTGTGGGCGCGGGGAGGCGGGCGGCATGGCCGGCCGGGGGGAGGCGGGGGTTGCGGCTTCCGGTGCGGGGCGTTTTCGGGGCGGGGGTTCGTCGTCGTCCGCCTCGAAGCCGAAGTCGAGGCTGGAGGCGAGGCTGCCGATACTCGACAGAGTGGTGACAATGCCGGCGGCGGAATTATCCAATGCAACGGCGGGGCGTCCCTTTTCGGAGACGTCGAAGTCGGTGAAGAGCATTCGCCCCGGCCTGGATTGGTCTTGTCCTTCCGCCATGCTGCTGGTGAATCTCCGTTTTTTTCCTGAAAGTCCGCCGGTTCACACCTTTGGGCAGCTCTGCATATGGCGTTTTTTTGAGCCACCCCATTGATATTATCGGTCTCGGGGCGGAAAGGCTTCAGGTTTTTCGCGAAAGTATGGCAAAATCGGCGCGGCGGGCGTTTAGCCCCCCGCGCCCCGCCCGTGCCGCAGAGATCTTTATTAAGCCGC
>JAVBRG010000083.1:0-37743 GCA_031548195.1 Planctomycetota bacterium | reverse complement strand
TATTTGCTTATTTTTTTGGCCTCGTCTTTCGAACCTACAAGCCGAAAGCGACGGCAAGCGACTTTGTTACCGGGCTGTTATAGGTTGAGCGTTTTTCCACGGCGTGAAAAAACTTATCTAAAATTACTACCGCGACCTGCGGCAATTGTCAAGGCAAAAGGTGGTTTGGTGAAAAATGGGCTGTTGGCTCTGCAACGCGGCAATTGTGGTAACCGCCCCGCAAATCTAGCACGAATAACCAGTTGCGCTGCCCTTCGTTTATTTCCCCAGGCGGGGAAAAAATGATTATCACTATATTCATGCAATTTTTACAGGATCGGCTCCCGTAAAAGTGACATTGTAAATCTAAAGCCGTTGTTACCTCTTTTATTAACAAATTTCACGTAAACTGAAAAGGAAACCTCTCCAAGGGATTACAAATAAAGATGTTAAGACTGTTTATCCTCTTACGGGAGGTATCCCTTTGCGAGTGAATTAGATAACTGCCGGCAATATAGCCGGCGAAAACCCGGCCCACCGGACGAAGACCTCCCGATCCTGCCGGCGCCTCCTAGGAAAGGAATAAACGATGCGACTGTCAATATCGCGAAAAATATACTTCATCATCGGCATCATGGTTCTACTGTCCGTGATAATCGCCGGCCTCGGGCTCCACAGCGTCAACATGATGGCCGGAGCGATGAACACCATCGAGGAAAGCGCCAACCGCACCATCGCCCTCAATGTCATCGATAGCCTCGCCCTGGAACGCCGAATCATGACCTCCTCCGTCGTCAGCGAATTGGATGAACAGAAAATGCGCGAGCTGGTGGACAAGGGAATGAAGGATATCGAACTCAGGATGGGGCAGGCGATCGACATGTACTACAACAATTTCCCCAAACCCGTCACGCCCGCCCGTGAAGCGAATGTGGCCAACATCCGGAAGATGTGGGGCGAATACGTCGACATCACCAACGAAGTCGCCGCCCTGAGCCTCGAAAACAGCAACGTCAAAGCCGACCGCATCCGCCTGGAAAACGAAACAGCCCTGGAAGAACTCGACCACGAACTGGGTGCCCTGGCGCACTCCCTCACCTCGCCCGAGGCGAAAAGCGCCGTCAACGCGGCCCAGTCCGATCTACTGCGCTTCCGCATGCTGCTGCCCGACTATATCTTCGAGGACAATCCCGATCGGGAGCGGGATCTGGAAGCGAGGGCGGCCGTGCTTATCCGGGGATGCGCAGATATGCTAGACAAGCTGGCGTCGGAAAACGGGTCAACGGCCGCCACCGCCGCCGCCCTGAAAAGGAAATTGGCCGACACCGGCCTGGCGGCCTTCAATAAAATCACCGCCCTGGTCCATCAGAAATCCAACGTCAGGGCGGCAAGCCTGTTGGACTCGGCCGGGGTGGAAACCCGCAGCAAACTGCTGGACTTCGTCCGCGACCTGCTCCGCCGGGCGATGGAAGGCATAAGGGAGGATCTCGACCGCAACCGCGCCATAGCCGCCCAAGCCAATTACCTGATTATCATCGGCAGCCTCCTGGGCATCGCGGCAACCCTGGTCCTCGCCGTCATCACCGTCCGGCACACCATCGCCCGCCTGCGGGCCATCACCCAAAACCTGAACGACAGCGCGGAACAAGTCTATGGCGCCGCGACCCAAATCTCCGGCTCGGCGCAAAGCCTGGCCGAAGGCTCGACCGAACAGGCGTCGTCACTGGAAAACACCTCCTCCGCCCTCGAAGAAATGGCGTCCATGACCAGACAAAACGCCGACAACGCCAATCAGACCAACGAAACCACCCAAAACACCGGTCTGCTCATCGCCTCCGGCGCCTCCGCCGTCTCCAACATGTCGCAGGCCATGCTGGAAATATCCAACGCCGCCGAACAAATCGGCCGCATCATCAAAACCATCGAGGACATCGCCTTCCAAACCAATCTCCTCGCCCTCAACGCGGCGGTGGAGGCGGCGCGGGCGGGGGATGCGGGCCAGGGCTTCGCCGTCGTCGCCGAAGAGGTGCGCAACCTTGCCGGCCGTTCGGCCCAGGCCGCGCGGGATACCGCCCAACTCATCAACGTCACCATCGAACGCGTGCAAAACGGTTCGGAAATCGCCGTCAAACTGGACAGCAGCTTCAAGGAAATCGAAAGGGACGCCCAGACCGTCGCCCGACTCATCAACGAGATCGCCAGCGCCACCAACGAACAAGCCCAGGGAGTCGATCAGGTCAACACCGCCATCGCCCAAATGGACAAGGTCACGCAAAACAACACCGCCTCCTCCGAGAAAACGGCCACGGCCGCCGAGGAATTGTCCACTCTGGCCTCCGGCCTCAGCGACTTGGTCGCCGACCTTCTCGCCATGCTTAATGGCGGCGAACCCGCCAGGGGCGGGGCGGCGGCGGCCTCCGAGTCCGTCCGGCTCGGCCAAACGGCGCGGAACTCCGGCCGGGGCGAAACGGTGGTCCACGCATCCACGCCGGCGGCGGCCCTGCCCGGCCCGCACGGCAGAACGCGACTGCTTCTTCCCGCCGACTTGTCCGGACGTTGAATTCACGGACGCCGGCGGCAAAACGGCGGCAAAACCCTGCCGTAAACCGGAAATAAAAACGCCGGAATGACCCGCGGGTCATTCCGGCGTAGTTCACGGTTGTCGGTGCGTTAGCGCAGCCGCCGCACCGCCGCCTTTTCGATGTCCAGGCCATTTTGGTATTGGTCCATGAAAGTCAGGAATCCCGCCCGGCCGTCGGCATCCGGTTCGACCCGGTCCTCCTTCGCCGAAGCGAAAACCCGCCGCGCCAGGAATTCCTCCAGGCTTTCGCTAGCCTCCTGCCGGCGGAGGTACGCCGCCAAGAGGGCAATCCCCCAAGCCCCGCCTTCGCCCGCCGACTCCATCACCGCCACCGGAACGTTGAGGGAATCCGCCATGATCCGTTGTCCGACCTTCTTCGTCTTGAACAAACCGCCGTGTCCCAGAAGCTTCTCCAGCTTCACCCCTTCCTTGTCCAGAATTTCCATGCCGATTTTCAGGGTCGCCACCGAGGAATAGAGGAGAACCCGCATAAACGTCCCCAAACGCATCGGACTGTCGGGCAAACGGGCGAACAGCGGCCGGCCCTCCTCGACCCCGGTTATCGGCTCGCCGGACTAATAATTGTAGGAGAGCATCCCGCCGCCGTCCGCGTCGCCCCCCAGGGCCTGGTTGTAAAGCTCGTCGTACAGCCGCGACTTCTCCACCTTGGCCCCGAAACGGGTCAGCAATTCGTGGAACATCGCCAGCCACGCGTCCAGGTCGGAGGTGCAGCTGTTGCAGTGCACCATCGCCACCGGGCTGCCCGCCGGCGTCGTCACCATGTCGATTTCCAGGTAACGCCGGGAAAGGTTCTGGTCGAGGACAATCATCGCGAAAATCGAGGTCCCGGCCGAAACATTGCCGGTATGCGGGGTCACGCTGTTCGTAGCTACCATGCCGGTGCCGGCGTCGCCCTCGGGGGGGCAGAGGGGGATCCATTCCTTCAGGCCGCCGTTGGGATCGAGAAGCCCCGCCCCTTCCGCCGTAAGCCGCCCGGCATCGGAACCGGCCTTGAGCACCTTCGGCAGGATCTCCCCCAGCTTCCAGCCAAACCCCTGGTCCGCCACCAAACGGTCGAACTTCGCCAGCATGCCGGAGTCGTAGTCGTTCTTCCGGCTGTCGATGGGGAACATGCCGGAGGCGTCGCCGACGCCCAGCACTTTTTGCCCGGTCAATTTCCAGTGCACGTAACCGGCCAGGGTGGTTAGGTAGGCGATGTCCTTGACGTGCGGTTCGTTGTTCAAAATGGCCTGGTAGAGGTGGGCGATGCTCCAGCGCTGCGGGATGTTGAAGTCGAATTCGTCGGAAAGCAGCGCGGCGGCTTTTTCGGTGATGGTGTTACGCCAGGTGCGGAAAGGGGCGAGCTGATTGCCTTCCGCGTCGAAGGGGAGGTAACCGTGCATCATCGCGGAAACGCCGATGCCGCCGAGGGTGACATGCCTCACGCCGTAACGCTGGTGCACGTCCCCGATCAGGCGGTTGTAAACGCTCTGCAGACCGGTCCAGACATCCTCCAGACGGTAAGTCCAGACCTCGTTCTCGAAGCGGTTCTCCCAATCGAAGCCGCCGGAGGCGATGGGTGTGTAATCGGGGCCGACGAGCACCGCCTTGATGCGGGTTGAACCGAGTTCGATGCCGAGATAGGTCTTCCCCTCTTCAATGCCCTTCTTGATTTTACCGTGTTCAGCCATAACCAGTCTCTCCCTATCCGAATCCCTAAGCGAAAAGCCAATGATGCCGCCCCGGCGGCCGGCGGTCCCGCTCCAATATAACGATTGTCGGCGGAAAGTGGGACAATAAAATCGCTTCGGCACGAAATTCCCGGGCTTGAGGGTTAATTCTGGCCGCTGGAACGTTCTGCGGGAAGCGCGCGGCGGTTTGCCCGATTGTCTCAAAAAGTCCACTGCAAAACTCCGGCCTCCAGGTATTTATACATCTACAAAAAATTGCCCGGCACCCCTCTACGCCAACCTAAGGCGTTGCCAGAGTCAACCTTAACAGGAATCATGGCAAGTTTGCCGTTGTCTCTTGGTCGACCGTGTATATATTCAATCTTAAGGATCTGCGTCCACCAACGCAGCGCTCGGGGGAGCTTCCCAAAACCAAACGCAGCACCGGCAAAGCCGCCGTTTCCCCAGTTTGCGGAATCGCGTCGCCACCGGCTTTTTTCATAAACACTGACGACCCGCGCGGAACCAGCCGCCGTCCTCAGTCTTTATGCAAAACGCCCCTGATTTTGCAAACCGGTACAGAACGCCCCGGTCACGGCCGGCACTCCCGCAGATGGGCATCCGCCCATCTGCGGGAGCGCCGGCCGTGCAAACGGATCCGGCGCGTTCTCTCCCAATTTTAGGAGAAGGAAATGCGTATGCCGTGCCTCAAACAGTTGTCCACAATTTTCGCCCTCTTCTTGGTCCTCGCCCTTCAGCCCGCCCGGGCCGTCGAAGGAACGGACGATTTCAAAAACATCCTCGCCGCCGCCGAAAGCAATCACGCCGACGCCCAATTCATCCTCGGCGACTGCTACTACAAGGGCCGGGGAATCCCGCAAAACTACCAGGAAGCGGTCAAATGGTTCCGGAAAGCCGCGGACCAGATGAACGCCGACGCCCAGTACTATCTCGGCGTCTGCTACGCGAACGGCCAGGGCGTCGAGAAAAATCCCCAGACCGCCGCCGAATGGATCCGCCGCGCCGCCGACCACGGCAACGCCGAAGCCATGAACACCCTCGGCCTCCTTTATTCCAGCGGCAACGGCGTCCGGCAGGATTATTCCGAAGCCGTCGGCCTCTTCCGCCGCGCCGCCGACTCCGGCAACAACGACGCCCTGAAAAATCTCGCCCTCTGCTACGCGAACGGCCTCGGGGTCGCCAAGGACATGAAGGAGGCGGTAAAGCTGCTGAAAGCGGCGGCCAGCGCCGGTTCCGCCGACGCGCAGTACAATCTGGGCGTCTCCTACGTGAACGGCAGCGGGGTCGAGGCCAATTACGAGCAGGGCATCATGTGGCTGAAGAAGGCTATTCAGAACGGTTTCGTCGACTCGCAGGGCAGCCTCGACGTCGCTCTGGCGAAGTACGCCAGCGAAAAAGCCATGCAGGCCTGGGCCAAGGCCAAAGGGGTCGACTTCAACCGGCAGGACGACAAGGGCCGCACCCTCGCCCACGACGCGGTGGAGGAAAACCGCCTCGACATCCTGCCGTGGCTCAAGGAAAACGGCGACGACCTGAACCGCCAGGACGACGACGGCATAACCCCCGTGGACATGGCGACTATCGGCCACAAGACGGAAATCGTCAATTGGTTCAAGGACCAGGGCATCGTCGCCCGCGACGCCAAGGCCGATATGAAGTGGGTCGAGGACATGCGTTCCGCCGGGCTTGACGACCAGGACATCGCCAATTATACTCTGGCCCTCTTGTGCAAATCCGCCGGCACCGGCGACGTGAAAATGATGAAGAACTGCCTGCACCTCGGCGCCAACGTCAATGGGGCGGAATCGGACGGCTCGACTCCCCTGCATTTCGCCGTGCACGCCAAGAACCGGCAGAGCATCAAATTCCTGAAGTCGAGGAACGCCAATCCCCGCGCCAAGGACGCCCGCGGCTTCAGCCCCACCGATTACGCCAAAATCCGCATGCAGGAGGACGTACTGGAGTGGCTGGGTGAATAGGATGCCGTGTTACCGGGCGGTTAAGTCCACAGGATTGATAATATGAAAAACAGAATACCTTCATTGAACATGTTCGCCTTGAGCGTATGGCTGTCCGGCGCCGGCCTGTTCCTTGCCGCCGGTACCCACGCGGCCGCCGGCGAGGCAGGGCGCCCGCCTGACCCGAAGCCGCCTAAATTGGCTATAGACAGCGGACTCCCGCAGCTCCGCATCGACCCCAAAGGCGCCAATCCCCCGCCGCCCCCAATCGCAGCGGAGCCGGCCCCGGCCTTGCGGCTGACCGGTTTGCCGCAGGTCGGTCAGGGGAAGCCCCCCATTGCCGAGGAAATGCCGGAACCATTTGAAATGTCGGAACCTTTCGAAATGCCGAAAGGGGGGGGAGGGGCGGCGGACGAAGCGTACCGCCAGAAATCCTTTGGGAGCCCGAAAGCCTCCGACCGGGCTATCGTGACCCCGAACGCCATCGCCAGGCCCAAACCGAAACCAGACCAGCGCCCCGCCCCGAATGCGGCGGCGGTGTCGGCGCCGCTGTCCGATTGCGCCGGGACGCCGGGCGGTTGCGGCGGTTTTGCCGACTGCCCGGGGGCGTTTTCCGGCTGTGCCGGGGCGATGGCGCCGCTCCCTGGTGAGGCGACTCCGGATTATGTGTCGCCCCTTCCCGAACCTGAGGACTTTGTCGCGCCGCTGCTCGAGGGGTCCACTTCCAGCGGGCCGACCGAATCGGGGACGGCGGTTTTCGTCGGCGAGGGTGAAGGCTTGACCGGCAAGATGATTGGCGACCTGCTCGACGGCGAACTCCTGAAGAAGGAAGCGCCAGCCGAAGACGAAAACGTTAAGCTGGAAGCGAACCAAACGGAAACGCCGCCGCTCCTGCCGGAAATGCCAGAACCGGGCGAAAAGGCGGCGGATAAACCGGCTGCGAAACCGGAAAATTATCAAAGAACGAAAGATCCCTCCGAATTGGAAATAGAGAAAAAGGGACCGCCTGCCGATCCCTTCGGCGACCTGCCGAAATATGTCGAGGCGCTGGTCCCGCAAAGCACGTTGGCTTATAAAAGCGAAGTGCTATTGAAGCTGCGCGGGGAACCGACTTTCGCAACCCTCGAACAGAAAAAGGAAACGGTCGAGGCGGATTTGCTGGATAAATACAACAATTGGCTGGCTTCGGCGGGGCAAATCGGCCGGGTGGAAATGGTGTTGACCAAACCGGTCCGCTACGCCCGGGACGGGACCTGGGTCAGGGCCGAATTCAACCAGATTGTCCATGACATTTACGGTCGCCGCCTGCCCGATTACGAGACGGAGTATTATGTGATTGTGGTTGGTTTATAGAATTACCGGGTGCCGAACCCGATTGCGAAGGCGGGCGATGAGGAGTGTCCGTCAGGCAATCGGGGTTTTTTCAGTTTCCACAAATACCATGGAAATGTTCCACGCTTTCGTGTCGACTGCCGATTTCGCAAAAGGAAAGCAGAAAAAAAGGAAATTGGACTAAAGAAAGAGCCGTAATGTGACGTAATGACGATCCTTCGGGAAATTTGTAAAATTCCGACTCTTTCCGCAATGTATTAAGATGTTCAATTTCAAGGTATTATGCGTCCGATTGAGGGATTAAGTGGTTGATGGGGTTTTTTTTTGTTGCGTGGATCGGAGTTTTTGGGTACTGATTAGCACTGGTAATCTTAACGGGAGAAGTCGATGAATAAATTTTTATTGCATCTGTCGATGGTCGTGGTGGCCATGGCGGGAGTGGCGGCGGCAGCCGAATTTGATTTCAAAGCCATCACTGCCGAACCGGCGCAGGGGGAAGTTAACAAAGCCAAGGCTAAATCGGCCAAGAGCGATACCGCTTTGCCTTACCTCAAGTTGGACATCGAACGGCAGCCGGTTCGGCCGGGCTGGGTTTTGGCGGCCAAGCTGGGAGCGGAATGGGTCGTTGCCAAGGGTGCCGGCATGACCTTCATTGGTGACAACCGGGTGACGACCAATCGGATTACCGAGTACGATACCTTTACGGATTTCAATAAGACCGACGCCGGTATCGGCGGGGAAATTGGCGTGGGCTGGAACTTTGGACCGCGTATTCCCCTTACCTTGGGTTTGAACTTTGGTTTCGGTCCGGCGAGTGAGCTGGAGTCCATTGTCAGTAACTATGGGGGAACCGGCCCGAATGGGTCGTATGATCTCTACAGTTACCAGAAATTGAGCATCTATACGTTTGATTTCTCCTTTGATTACAATTTCCGCAATTGCAGCAAGTGGACGCCGTTTGTCGGCGCCATCGTAGGTGCGGCGGTGATTAGCGACAAGGGCCACACCGTGCTCAATCCCAGCGAAGGCAATAATGACCCGGGCAGATTACATGGCTACGGAAGCTACGGCACCGAACGGCGTATCAATTTCATGGCTGGCGCCCGCGCGGGTGTGAAGTATGATCTTAACGAATGCGTGCAATTTTCCTTGTTCGGTTCCTATTCCTATCTTGGCAAAGCGCCGGGCCGCGAATACGAGATTCAAGCTTATGACGCAGCTGGAGGTTTTGTTGCCAACCCCGCTTCCATGGGTTTGGTCAAGACCAACAAGGCCGATTTGCACAGCTTCGCCATCAAGGCTGGCATCAGGGTGATGTTCTAAATTGCCGGAGGCCATTTCCAGGCTACAACAAGAACTACAAAAGTACACTTTTCCGCCCCCTGGACTTCCAGGGGGTTTTTTGTTGGAAAAAGCGGGTATTTGCTTTTGACTATCCGGGTGAGACACGGTATCATGGGCGAACCAAGTATTTTGCGTCCCGCAAATGCAACCGCCGCATTGCGGCGGAATAATTTGTAAATCCTCCGTTTCGCACTTTTTTCCCAATACCTGCAAGGAGAGAACATGAAGGCATTCCGTCTGGGGTGTATCATGGCCATGGTCATGGCCGGCGCCACTTTTCTGACCACTTTCGCCAGTGCCGCCGAGCCCATCAAACTCGGGGTCTACCTCCCCCTCACCGGTGACAACGCTTTTGGCGGGCAGCTTGAACTCGAGGGCGTCGAACTTGCGTTCTCGCAATTCCCCACCATAATCGGCCGGCCGGTCGAATTGAAAGTCGTCGACAACAAATCCGACAAAATCGAAGCCGCCAATGCCGCCACCCGTCTTATCGAACGTGACAAGGTCACCGGCCTCATTGGCAGCTACGGTTCCTCTCTCGCGATGGCCGCCGGCGAAATTGCCGAAGAAGCCGGCATTCCCATGATTGGCACCTCCTGCACCAATCCTTTGGTCACCCAGGGCAAGAAGTATTCCTTCCGCGCCTGTTTTATTGACCCCTACCAAGGGGCGGGCGCCGCCACCTACGCCATCCGCGTGCGTGGCTACAAGAATGCCGCCCTTCTCACGGACGTTTCGAACGACTACGCCGTCGGTTTGTCGAAGTTCTTCCGCCAGTCCTTCCAGCGTCTCGGCGGGGAAATCGTCGCCGCCTTGAGTTATCAATCGGGTGACCAAGATTTTACGGCGCAGCTTACCGAAATCATTTCGAAAAAGCCGGATGTCGTCTTCATGCCCGCCTATTTTGCCCAGGGTTCCATCATCATGAAGCAGGCGCGTGAACTCGGCGGCGGTTTTGTCCTTATGGGCGGCGACGCCATGGACAATCCGGACACGGTGAAAATCGCCGGTAAAGCGGCCGAAGGTTTTTTGCAGACCACTTTCCCGTATTCCATCAACATGCCGAAGATGAGTCCCGAGGCCGAGGCTTTTACCGCCGCCTGGAAGAAGCAGTTCCCCCACAAGGACCCCAATGTCAACGCGGCTCTCGGTTATAACTGCTACTTGATGTTCAAGTCGGCGATTGAGCGTGCCGGCACGGACGATCCGGAGAAGGTCACGGCCGCTTTGGCTGCGACGAAGAATTTGCCGACGCCTCTTGGCATTTTGAATCTGAATGACACGCATGATGCGGAAATGCCGGTGGGGATTACGGAGATTCGCAATGGCAAGAGTGTTTATTTGGGTGAGATTGTGCCGGAGTGAGTGTTTTGGGGATCGGGCGTCGCAACGCCCGATCCCTTCTCATATGTAAAGCCTCCCATTCCCGCTTTGCGCCATCTGGTCCAGCTCCAAGCTGGTTGCGGGGGTCCGAGGGGGCCGCAACCAGGCCCCCTGTTCTGTGCGGTTGATCAAAAAAGTCAAATAGCGGTTATGGTAAGCGGTTATAGAAATGCGGTTATGGGCCGCGTTATAAAAAGGCAATCCAACATTCGGCAAAAACGCATGGAAACGAGTTACGCGGCCCTTCCTTATTGAGCAAACAGCGCCGTAAGGCGCGCCTTTGCGTCCGGGCTGCCGAAGCGGTTTCGAATGCAGTGCGTGCCGCCCCATTCCTTGCGCTTCCAGTAGGGGGTCTGGGGGTTTGCCCCCAGATCCGGTCCAGCGAAAACAGCGTCACATCTTCACTTTTCCGCAACATTTTTACCGTAACATTTTACCGTAACATTTTGGATGTTCGGGAAGTCAACGGCCAATCGCAAAGGTCCAAAATGTATACCCAACATTTCTTCAACGCCTTGACCCTGGGCTCGCTCTACGGACTCATCGCCATAGGGTATACCATGGTCTACGGCATATTGCGGCTGATCAACTTCGCCCACGGCGACATGTTGATGCTCGGCGCCTATTTCGTCTTCTTCGGGACCGTCACCTTCCACCTGCCCTGGGCCCTCGCCGTCATCCTCGCCATCATCGCCGTCGCCGGCACCGGGGTCCTCATCGACTACATCGCCTACCGGCCCCTCCGGAACGCCCCCCGCATCTCCGCCCTGATTTCCGCCATCGCCGTGTCCTTCTTCATCGAGTCCCTCGCCGTCGTCCTCTTCACCGGACTCCCCCGGCCCGTCTATCAACCCGATTGGCTCGTCACCCCCTTCACCGTCGGCGATGTCCGCCTAATCCCCCTCACCATCGTGGTCCCGATAATCACCTGCATCCTGGTCCTGATTCTCCTGTGGATAGTCTACCGGACCCGGCCGGGACTGGCCATGCGCGCCATCTCCCACGACATCGAAACGACCCGCCTGCAAGGCGTCAGGGTCGACCGCATCATCGCCATGACCTTCGGCATCGGGGCCGCCCTCGCCGCCGCATCGGGCATCATGTGGGCGCTCCGTTATCCGCAGATTCAGCCCTACATGGGCGTCTTCCCCGGCATGAAAGCCTTCATCGCCGCCGTGTTCGGGGGCATCGGCTCCATACCCGGCGCCATGGTCGGGGGGCTTTGCCTCGGCTTCATCGAAATCATGGTCATCGCCTGGCGGCCCGACCTCTCCGGCTACCGCGACGCCTTCGCCTTCGTGGTCCTGATCGCGGTCCTGCTGGTCATGCCGACCGGGCTCTTCGGCGCCAAACTGGAGGAGAAGATATGAGCGTGAAAACACGCAATCTCATCCTCACCTTCGCCGCCCTAGCGGCCCTGTTCATCTTCCTATCCCGGGCCGGCGATTACCTCGGTAAATACGAAATCCGCATCCTTAACCTGATCGCCATCAATGCCATTCTCGCCGTGTCCCTGAACCTGATTTACGGCTTCGGCGGCATGTTCTCGCTGGGGCACGCCGGTTTCATGGCCCTGGGAGCCTACACTTCCGCCCTGCTCCTCCTCACCCCGGCCCAGAAACAAATCATGTGGATGCTGGAGGACGTCCTCTGGCCCGTGTCCGTACTCCACACCTCCTTCTGGATTTCCCTTCTTGCCGCCGGCGTCGTCGCCGCCCTCGCCGGGCTCCTCATCGCCGTACCGGTCCTGAGGCTGGGCGGGGACTATCTCGGCATCGCCACCCTCGGCTTCGCCGAAATCATCCGCGTCCTGATAATCAACCAGCCCGCCATCACCAACGGCTCCCTCGGCATCAAAGGCATCCCCCCCCACGCCACCCTGCTGGTGAACTTCGGTTGCCTGGTCGTCACCTGCTACTGCATCACCCGCCTCCTCAATTCGAATTTCGGCAACGTCATCAAAGCCATCCGCGACGACCATATCGCCGCCGAAACGATGGGGGTCAACACTTTTCTGTACCGGGTCCTGGTCTTCGGCATCGGCTGCTTCTTCGCCGGCATCGGTGGCGCCCTCCAGGGGAACCTCATCACCACCATCGACCCGAAAATGTTCTCCTTCCTCCTCACCTTCAACATCCTGATGATCGTCGTCGCCGGCGGCCTCGGTTCCATCACCGGCTCCATCCTCGGTTCCGTGCTCATCACCTTCATGCTGGAGTGGCTGCGCTTCTTCGACTCCCCCTTCTCCCTCGGCGCCCTCACCATCCGCGGCGTCCCCGGCATGCGCATGGTCGTCTTCGCTTTGGCGCTGCTGCTAATAATTCTTTACCGGCGGGAAGGCATCATGGGCATGCACGAATTCAGCTGGAACCTCCTATTTGGCGGTAAGAAAAAGGCCGCCCAGCAGCAAGCCGCCGCCGACGCCATCGTCGCGGCGAAGGCGGATGACGCCGCCAGCGCCGCCAGCGCCGGCAGTAACGCCACCGCCGACCCCGCCGCCCGGGAGGGTTCGAAATGAGCGCCCCCATTCTCGACATCCGCGACCTCACCCGATCCTTCGGCGGGGTAATGGCCGTGAACGGTTTGGAAATGAGCCTCCCGCACGGGGGGATTTACGGACTAATCGGCCCCAACGGCGCCGGCAAAACCACCGCCTTCAACATGATTAGCGGCTTCTACAAACCCGATCACGGCCGCGTCGTCTTCCAGGGCCTGGACATCACCGGCTCCGCCCCGCACCGGGTCTGCGCCTTGGGGATAGCCCGCACCTTCCAGAACATCCGGCTGTTTGCCAATGCCACCGCCCTCGAGAACGTGATGGTCGGCTGCCACGTCAGGCGGAAAAAGCAGTGGTGGATGCCCCTGGTGCTCTGGCCCGGTTCCGGCAGGGAGGAACAGGACATCCGGGTCAAGGCGCGGCGGCTCATCACCCGCCTGGGTTTGGACCGTTACATTAACGAAAAAGCTTCCAGCCTGCCTTACGGCGCCCAGCGGCGGCTGGAAATCGCCCGGGCTTTGGCGACGCAACCGTCCTTTCTCCTCCTCGACGAACCGGCGGCGGGCATGAATCCGCAGGAGTCGGAGGAACTGATGCAGTTCATCAAGCAAATTCGCGACGACTTCGGCCTGACCATTCTTCTCATCGAACACGACATGAAGGTGGTGATGGGGGTTTGCGAACGCATCTGGGTTCTGGAATACGGCCGGCTGATCGCCGTTGGGGGGGCGGAGGAAATTCGCGACAACCCGAAAGTCATAGAAGCCTATCTCGGCGACAGCCAGGCGGTTCTGCCCGGCGAGGCGTAAGGGTACATGTGCGCCTCCGGTGTCAAAAAAAGGTTGGGTGAATCATGCTGAAAATCGAAGACCTGCACGTCAGATACGGCGGCATCCACGCGGTCCAGGGCGTGAACATCAATATCCCCCGGGGGAAAATCGTCACTCTCATCGGCGCCAATGGCGCGGGGAAATCCTCCACCATTCGGGCCGTCGCGGGTCTGGTGCGGGGGAGCCAGGGCCGCATCCTCTACCGCCGCCGGGAGGACGGTCCGGAGGAACAGCTCCTCGGGATGCCCCCCGAGAACATGATTCGCCGCGGCATAGCGCTTTGCCCCGAGGGTCGGCGCATCCTCCCCCACCTCACGGTCGAGGAAAATTTGCGTCTGGGGGCGTACATCAGGAACGACGCGGCGGGCATCGAGGAGGATCTCCGGAAGGTGTACGACCTTTTCCCCCGCCTGCAGGAACGGCTCTGGCAAAAGGGGGGGACCCTTTCCGGCGGCGAACAGCAGATGCTGGCGGTGGGGCGGGCCTTGATGTCCAGTCCCGATTTGGTGATGCTGGACGAACCGTCCCTCGGCCTGGCGCCGCTATTGGTGAAGGACATCTTCCGTATCATCACCCGCATCAACCAGGCGGGTAAAACGGTCCTCCTCGTCGAACAGAACGCCCTGGCGGCCCTGTCGGTGGCGCATTACGGTTATGTTCTGGAAGTCGGGCGGGTGGTCATGGAAATGGAGGCGCGGCTTCTCCTCGACAATCCGTCGGTGCGGGCGGCATATTTGGGCGGGTCATGATAGGCATATGCTGAAACGACTGAATCTGCAGCAAAGTCTCATGCTAACGGTTGGCCTGGTCATGCTGGCGGGCATGGGCGTACTGGCCTTGATTATCCTTTCCATCCGCAGCGGCGCGAACGAGCAGCGCCGCCGGCAGTTGGGGGAATTCTTCCAGAAACAGACCAATACCCGGCAAAGTTCCCTTGCCAGCATCCGTGAAGCGGTGACTGTCAATATCGACGACGAACTCTACGCCTTCGAAGGCCGGCAGTACCGGGATTCCCTGGAACTCCTGCGTCTGCAAACCGTCCAGCTCGCCACCTCCCTTTCCGCCCTGGTCGCCCCCTACATGATGGACGACATTCCCCGCATCGACAAGATTTGCGAACGGTCGGCGAAAATTCCCGACATCGCCGTCCTGCTGGTTGAGGACAGGAACGGTCAGGTCCTCGGCGGCTACAGCCCGCCCGACAGCCCGGGTTTGGCGCGCCGCCTGAAGAATTTCCCCCGTGAAGCCTACGGCGGCTCCGATCCGCTGCGAATGGACGACCCCAAGCTGCGGGCGGGAACCATCGCCCGGCTTTTGCGGGAAAAGTATCTCGATTCCATCGTCGAGGACAACGCGGCAATTTTCGACGCGGCGGGCAAGGTCTGTGGCGTCAGCCGGGCCATCATGCTTAACGATCGCATCGAGGAGTCGGCGCGCAAGGTGGCGGAACGGGCCGAGGCCCTGGTCGCCCGCACCACCGAAACGCTGACCCAGCAGTCGAACGCCCTCGACGCCCGGCAGGGCGACAACATGACCAGCGCCTGGAACGCCTTCAAGGCGGCCGACCAGCGGGAGGCGGAGAGTTACAAACGCTCCCTTTTGGCGGCGGTGGTGTTTATCCTGCTGGGGCATTTTCTGGCCATATACCTGATTTCCTCCCTCCTCCTCAAGCCGCTCGGGAAGGCCGTGCATTTCGCCACCCAGCTTGGCCACGGCTGCTTCGAGGAGCGGCTGGTGCCGGCCCGGCAGAAGGACGCCAATCGCCTCGCCACCGCCCTGAATGCCACCGCGGATTCGCTGGAGGCGCATGAAAAGGAAACGAACCAGGCCTTGGCGGATTTGCACCAGGCCGCTATCGCCGCCACCGAGGCGAACCGCACCAAGTCGCAATTTCTCGCCAACATGTCCCACGAAATCCGCACCCCCATGAACGGCATTATCGGTTTTTCCGAACTGGCCATGGACGATCCGGGCATCCCGGACCGCACCCGGGGCTATGTCGTCAAGATCAAGAATTCGGCCGAGGGGCTGTTGCAGATCATCAACGATATTCTGGACATTTCCAAGATCGAGGCCGGGAAGGTCGATTTGGAGCGTATTCCCTTCAATATCCCCGAGGTCATCGCGGTGGTCGAGCAAATAGCGGCGCCGAAGGCGGAGGAGAAGGGCTTGACCCTTAGCTTCAATTCGGAAGCGAGCCTGGGTCGGAAGTTGTTGGGGGATCCGACCAAACTCCGCCAGGTGCTCCTGAACCTGATATCGAACGCCATCAAGTTCACCAGCTACGGGGTGATCCGGCTGAGCGTCATGCTCGAGGACATCCGCGAACGTCGCGCCTACCTTACCTTCGAGGTGAAGGACAGCGGCATCGGCATGACCACCGAGCAAATCCAGAAAATCTTTGACCCCTTCACCCAAGCCGACAGCTCCACCACCCACAAATACGGCGGCACCGGCCTCGGGCTGTCCATCACCAAAAATCTCATCGAACTCATGGGGGGGAGGCTGGAAGTCGAGAGCATGCCCGGTCTCGGCAGCAAATTCCGTTTCAACCTTTCCTTCGAAACGGCCGACGAACCCGGCCAAGCCGTGGCGGCGCCGGGGCGGGAGGGGGATAGATCGTTGTCGGCCCGGGCCGGCCGGCCGGGAAAAGCGGCCCTGTCCGGGCTTGCGTCGGTTCTGCCGGACAAAACGGAAAGCCCTTCCTCCGTGGCGGCAACCGCCCGGCCGGCCGGGGAGCAGCCGCCCGGCGACAGAAGCGCGGCCGCCGCTGCGGGCAAGCCTTTTTTTATCGGCGAAGTGCTGGTCTGCGAAGACAATCCCGTCAATCAGGACGTCATCGAGGAGCACCTGTCGCGGCTGGGTGTGGGGGTGTATCTGGCGGCGAACGGGGCAATCGGCGTGGACATGTTCAAGAAACGCCTGGCGGCTGGGAAAGCCTTCGATTTGGTGCTGATGGACATTCACATGCCGATCATGGACGGCCTGTCCGCCGCCGGGCAAATGCACGAACTCGCGCCGGAAGTGCCGGTGGTGGCGTTGACGGCCAATATCATGGCGAAGGATCGCGAAGAGTATCTGCACCGGGGCATGCGGGAATGCCTGTCAAAGCCGTTCACCACCCTGCAACTGCGTTGTTGCCTCGCCAATTACCTGCCGACGGTGGCAAAGGCAGCGGCGCCGGACAGCCTGAAAGGAAAAAGTGCCGCCCCCCTACAGGACTCGGATCTGGGGGAACCGGCGGTCCGGGCGGACAAGCCGGACCAGTCCGGCCCAACGGAACAAACGGAAACGGCGGCTGGCGGGGTCATCGACAGCGCTCTCGGGAAGAAACACGCCGGGGGCTATGACAACCTGTACCGCCGGCTGCGGCGGAATTTTCACCGGGACAACCAGGCATTCATGACGGAATTGCGTCGGGCACTGGAGAGCGGGGATCGGGTGCTGGCGCACCGCATGGTGCACAGCCTGAAGGGCAGCTCGGCGATGCTGGGGGCGATGGGACTGGCGAAGACGGCTTATCAGGTGGAGCAGGCGTTGTCGGAAAGGGGGGACGGAAAAGCGTCGGCGGAGGATTTGGAAGCATTGGCGAAGGGTCTCGAGGCGGTTTTGGCGGAGCTGGCGGAGGAGGCCAAGAAGTCGCCCCTGTCGGATTCGCAGATTCTGGGCATGGAGTCGCAGAAAATGTCCAGCCGGCTGTCGGTCCTGGACGCCTTGGAGAAGCTGGAGGCCCTGTTGACGGCGTCGGACGGCGAGAGCGTCACCTTGGCCGGGCAATTGGCGCCGCAGCTCAAGGAAACGGGTGAGGTGGGCGACCGTTTGCTGGAGGAAATCGACGCCTATGATTTCGAGCTGGCGTTACTGACGCTTAAGGAACTGAGGAAGCGGCTATTGGAGCGTAAGTGAGGTTCGCCGCGTAGCGCCGGCCGGCGGTTCACATTTCCCGCACCGAAAACGCCGCTTCGGCAAATTCCTTGCCGCCCCAACTCGCCACCACCCGGTGTTCGCCCGCTTCCGGCCGCCACTCCACCACGTTCCCCCTGCCGACCAGGCGTCCGTCCATGAACCAAAACAAATCCTCAGTCGGGTCGCCCAGGCCCGGCGGGACCTGCCCCGCCTCCAGTTCAAGCCGTTTCGTTGACATTTCCCCCTTTGCTAAAACATAACATGCCCCGTTCGCCGGCGAGGAGATAATGAGACCGGGGGAACCGCTCGGGGCTTGGGGGGCTGCCGCCGCATCTCCCGACGTCTTCTCTTCCTCCGCTGCCGTATGCACCCGGCACGGCCGCCCCGGCCAGAAACGCCGACTCACCGCCGCCGTCACCAATTCGGGGCAATCCCAGCCCGGCGCTTCGCCGCTGGCTCCGCATACGCGTTCCACACCGATGCCGGCGGGTCGCGGCCAGGCTTTCCCGGTTCCGCCAAAACCGGCGATGTCCAGCGCCAGGGGCAATGCGTCCTCCGCCCCCAAGGCTGCGGCGCCGCCCCGCAGCGCCCCGCACCACACCCCCGCCACCAGTTCCCTGGTCATGGCAATCGCCCACGCATCCCGCTGGCGCCAACTCGTACCCGTCTTCCAAACCACTTCCCCGGCCGCTTCGCCCGAACTGGACAAAGCCGCCAAGGTCAGCCACGCCGCTTCTTCCGAGAATACCCGCCTCATGGACCCTTCCCCGGCCGGGCTCTCCGCGTCAATCCGCACCGGCAACCAAACCCCCAGCCGGGCCAAAGCGGCATAGGCATTGGTCAGGTCGAGGAGCTTCTGCTCCTGCGCCCCCAATGCCGCCGTCAATCCGAGGCGCTCCGGCCGACCCGGATTCAGCCGCAAACCGCCCAGGAAATTCCCAAACCTCTCCACCCCCAAATCGGCTAGTTGTTTCACCGCCGGAATATTACGGGATTGCCTCAGGGCCGCCGCCGCCGACATCTCGCCTTCCCAGCGCCGATCGATGTTTCGCGGGGTGTAATCCGGCCAGAAGGCGGGCAGGTCGTAAACCCGGCTTGAGGGGGAAATTTTACCCGCCCCGGCCAGGGCCGCGAAAATGAACGGCTTCAACAATGACCCCGGCTGCCGGGCGATTTGCACGCCGTCCACCTGCCAGCCCGGCCGGGCGGGGTCGGGATAATTCCCCAGGTAGGCGAGTACGGAAGAGTCCTTCACCGCCAGTACAATGACCGCCGGTCCCGACAAGCCCCGTCCCGCCCATTCGGCCCGGCGGCCTTGCACCAGGCTTTCGACCCGGGCCTGCCACTCGGGGTCGATACTGGTGCGGATTTCCGGCGCGAAGGCCGGGCGAAGGCGAAGAACCCAGTCGGCGAAGTGGCGGAGTTTGAGGCGCGGTTTGACGCTTTCGAGCTGGAGTTCCTCCTGATTGGCCTGGGCGGCCTGGACCGGCGTCACCCGGCCTTCCTTGAGGAGTTGTTCCAGGACCAGCCCGCGGCGCCGTTTGGCCGCGTCGGGGAAGCGGCGGGGATTGAGGCGGGAAGGGGATTGGGGGAGTCCCGCGAGGAGGCTGGCTTCGCCCAGGGTGAGATTGGCGGCGGATTTCCCGAAGTATTTCCGCGCCGCCGCTTCGACGCCGACGATGTTTCCCCCGTAGGGGGCGAGGTTGAGGTAGAGTTCGAGAATGGCGTTTTTATCGCGGAGGCGTTCCAGTTGCAAGGCGCGGAACGCTTCGACGATTTTACTGGCCAGGCGCCGGGGCCGGGGCCAGAGCAGGCGGATGGTTTGCATGGTGATGGTGCTGGCGCCGGAGACGCTGCGCCGATGGTGGAGGTTTTGCCCCACGGCGCGGAGCAGGGCCAGGGGGTCGACGCCGCGATGCCGATGGAAACGTTTGTCCTCCACCGCCAGGGTGGCGTGGATGAGGGCGGGGGAGAGGTCGGCCAATTTGACCGGGAGGCGCCAGTTGTCGTCGGCGTCGACCTGCCAGGCGATGAGGAGGCCGTCGCGGGCCTTGACCAGGGTACCGGGCGTGGCGAGGGCGGAGGCGAGGCGGTCGGTCGGGAAGGGGAAGAGGCGGTCCAGCAGGTGGAAGGCGAGGAAGGGGGTGAGGATAAGCGCCCAGAGGATGAGGCAGGAGCGGGTCAGGCGGGGCATGAAGGGCTCCCACGAAAAAAGAAGGGAAAAATAAAAGGTTCTTCTTCACCGCGTGAACGGGATTAAAACCCAATAAGGCGCCGCGCAAAATAAGTTGTTTAGTCACCTTATTTCTGCGTGGCGCCTTAGTTCATCTGCGGCGGTCACCTGCAAACGCGTTCTCCCGCGCACGCTTCGCACCTGCGTATCGTACATCCGCCCCGCGTCGGCGGCCGGCCAAACATAACTCCCCACCGTCACCGCCCGGGCGAGGTACTCGTACACCCCCTCGCCGGAAATTTCCCCGAACAACAGCAGGCGGTCGTCCTTTCTTTCCACTTGGTTGACCCTCAAGCCGCCGGCCGGCAGTTTATCGTCAAGCCGCCGGCCCTGCAAATCCGCGTCCTCGATTTCCAAACCCGCCGGCAGCAAATCCGCCACCACCAAATCGTCGGCTTGGCCGGAAACTTCCAGACGAATCCGGTATACTGCGCCCTGCCGCAGACTGACCGGCTGGCCGGTGATTTCCTTGCCGTCGGTCCCGAACACCCGCCGCCGCAAACGAAGCCCGGCGTCCTCCTCCGGCACCGCCGCGCCGTCGGTCGGCACGCCTTCCGACCGCCAGGAGAGGTGATAAACCCCGCCGGCGGCGGTCGCTTGAATTTCCTGCCCCGGCGTCAGGCCCAGCCACGCCTTGCCCCGTTCAGTCGAAAAGGATTCGACCCTGCCTTCCAGGTTAACCTCGGCCGTGACCCCCGGCTCGGGCCGGAAGCGTTGCCAGTAACCGCCCAGGGCCAGAAGGACAAAAGCGTTTTCGCGGGTGTTCCACCGCCAGGACTCGCCGTCGAGGCTGGCGTCGAGGCGTTGGGCCAAAGGCAGCAGTGTGGTCTCCGGCAAGCCCAGCCGCAAGCCGGCCGCAAGCCAGGCGGCGCCCGCCAGCGGTCCGGCGACGGCGGCGGAAGCATGGCTTGCGAAAATCTCCCGCGCCGCGCCGGGGTCGCCCGCCGCCGCCGTGGCGGCGGCGTGGAAGGCCAGGGCCGCGGCGGAGAGGGGCCGGCCGGCCGCTTCGCGCTCAAGGGCGATTTCCCCAAAGCGAACCAGCCAGGCCCGGCGGAGGCTGTCCCCTTTCGCCAGGGCGAGGAGGGCCAGGGCGGCGTCCTCGCCGGATTGATAGCGCGGGTCGGAGTCTTTGGCCGTCCCGGGTTTTTCCGTCAGCAGGTCGAGGTGCTCCTCCAAGCGGTCGCGAAGGTAATTACGGCAGGAGGCATTGAGCTGGTCGGGGATCTCCCAGCCGCGGTTGACGCATTCCTCCAGGAGGTAAAGGATTTGCGCCGATACCCAGAAGAGGGAATCGCCTTCGCCCGGCCACATGCGGTATCCGCCGTTGGCGTTCTGCAATGCCGCCAGGCGGGCGAGGCAATTATCCGCCAGTTTGCTCGCATCCTCGCGGGTGATTGAACCGGGCCGGGCCAGGGCGAGGAGGTCCGGCAGGGCGACCAGGGCGGCCAGGCGCGAGGCGGTTTGTTCGGCGCATTCGTAGGGATAGCCGACCAGGTAATCCAGGACGCCGGCGAGTTTAATCTGGGGACTGCCGCCGGCGACGACGTCGACCCGTCCGCCGGTGGCGAGGAGGCCTTCCCCCAGGCGCATGGAGAAGGGGGAGGCGGGGGAGACTTCGACCGTGCCGGAGCGGCGCTGGAACAGGACCGGGGGACGGACAGCCAGTTCGACGGCTTCGCTGAAAACGACGTCGCCGAGTCGGGCCGCCAGTTTTACCCGCGCCGTTCCGCTTCGGCCCGCCGTAACCCGCAGCGTCACTTCGCGGCTTTCGCCGTCGGGTATGGCGACGTTTTGCCGCTCGGGTTGCACCGCGAGCCCGACCGCTTCGCGAACCTCCAGGATCGCGGTGGCGGCCAGGCCGGAGCGGTTCGTCAGGGTGGCGGTGACGGTGAACTCGTCCCCGGGCGCCGCGAAGCGGGGCCACGAGGACCGCACGGCGACGGGAGCCTTGATTTCCCTTTCCGTTTCCCCGGCGCCCAATTGTTGCCCCCGGGCGGTCCAGGCGAAGAGGCGGAGTTTGGTGGCGGCTTCCGGCAGGCGGAATTTGGCGGTCGCCATGCCGTCGGCGCCGGTCGTCAAATCGCCCCGGTAAATCAGGGCCGGCTTGACGCGCTCGGCGGAAATGGGGGACAAGCGCCGGGTCCAGCCGGCGGCGGCGTCCCCGCCGGGGGCCGCTTCCTTGCCGATTCGCCAGGCCGACAGTTCCGGCGCCAGCCGCGAATACATGTCCGCGTCGGCGACGCCGAGGCGGCGGGGGCGATAGAAATGTTCATATGGGGAAGGCAGGCGGTAACCGGTGAGGGAGAGGATCCCCTCGTCCACTCCCCACAGGGTGACGGCGGCGCCGGCGGCGGGCTTACCGGCCGGATCGGCTACCCGCACCGTCACTTCCGCGTCCTGCCCGGGCGAGAAAAATTCCGGCGCCGTAAGGGTCGCCGTCAAACGCCGGTCGTGATTGTCGACGGACAAACGCGCGACGCCGGCGGCGCGGTGCGGCTGCCACAAGGCCTCGGCCCGGACCGGACGCACCACGGTGACCGCGAGATAGGCATTGGGGCGAAGCGTGTCGTCAATGGTAATCTCGAAGCGGTTTTCGCCGGCGGCCAGTTCCTTCAGCCAATGCCGCACCACCCGGTCGCTTTCCAGCGTCACCAGGGCCTGCCCGGCGAAGGGAGTCTTGATCGTCGCGACCGCGACGGAGTCGACCGGGTAACTTTCCTGGTCCAGGGTGACGGCCAAGGCTTCGGGATCTTCACCCGACCAGACCGAACCCGGGCCCGACACTTCGAAGTCGAGGGTGACCGCCTTGCCTTCCGGCGCTTCGGCGACCAGCCGGTAGTTCCCGCCCAATTCCGGCGTGAATGCCAGCACCGCCCGGCCGTCCTGGAAAGCGCCCCGCAATTCCCCGCCGGCGGGAATTTCCCGCCGCCGCTGTTCGTAGACCAGGCGGCCGTCGGTTTGCCGCCGGAGCAGGCTGGTGAATTCGACTCGGTAGAGTTGCGCCGACCAATTTTTCGCCGTCGGGAAAAACTGCCCGGCACCGTCCACGGCAAGCAAATCGACTTCGACCTCTCCACCCGCCGCCGCCGGCGTGGCAAGTTTGGCTCCCAGGTAGAAGGGCAGCGGATGAATGGTGCGGGACGTTTCGTCGCTAAAAGCTCGCCCGCCGGGTTCGAGCATTTCGCTGTAGACGCGCATGTCGATGGCGGCCTGGGTCGGCAGATTGGGGACGGACCAGGCGGCGGAGCCGGCTCCGTCCGGCTCGGTGGCGAGTTCCCGCTCGATTTCCTGCCGCGAGGCGGTGACGATCCGTCTGTCGCCAAAGGTCCAGGTGGACCATTCCTTCGGTGCGAAGGGGGCGCCGGAGAAGGCGACCCGCACCGTGCCTTTCAGCCTCCCCGGACTGCCGCCGGCCAGGCGAACCACTTGCACCGCCACTTTCGCCTCGCTCGCCGGATCGATTTTTTCCGGCAGGGTGCTGTTGAGACGGAAGGTGACCGGAAGGTAATCCGCCAGGCGGAGGCTGGCGGAACCGAGGTCGGCGGTCCCGCCGGGGAGACGGACGCGGAGCTGGTGGAGCCCCCCCGCCGCGTCGGCGGGCACGACGAGTTCGGCCAGGACCCGCCCTTCCGAACCGGTGACGGCGCCGGCTTTGGCGATGACCTTGCCGTCCGGTTTCGCCAGGGAGATTTCCACCGGCAGGCTGGGAACGGTCGCCAATTCACCGTCGCGAACCAGGGCGGAGACGTGAATTTTTTCGCCGCCGCGATAGACGCCCCGTTCGGCCGAGACGAAGGCTTGGTAAAAATCCGGATAAGCCGAACCCTGACGCTCAGCCTCGCCCCGGGCGTTTTTGTTCCGGTCCAGGTTCACGAAGGTGAACTCGTCCCCCAGGCGGGCCAGGACCAGCATCGGCTTCTCGCCCTCGGGCAGCTTCGGCCAAACAAGAGACAAGGTGCCGTCCTTGCCGGTCACCCCCTTCGCCAGTTCCTGCCGCCGGTTCGAATAGAGGATGACTTCGCAAGCGGCCAGCGGCTTCGCGCCGGCGAGGGACAGCGTCCAAAGGAAAAGTTGATCCTTCCCCAAGCGGGTCGTCAAACCGATGTCCGACACCACCGCGACCGCGCTGCGGTCGCGCCAGGGTTCGCCGGCCGGCGCGATTTCCAGGCCGTAGACCCCACGCGGTTCCGACCCCAGGCACTGCCGCAAATCCAGGAGCGTCTCGACCTTTTCGTTCCGCCGCCTGTCCGGCCGGTAATCCTTCTCCCCCACTCGCGCCGCCCGCTCCTCCTCCACATACGGGCCGTAATCGCCCATGGCCATTTCCACCAAATTGGCCGGATAAAGCTTACGCACCCGCAAATGGAATTTGTCCACATTGACACTGTTCACCGGTACGGTCAGGAGACCCCCGGGAAGCAGATACCCGCCCCCGAAGGCGAATTCGAGGCTGGACGGCCGGTCGTCGAACCAGACGTTTCTACTCACCGTCTCCGCCAAATCACCCGCGTCCCCGGCCGGCAAACCGGCTAGCAGGCTCACCCGGTACTGCCGGCCCGGCTGAAAAGCGCCGCGAATCTTCAAGCCCCGCCAATCACCGGAAAAAGCCAATGGCTCCGCCGGGGTCGGCTCCACCTTGACGAATTTGTCAATCCCCACGTTGTCTAAAGGGGCAGTGGTCCGAACGAGAATCTCCCCGGCATCGTCCCCCCAATTCGCCTCCATCCCGACAAAATCCAGCCTTGGCGACAGGTCAACCACCTCCCTCCCCTTGACCCATTCCGGCTCCGCTGCCGTCTGCCCGGCCCGGCCGGCCAAACGACAGACGACCACTCCGCTCTCGGCCAGGCCGAGATTCCCCTCCGCCGCCGAGAAACCGGCGGGCAGGGTGAGGGCCAGCCAGCCGGCCCGGTTTTCGCGTATTTTCACCAGGTGCGTTTTCGCCACCCCCGAAGTCACGACCGTGAGGCGTTTACCGTCCGGACGGTCTTCCGGGTCGAGGGAGAATTTGTCCCGCAAGGCTTCCGTCAAATCCGCCGCCCGCACCGGCTGGTTGAACACCAATTCCAGGGTGTAGGAACCCTGATCAAAGCCGGCCTGCCGGCTGGACAGGAGCTTCGGACGCGCGGTCGCGAATCCGCACAGCTCCTGGGGAATGATCTGTCCGCCGTTTCCACGCAATTGCGGCGACCACAGGACGCGGTAGGTCGTGGCCGGGGACAGCTTGTCCCTTAAACGGTAGCGGATCGTCCGGGGGTCGGCGAGTTCCGCCTCGCCGGCGACCGGGGGTATCAGGCGGAGGGCGTCCTTCGCCACCGAGGCGGGGTCGAGGTCGTGATCGAATTTCACTTCGAGCGTTTCGATTCCGGCGGGTTTGACTTCCTCACCCGAAGGGGTGAGGGAGTGGAAATTGACGTCCCGCTTTACGAATAATCCGGATAGGTGGAACCAGAGAATCAGTGCCAGGATGTTCAAAATAAAGAAGGCGAGGGGCCAGGCGCTTCTTCGCGGAGCGGGGGAAGTGGACATGATGGTCTTCCTTTGGCAGGTTTGGGGCGGCCGCCATACCGATTGCCTCCGCCGGCGGTATGGGGTGGCCCTGGTCTCGATGAAACGACTATTCCAGGAAGCCGATTGGCATGTCCGATAACTTTCCGATAATAGTGGCATCCTTTCAAAAAAATTCGGAAAAATTCCCCGGGAAAAAACCGGCGCATGGCTCCGTCCGCGTATGTGCGACAAAATGCCTCCCGGAACAAATCCGAGATCGAGGCGTCAAGGCGGGGCTTGAAAAATGCCTGATTGGTAGGGTTTCGGGGAGGGTTGTATCCGTACAATTGCCAAGCGGCGCTTGACGGTTCAAGCGCCGCTTGCAAAGCTGCATTGGTTCCGATTATCACCGTACCGGCTAGCGTTTCTCCGCCTCATCCGGTTCGGTAGTCACTTCGCCGGTTTCATTTTCCTTCACCTCTTCACTTTCATCCGCGACTTCGTCGTCGTCCGCGAATTCCCCTTCCCCTTCCTCCAGCGCTTCCGCCACCGATTCATCGTCCAAACCCATTTCGCTTTCGACGTCACGGGGCGCCGCGCCGCGCCGGCTCTTTTTCTTCTCATCCTTCAGCGGCAACAATTCGGCCGGGTTGACCCCTTCGAGATAACGCCCGTAGCGGCGGAATTTGTCGTACCGCTCCGCCAAAAGCGTCTCGACGGAAACGCCCCGGAGCTCGTCGAGATTGCGGATTATCGCGGCGCGGAGCATTTCCCCCATCGCCTTCAGGTCGCGGTGGGCGCCTCCCATCGGCTCGGGGACGATTTCGTCAATCAGCTTGAATTCGTGCAAATCCTTCGAAGTGAGGCAAAGTTCCTCCGCCGCCTTTTCCTTCATGTTGCCGTCCCGCCAGAGAATCGAGGCGCAGCCTTCGGGGCTGATTACGGAATAATACGAATAACGGAGCATCAATATCCGGTCGCCGACCCCCAAACCGAGCGCCCCGCCGGAACCGCCTTCACCGATGACCACGCACAGGACCGGCACCCGGAGGCGGGACATCTCCATCATGTTTTCGGCGATGGCGATGGCGACGCCGCGTTCTTCGGCGCCAATCCCCGGATAGGCGCCCTTGGTGTCGATGAAGGTCACCACGGGTATGCCGAATTTTTCGGCCAGGCGCATTTTCCGTAGCGCCTTCCGATAGCCTTCCGGATGCACGCAGCCGGCGTTCGAGAGATGGCGTTCCTTGACGTCGCGGCCGCGGTGCTGGCCGATTAACATCACCCGGTGCGGGCCGATAACGCCCAGCCCCGAGACAATCGCCAGATCGTCACCGAACATGCGGTCGCCGTGGAGTTCCTCGAAAGAGTCGAAAATGAGCGATGTGTAATCACGGGTCTGGGGCCGGCCGGGGTGGCGGGCGACCAGGACGATTTGCCAGGGTTTAAGGTTTTCGTAGAGCTGGCGTTCGATTTGTCCGTACTGCTCCTGCATGGGTTCGAGGAGCAGCTTGAGTTCCGGCGAATCCTTGGCGTTGGCGGCCATTTCGTCGATTCGTCTTTTGAGTTCGTGCAAAGGCGCCTCGAAGGGGAGGAGAATCTTATCGTCGTCAAGCATGTCCGCCTTACCCCTTCCTGAAGTATTCGACTGCGCGGCGGAACAGGCGCATACCGTCGCCTTCGCGGTTTTCCCGTTTTTCCCTGGTCCAGCGCGGGTGTTGATAACCGACGATGTAGCGTTCGGGATGGGGCATGAGGCCGAGTACGCGGCCGGTCTTGTCGCAGATTCCGGCGATGTTGTCCACACTGCCGTTGGGGTCATCGGGATATACGGGAGCCCCGCCTGAAGGCGATGCGTAACGGTAGACGACCTGGCCGTTTTCGATGAGTTCCTTGATGACCTGGGGGTCGCGGGCGACGAGTTTTCCTTCGCCGTGGGCGACGGGCATTTCCAGGGCTTCGTCGCCGGAGGCGAAAATCGACACGGTGTTATGCGGCGAACGCAGCCGTATCCAGCGGGCTTCGAACTTCCCCGAGTCGTTGTGGGTGAGGGTGAGGGAGCGGTCGGCGGCGGGGAGGATGCGGGCGTCGGGGAGGAGTCCGGTTTTGACCAGGGCTTGGAAGCCGTTACAGATTCCGATGATGACGCCTCCGGAGAAGATGAAATCCTGGAGGTGTTTTCGCATGGAATGCATGAGCTGGGTGGCGAGAATTTTTCCGGCAGCGATGTCGTCTCCGTAGGTGAAGCCGCCCGGCAGGGCGAGGATTTGGACGTTGGCGAGGGGGGAGTCGGAGGCGGCGAGCCAGTTTATGTGGGCGAGTTCAGTGATGGCGCCGGCGAGGTCGAAGGCGAATTTGGTTTCGAGGTCGCAGTTGGTGCCGGCGGTGCGGAGGACGAGGGCGCGGGGTTTGGCCATGGGGGGCGTTTCCTTGGGAGATAGCGGTAAAAAAGAGGCTAAAAAGGCGGTCAATACACTACCTTGCAGCTGGCGGTTAAAATTTTGGATTGCCGCGAAGCGGCATGAAAAAACCTATTACGCAAAAAACGCGTCCGAACGCGAATAGTCCGGCGCGACTTTTCGAATTATATCTTCCAGACTCCCCCAGTCCAGCCTCATTTCCTCCCATACTCCCTGGGTAAGCAGGGGAATCTTCGCGTCCCCGCCGTTCCCCATCAATAGCGCCCGCGCGACAATGTCCGCCATCCCCACCGCGCAGGCGATACGCCGCGCCGCCCCCTCCGGAGCCTGCAGAGGATCGTGGTGGTGCCGCACCACATGCACCATGTTCACCGGCAAGTTCCAGCGCTCCATCACCATCGCCCCCAAAGTCGCGTGGTTGTACCCCAAAACCCCCGCCTCCGCCTCGTAAAAAAGGACGTCCCTCGCTTCGACCTCCTTCATGACCAGGGACAGATGCTCCGGCACCCGCTGCACCATGATGAATTTGCCCAGGTCGTGCAACAGCCCGCAAATGAAGGCGTCCTCCTCCAGCTTCGCGTCGAGGTGTTTGGCCAATTGCGCCGCCAAAAAGGCGGAGCCGATGCAGTGCCGCCAGAAGGCCTTCATGTCGAAGGAGGCGGAGCCGGGACCGGCGGCGAAGGAGTCGAAGATAAAGGCGGACAAGGCCAAATTCCGCACCTGATTGAAGCCGAGAATGACCACGGCGTTCGTTATGGTGGTGATGCGGCGGGAAAAACCGTAAAAGGAAGAGTTCACCAGCTTGAGAATCCGCGCTACCAAAGCCGGATCGGAGGAGAGGACGGTGTTGATTTCCGCCGCGGTGGTGCGGGGATTGGCGATAAGCCGGGTCAACTGCGCGACCACGGTCGGCAGGGACGGCATGTCGTTGAGATTATCCAGTAAATCGCCTAGTTCCGGCGGTCGCGTATTCGCTTCAGGCACGAATCAGCCTTTCCTGTGCGGTTTTGATGGCCAGACGGCAAAGCTCCCGCATAATCGGGTCGTCGCGGAATTGGGAAAACATGTGGGCGATACGCAGGAGACTGTCCTGGACCGCCTCGTTTTCCAGTGCCGCCCGGATGTTGGGATCGTCGGCGTTGCCGGCGGATTTGATTACGGCCATGGATTTAAAACCTCTTGCGGTTGAAGGCGACAATGGTGACGAGAACGATGACCGCCGAATAGGCCACGCCGTAAACAATCCCCGCGGATATTTGCCCGCCGGTCGGCGCCGGCCCCAGAACCACCTGGTTGCGCAGCTGGAAGTGCTGAAGATCCGGCAATACATAAAAGATGATTTGCGAAAACGGCCGGAGCAGGGGATAGATGTGCGTAGCAAAGGTACTGACGCTTTCGTCGGCAAGCTGCATTTCCTGGGCGGTCAGGGGACGGAATGAGGTGAACATGTAATTGATGCTCGACGATACCTGCCCCACCAGATAGGCGGTGAAGGTGAAAATCGCCGAGAGAATCGGGCTGGTCAAGGCACCAAAGAACATGGCGATGGACACGACGACCATCATTTCAAAAAACAGCATCATGACCGCCATGGCATACCAGGACCAGTTCACCCGGTCGGTCCATACAGGGATTTCCGAGGTATGGGCGGTGTAGGCGGCGTAGACGACAAAGGCCAGGGCGGCAAGCAGCATGCCGAGGAGCGCCAGGCCGATGACGGCGAGGAGGCCGAAGTATTTGCCGAGGAGAAATTGCCAGCGCCGCACCGGCTTCGAGAGAATGGTGTAGATGGTCCGCTTGTCGATTTCCTTGTAGATGAGGCCGGTGCCGACAAAGACGGCGATCAGTGCTCCGAAGAAGGAGAGGACGGCGAGGGAAAAATCCTGCACCACCTGCAGCTGATCCGTGCTGGAAATCCAGCCGAGGGCAAGGCTGGCGGCGATCATCACCGCCGCAAAAAAGGCTATGACGTAAAGTATTTTGTCGCGAATGGATTCGCGAAATGTGTTTTTGGCGATTTGATAGACTTTTCCCATGGCTCCCTCACTCCCCCCCCACCGGCTTCAATTCTTCCTTGAGCTGTCCGGTCGAACGCATGAAGTACTCCTCCAGCGATTCCTTGATGGTGCGTAGTTCCAAGAGGCGGCCGCGGCTGCGGAAAATGTCCACCGCCCGGTCCGCCTTGTCCCAGGCGTCGAAGACGAACAGGAGGTCCGGGCCCCGTGCGAGGAACCGCTTGGCCATGCCGGCCAGAACCTCGCGATCCGCCTCGGAAAGCCCGGTCCCCGACACCTCGATTTCCAAATCCGCCGCCTTGAGGAGTTCCTCGAGGGTCCCGCAGGCGAGCAGTTTACCCTGGTCGATGAGGGCGGCACGGTGGCAGATCATCTCGATGTCCGAAAGAATATGGCTGGAGAAAAAAATGGTCGTGCCCTTGGTGTGCAAATCGAGTATGGCCTCGCGGACCTGGCGGCGGCCGACCGGGTCGAGGCCGCTCATCGGTTCGTCGAGAATGATCAGGGGCGGGGAATGGACGATGGCTTGGGCAATCCCCAAGCGCTGGCGCATGCCTTTCGAGAAGTCGCGGAGGCGGACGTCCCGGGCGTTCGCCAGGCCGACGAAATCCAGGAGTTCGTCGGAACGTTTGGCGCGTCCCTGTTTCGGGAGGTCGCAGAGGGCGGCGTAGAAGTCCATCGACTCCCGGGCGGTGAGGTATTCGTAGAAGTAGGGGTTTTCCGGCATGAAGCCGATTTTTCGGTGGCATTCCATGTCGGTCGTGGGGATGCCGAAGAGCCACGCCTCGCCGGCGGTTTGGGTTTGCAGGCCGACCAGGATTTTAATGGTGGTGGTCTTGCCGGCGCCATTGGCCCCGAGAAAACCGTAGATTTCCCCCGGCTGGACGGTGAGGTCGAGGTGGTCCAGGGCGAGGCGTTTTTTCTCCCAGAAATTCTTCTGGTAGGAATGGGTGAGGCCGGATGTGGCGATGGCCGGCTGGGAGGTACTGGTCATGGGTGAACCTTGTTTTTACGGGGCTTAGTTTTAGTGGTGCCCCGGGGTCATTTTGGCAGTTTGGCCGTTATAATCCGCTTTCGTGCAGATACAGGGGTCTTCTTGGCTTTGAGGCTGCCAACCGCCCCTTTTGTGCGCGACTTTCCCAATTTGACCTTGCCGGTCTGTGGCATGACAAACGGTTTGTTTTTCCCGCCCACCTCCCGGAACAACTCATCCCACCTGCGGGCGGTTTCATCAGGACCGATTGATTCCATGCGCTTCAACGTTTCCGTAGCTTCACTGTGGGTCCAAACAATTTCTTCCTCCGGGCTCATCTGGGCCGTTTTTCGATCTATGACCGCTCTCGCTTTACGCAGCCAGGGAAAGGGTTCATCGTCATCCCTCTTGGGGTTTTCCGTCATGATCACGCACCTCCTTGGGCGAAACAATACACAGTTCCCCGTATCCTTTCGTCGAGTTCACCTGATTGAAACGAGATTTTTTCACCGGATGAAGTATATGTTTGAAATTCCAACTCACCAGGCCGTCACATGCATTGACGGTTGCAAATGCAACATGCGTTGCATCGGTCAATGACCCGAGTCCTAAAATTTTTTCACCGATATATGCATCCCGCAAATCAATGACCGCATGCGACAGTTGGTACACTTCCAGCATCGGATACAAGAGGTTGAAAAAATCACGAACCTCTGCCGGTGCCTTGTCAATCTCGTTTACCACTCGTTCGGATACGGCCAACGCATAGCGGCCGGTTTTCGCCAAGGTGAAAAATTCCTTCGAATAATGCGAAAACTCCGTGTCGAACACATCGCCGAACACGCTGGTGTCCACATAAAGAAACATCGGCCGCATCGCCACCCTTTACTGTCCGACTCACGGTATGAACTTTTCGCTCCCTTTCAATCCGGTAAGGAATTTGGCGATCAGCTTCGCCGAATTGTCGGCGTCCTTCGTCGAAATCATTTCGGCTGACGAATGCATGTAGCGGCAGGGTACGGACACCAGGGCGGCGGCGACGCCGGCGCGGGTCTGCTGGATGACGTTCGCGTCCGTGCCGGAGCCGCGCTGAATGGGCTGCTGCTGGGTCTTGATGCGGGTGTCCTTCGCCGCCCGGACCAGGCGGTCGTAAAGCACCGGGTTGAAATTGGGGCCGCGGTGGAGAATCGGGCCGCCGCCGAGGGTGGCTTCGCCGACCATTTTCGGATTGCAATTGGGGTAGTCCGTGGCGTGGCCGACGTCGACGGCGACACCCACCGCCGGGTCGATGCCGAAGGCCGCCGTCGCGGCGCCGCGCAGGCCAATTTCCTCCTGGACGGAACTGACCATGTGCACCGCCACATTGAGTTTTTCCTTCGCGGCGAGGCGGAGGGCCTCGGCCACGACGAAGACGCCGATCCGGTCGTCGAGGCCACGCGCGACTATCCGATCGTTCGGAAGTTCCAGGACGTTCCGGTCCACGGTCGCGACGTCCCCCAGCTCGACCATTTCCTCCGCTTCCGCCTTGTCCTTGGCGCCGATGTCGATCCACAGATCCTGGATTTTCGTGACCGCCGTGTCCCGTTCCTTGGCGTCCATCAGGTGAATCGGCTTGACCCCGATGACCCCGGGGACCGGCCCCTTAGCCGTGTGGATGATGATACGCTCCCCTTGCAGAAGCGGGATGTAAATGCCGCCGACGGTCGCGACGTAGATGAAACCCTTGTCGTCGACATGCATGACCATCAGGCCGATTTCGTCGCAGTGTCCCGAGAGCATGACCCGGAAGGGGGCTTTCGGGTTCAGGACGGCGTGGAGATTGCCGTGGACGTCCTTGCGGATTTCGTGGGCGTGCGGTTTCAAATATTTCTCGACCAGCGCCTGCCCCGGCTGTTCGTAGCCGGAAGGGGTGGGGGAGTGGAGGAGGTTGTGGAGGAATTCGCGGGCGTTTTTATCCATAACATGGTCCTTTTGTGGGGAGGATGGTGTATTGTCAAACCCTGACCGCTCCGGCCGTTTTCACGCCCCGGTAGCGTCTTTTCAAGGGGATTATCGCCATTTTAAGGAAAGCGTCAACCTGTTCCGGCGCTCTCCCGACAAAGCGTTTGCCGTCCAGGATCCGGTCCAGGGTTTTGGCGACGCCACCGAAGGCGGGGTCGCCGGCGAGACGCCCGACCAGATCGTTTTCGCGGCCGTTTTCCTTGACTTCGCGGGCCGCGTCCTGGGCGTGCACCCGGATGCGCTCGTGGAGTTCCTGCCGGTCACCGCCCGCTTTGACCGCTGCCATGAGTATCTCCTCCGTCGCCATGAAGGGAAGTTCCGCCGCCAGGTTTCTTTCGATGCTTTTCGGGTAGACGACCAGGCCGGAGGCGACGTTGTGGCAGAGTTCGAGAATGGCGTCGGCGGCGAGGAAGGCTTGGGGTAGGGCCAGGCGCCGATTGGCGGAATCGTCGAGGGTGCGTTCCAGCCACTGGCCGGCCTGGGTGAAGTAGGCGTTTTGGGGGAGGGTCATGAGGAAGCGGGCGAGGGAACAGATCCGTTCGGAACGCATGGGGTTCCGTTTGTAGGCCATGGCCGAGGAGCCGATTTGGTTTTTCTCGAAAGGTTCCTCTATTTCCTTTTTATGGGCAAGGAGGCGGAGGTCGGTGGCGAATTTGCTGGCGGATTCGCCGAGGCCGGCCAGGGCGGCGAGGATTTGCGAGTCGAGCTTGCGGGTGTAGGTTTGGCCGGTGACGGCGAGCGTTTCCCTGAAGCCGAGTTTTTGGCAAATCAGGGCATTCAGGCGTTCGCATTTTTTATGGTCGCCGTCGAAGAGGGCGAGGAAGCTGGCCTGGGTGCCGGTGGTGCCGGTGGCGCCGCGGAGACGGATTTTCTTGATCCGTTCGGAAATTTCCTCCAAATCGAGGAGGAAGTCCTGGGCCCACAGGGTGGCCCTTTTTCCCACCGTGGTCGGCTGCGCCGGTTGGAAATGGGTGAACCCCAGGGTCGGCAGGGTGCGGTATTTTTTGGCGAAATCGGCCAGGGCGAAGATGACGGCGGCGGTTTTCTTTTCGAGGATTTCCAGGGCTTCCTTGAAGATCATCAGGTCGCCGTTGTCGGTTACGTAGCAGCTGGTCGCGCCCAGGTGAATAATCGGCGCGGCGGAGGGGGCGGCGAGGCCGTAGGCGTGGACGTGGGCCATGACGTCGTGGCGGACTTCCCGTTCGCGTTTTTCGGCGGCGGGGAAGTCGATGTTCCTGATGTTTTTCCTGAGTTCGGCGATTTGCTTTTTGCTTATGGGCAGGCCGAGTTCGTGCTCGGCCTCGGCGAGGGCGGTCCAGAGGAGTCGCCACGTTTCGATGCGTTTTCGGGGGGAGAGGAGGGCGGCCATTTCCTTTGAGGCGTAGCGCTCGACCAGGGGATTGTCGTAGAGATCGTATTTGTCCAAAGGTGGCTCCTGAGTATTGGGAACGGCGTCAATGGTACTGGCTCCGGCATGACGGTTTTGTGGTCTTGCCTTGTTTCTCCCGTTCTGGGGGGCTTCGCCCCCCAGGCCCCCCGGCTGAATTCGTGGGGTTTGGGGCTGCCCGCTTTGAATTCGAAAGTTCCTTGGCCGCCCGGACGCAAAGGCGCGCCTTCGGCGGCTGTTTGCTCTAGAAGGAAGGGCCGCGTAACGAGTTTCCATGCGTTTTTCGCGAATGTTATTGCGCTTTTTTTATTACGCGGCCCATAACCGCATTTTAATAACTGCAACCGCAAACCGCTATTCGACTTTTTTATAACCGCACAAAACAGGGGGGCTGGTTGCGCCCCCCTAGGACCCCGGCAACCAGCGATTCCGCTGGACCAGTTACGCCAAGCGGAAATGCTGCGGGCAAACTAAATCTCCGCGCCAAAACTCGCCAAAGCCGAACGCGCCGCCTCCTGCTCCGCCGCCTTCTTGCTTGCTCCCTGACCCCTCCCCATCTCTTCGCCTTCAATCAACGCCGCCACCTGGAACACCCGCGAATGCTCCGGTCCCGACGTCCCCAAAACCCGATATACCGGAAGCGGCTTTTTTTTCTGCTGCAAAACTTTTTGTAGGTGCGACTTGAAATTGCTCGAATTCGCCTGCTCCATCGCCGCCGGAATCTCGCCCTTCAAAGTCATCAAAATGAAATTCTTCACCGGCTGATAACCGCCATCCAAATAAATCGCCGCCACGATCGCCTCGTAGGCGTCCGCCAACAGCGATTCCGGCACCGCCCGCTTCTTGCCAATCCCCCGGCCCAAAAACAGGTAGGACTTCAAATCCATCCGCTTCGCCGCCTTCGCCAAAGACGAACGACACACCACCGAAGACTTCGCCTCGGTGAGGTCGCCCTCCTGGTGATTGGGGTAATTGTGATAGAGGAATTCGCGGATGACCAGGTCGAGAACGGCGTCGCCGAAAAACTCCAGCCGTTCGTTGTCAAGCCGCTTGTCGGATGTGGATGAAGAATGGGTCAGCGCGTTCTTTATCAGCTTCTTGTCGAAAAAAGTGTACCCCAGGGCCGTCTCGCACGAGCGAATCCGCTCCTCCGCCTGGCTCGCCCTAATCCGCGCCTGGACGTCCAAAAGCTCGACCGGCACGTCCTCGACGTAATTGTCCGCGTCCTCGCCGTCCAGGTCGATCACCTCGGCTTCGGCGTCCTCGTCGATGACGTCGGCGTCGACAATCCGGGTTTGACGCCGGGGCGACGTTTTTTTCACCTCGATTTCCGCTGCTCTCATCGTCAACAATCCAGGGACGCGCGGGTAACGCCGATGCGAAACCCTTTGGGGCCCGGTAACAAACACCCGCGCGTCCCGGGCGGTCGAGTTAATGGGCGCCAATGGCGAGGGGCTGGCCGTGAGGCAAAGCGCCGCCTGGCGAAGTACCGCGTCCAGGCGGAGGTTTGCCCCAGGGCGAGACCCTTGTTTTCAAGGCACACGCCTCGTAAATCAAAGATACAATTTACTGTCATTCGACTCAAGTGGAAAAGGATTTCGCACCCTGGTTGCCCCCGGCTGGCGATTTGCCGATCCCTGAGTTTTTGACAAATGCGCAAAGGCCAGCCAGGGGACAACCGCCGCAATCGGGCTTGCGGGCGTGACAAACCCGCCGGCCGTGGATGATGAGCCGGTGGGATAAATCCCCCCAATATGCAGGCGGAAGCAATTTGCCGATGGCGAACTCGATTTTGTCGGGATCCTTCAACGCATGGAGACCCAGGCGGGTGGTGGTGCGGATGAAATGCGTGTCGACCATGAGGCCGGGCTGGCCGTAAGCGTTCAGAAGCACGCAATTGGCGGTTTTCCGGCCGACGCCGGGGAGGGTGAGGAGCAGGTCCATGCGGTCCGGGACCTTGCCCCGGTAATTGTCCCGGATCATCCGGCAAGCCGCGACGATGTTCTTCGCCTTGTTTCGGAACAGGCCGAGTTTTTGAATAAACGGTTCGACCGTCTCCGGAGCGGCCGCGGCGAACGCTTCGACCGCGGGGAATTTGTCAAACAGGGCGGGAGTGACGGTATTGACGGCCTTGTCGGTGGATTGGGCCGAGAGCATGGTGGCGATCAGGCATTCAAGGGGGGAGCGGAAATCCAATTCGCAGCCGGCGTCGGGGTAGGCGCCGGCAAGGGCATTGGCGACAGCGAGGGCTTTGGTTTTCAAGGGGTACGGCATTTGCTACGAATCCTCCGCGCTATTTCGAACCTCCGGCATATCAAGGACTCGAAGAAAATCCGCCGCCGAAATGACCTTCACATCCAAGGGGTGATTCTTTAGACAAAGCAGATGCGCGTCCCCGGAAACCAGCCATTCAGTCTTCGCTTGTCGGGCAAGATGCAGGAAGACCGCATCTGTGACATCGGCAAGCCCATCAATCGTTTTCAATGTTTCTGGTAAAATAAACCTTTCGGCATAAGGAAGGATGTCTGCCAAAAGCGCATTCACATCAGCAGCCTTCAAGTGAAATTTCGGATATGCCAGAACTCGTGTAAGTTCAGCTATAGTCTCCTTACACATCACCGGAACAAACAATCCTGCCTGCCAACATTTTCGCAATCCCGTTAAACGTCCATGAGTGAACACCAGTGCGGATACCAGGCAGTTTGTATCCAATACAACCCGCAGGCTGCTCACTGTTTGTCCCGTCGCGCCCAAGCCAAGGCATCAACCACATCTTCCTCGGTGATGTCAAGTTTAGCTAATTTTTCACGTACCTTATCCCCCGGTTTGGTGTGGATCGGGGTGAGGATAATCCGCTCGCCTTCGGTTACCACTTCGAAATAGACGACATCACCTAACCGGCCCACAACGGCTTTGGGAAGTGTAAGTCGATTATCACGAGTCATTTTGGCAAGCATGATGATACCTCCGTAAAACTGAACAACCGGCTCCTTAATATTAGTATAACCCCCGGAGTGATAGAAAGCAAACCATCCTCAGTTTGCCTCCCCCATCCCCTTCAATGACAAGGCAATCCGCCGCCGGCCCAAATCCACTTCCAAAACCCGCGCCCGCACCCGCTGGCCGACCTTCAGGACGTCGGCGGGATTCTTGACGTACACGTCGGCCAATTGACTGATGTGGGCCAGGCCGTCCTGATGCACCCCGACGTCGATGAAGGCGCCGAAGTTCGTGACGTTGGTGACGACCCCGGGGAGAATCATCCCCGGCTTCACGTCGGAGATTTCGTTGATGCCGTCGGCGAAGGCGAAGGAGACGAAGGAGTCCCGGGGATCCCGGCCGGGTTTGGCCAGCTCGGACATGATGTCGTCGATCGTCGGGAGCCCGACGTCGCCGCCGACATAATGCTGTTTGTCGATTTTCTTGCGGAGGTCCGCGTTCGCCAGCAAATCCGTCACGTTGCAGCCGAGATCCGCCGCCATGCTCCCGACCAGCTTGTAGCGCTCCGGATGCACCGCGCTGGCGTCGAGGGGATTTTCACCCCCGCGAATCCGCAGGAACCCGGCGCACTGCTCGAACGCCTTCGGGCCCAGGCGCGGCACTTTGCGGAGTCCCGACCGGCTGGCGAAGGGGCCGTTTTCATCGCGGAATTTGACGATATTCTTGGCCAGGGACGGACCCAGGCCGGAAACGTAGGAGAGGAGGGACGCCGAGGCCGTGTTC
>JAVBRG010000154.1:0-32026 GCA_031548195.1 Planctomycetota bacterium | reverse complement strand
GGATTTTGCCCCATTTCTTTTTGGCCCTAATTCGAGCCAGGTGCAGCGCGCCTCCCCTCCGGGTTTTACGCTACTTGTACCTATGTGTGTGGCCAAAAGTGGGGTCTCAAAATTGTCATATAATTGTTAGAACCGCTCTAGCTGCCGCAGCGGACCCCGCCCGACTCCATTACGGAATTAGACCACAGTCTTCGATTACGGACTTTGACCCCGCTCCGAAAGGATACCGCAAAATGGCTAATTTTCTCGTCACCCTCCCCTCGCTAGGCGATGACGCCGGAAACGAAGCGCAAGTCTCTTTCGTATATGTCAATATCGGCGATAATGTCAAGGAACAGGCCGACCTTGTCGAAATGGTCACCGATAAAGCCACCTTCAACGTCCCCTCGCCGAAAACCGGTAAAATCGTTAAAATGCGGGTGGAGGAAGGAGATACCATTAAAGTAGGCGACCCCATCTGCGATATGGAAATATAAATGAACAACCCGGAATCTCCCAGGAACGGCCCAGGAAAAGCGGACCAGGCGCCCGGCGCCGATCTTCGAAAACCAGCGCAGCCTCCCGCAAATCCGCCGGCGAAAGTTCAGCCGCCGCCGGAAAATTCGCCGAACCCGGCTTCGGCACACCCCAAACCGCCGGGAGTAAACCCGCCGCCCACCGCCAATACGCCGCCAACGGCCAGCCTGCCGCCGGCGCCCAAGACCCCCCCTGCAAACCAGCCCGGTAAAAGGCTGGGCGGCTCCTGGTTCTTTCTTCTCGCCGCCCTGGGCCTCATCATCGGCCTCGCCGCCTCCCGCTCCCCCCTAGCCCAATTCATTAAACCGGACAAAGCCACCCTCGACTTCCAGACCATGCGCACCTTCGCCGTCATCACCATACCCGCCGGATCCGGAACCTCGCAAAATCCGGTGGAAGTCGCCGAACTCGCCAAAGCCGCCGTCCTGCAAGTAGACGAACTGATGAGCCCGGTCGGGGAAAACTCCGACATCCGCCGCTTCAACAATAGCCCCGTCAACCAATGGGTCGACGTCCACCCCCTCACCTGGCAGGTCATCATGGAGTCGTTACGCTGGAACCGCCTCACCGACGGCGCCTTCGACCCCACCGTCGGACCCATCAAGGCGCTGTTCAAATTCGACCAGCGCGAGGTCGAGAGCTGGCCGGATGAAAAAGAACTGGCCGAGGCCCGGCAAAAAGTCGGAGCCGAAAAAATCCATTACGACCGCGAAGGCATGCGCCTCTATCGTGACATCCCAGGCATGCGGCTCGATCTCGGCGCCATCGCCAAAGGCTTCGCCGCCGATCAGGCCGCCCGGGTCCTGCAGGCGAACGGCGTACAAAACGCCCTGGTCAACATCGGCGGCGAATTGCGAATCCTCGGCAAAAAACCCGGACACCCCCCCACCCCCTGGCGGACCGGCATACGCCACCCCAGGATGGATGATATGGAGGAAAAACTCGAACTCGAGGACGCCGCCGTCGCCACCTCCGGCGATTACGAAAATTTCTTCATCTACCAGGGCCGGCGCTACGAACACATCATAAACCCCCAAACCGGCCTGCCCCTTTCCTCCGGCCCCTCCTCCGTCACCGTCATCCACCCCAATTCCTGCCTCGCCGCCGACGCCCTCGCCACCACCCTTTGCATCCTCGGCGCCGAGAAAGGCAAGGCCTTCCTGGAAAAACAGGCCATGGGCCTGTTCGCCCAGGGCGTGCGGGTCATCATGCTGCTTTCCGACGACCCCACCCGGGAATCCGGGCGGCGCCTCGAATTCACTATCGACACCAAAGGCCAATTGACCACGGTGGAAACGGTTTTTTAGTAAAAAAGCGGCGCCTCCCGCGAGGCGCCGCTTTACTCATGCGTCGTTTTCCGCCCGACCTTTCACCTTCAGGCCGGAATCTCCTCGTCGTCCTTCGGCCGCGCCGCCTTCCGCCGCACCGAAGCCGAGGTCCTGGTGGTGACCGCCTCCTCCGGCGTGATGTACCCGTGCTTGACGCCCCAGTTCTCCCAGCCTTCGTCAATCAATTCCTGATCGACCACGTACTTGTGCGGACGCGGCAGGTCGGGCAGTTCAAACATCAACCCCAGGAGCGCGTCCTCGACAATGCCCCGCAGAGCCCGGGCGCCGGTGCCTTTTTTCAGGGCTCTCCGGGCGATCGCCTTTAAGGCGTCGTCGGTGAAGTTTATTTCGGCGCCTTCCAGCGAGAACAGGTGTTCGTACTGTTTCAAAAGCGCGTTACGCGGTTCACGGAGAATACGAATCAAGGCCTCTTCGTCCATGGGGCGGATGGGGGCGATAATTGGCAGACGGCCCAAAAGCTCAGGAATCAGGCCATATTCGAGGAGGTCGTCGGAGTCGACCTGTTCCAGCAAATCCCCCAGTTCCCGGTCGGGCGATTTGTCGGCTTCGCGGTGATAGCCGATGGATTTCTGCCCGATGCGGCGGCCGATGATTTCGTCGAGACCGTCGAAGGTGCCGCCGCAAATGAAGAGGATGCTCGAAGTGTTGATAGGGATATAACGCTGCTCGGGGTGTTTGCGGCCGCCCTGGGGCGGAACGTTGCAGACCGTCCCCTCGAGCATCTTCAGGAGCGCCTGCTGGACGCCCTCGCCCGAGACGTCGCGGGTAATCGAGACGCCCTGGGTTTTCTTGCCGATTTTGTCTATTTCATCAATATAGACGATACCCTTTTCCGCTTTGGCGACGTCGCCGTCGGCGGCCTGGATTAGGCGCAGGAGAATATTTTCGACGTCCTCCCCGACGTAACCCGCTTCCGTGAGGGTGGTGGCGTCGGCGATGGCGAAGGGAACGTCCACGACCCCGGCGAGGATGCGGGCCATAAGGGTCTTGCCGCAGCCCGAAGGTCCGACGATGAGGACGTTCGACTTTTCGACTTCGACGTCCTGGCCTTTTCCGGCGATGAGACGCTTATAATGGTTATGCACGGCGACGGCGAGGACTTTTTTGGCGTTTTCCTGGCTGATGACGTATTCGTCGAGGGAACGCTTGAATTCGCGCGGAGTGGGCACGCGGGAAATCTTGACGCTGTTTTCCTCGCGACGACCGAATTCATCCTCATCCATGAGGGTGACGCACATTTTCACGCAATCCGAGCAGATGCAGGCGTCGCCGAAGCCTTGGATGACTTTGCGGTGGTTTTCGGGGGGGCGGCCGCAGAAGGCGCAGCGTTGTCCTCCTCGTCTGTTGGAACCGCCGCCGGCATCGCCGCCGGACTGGTTTTGTTTGGACATGGTGCAACTCCTGAAGGGGCGGCATGCCTGTTAAAGGTCTGAAGCCCGACTCTTTTGATTTTCTTCGCTTTACCCTGTTCCCCCGGCGGATTTCTGCCGGAGTCTTCAAATATACCGCAGTTAGCTTGAACTTGTCAATCATGGACTGGTCAAGCCCGGGCCAGCCTGGTCGAGCCGGGCCGGGGGTACTTCTGGTCAGATGGGTTTTTTCTCGCCGCTGGATTTTTGTCCAGGCATGATGACCTCGTCGACGAGTCCGTAGGCCTTGGCTTCCTCGGCCGACATGAAGAAGTCGCGATCGGTGTCTTTTTCGATGACGGTTAGATCCTTTTCGCAATGTTTCGAAAGGATGCCGTTCAGGATGCCCTTGAGCCGGTTGATTTCCGCGGCTTGGATGGTGATGTCGGTGGCGGTGCCTTCGGCGCCGCCCCAGGGCTGGTGAATCATGATCCGGCTGTGGGGGAGGGAGTAGCGCTTCCCCTTGGTGCCGGCCGCGAGGAGGACCGCGCCCATGCTGGCGCACTGCCCGACGCAATAGGTGGCGACGTTGCAGGAGAGGTGCTGCATGGTATCGTATATGGCCAGACCGGCGGTGACGGAGCCGCCGGGGGAATTGATGTAGACTTGAATGTCGGCGTCGCGGTTCACCAGGTCGAGATAAAGCATCTGCGCGATATAGAGGCTGGCGTTGTAGTCGCGGATGTCGGAGCCGATGATGATGATGCGGTCGGAGAGGAGGCGGGAGAATATGTCGTAGCTCCGCTCGCCGGAACCGCGGCGTTCGATGACGAAGGGTACGAGTTCGGCCATCGGGTCGATGGGGTGGTTGGACATAATGTTTTCTTTCTAGGGCGGCCCTAAAAATGCGCTTATAGATGCGCCCTCAAGCGATGCCTTCAGCGTGGACTTGCCATTTCATGTCGTTGACGCCCCGTTCTCCTTCAGGGGAGGAAAGGGCGGAGTCGCCGGCGGCGCGGCATAGCGCGCGGTTCACTCCTTGCCGTCGGTCATCATGTTGTAGGCGGTGGCGACGGCGGCGGCGTTGGCCCTTTCCATATCGGCGGCGGCGCGTTTTTCCGGCCGGCCCTTGGCGTTTTCGGCGATGATCTGGAGGACCTTGGCGCTTTGAATTTCCGCCAGCATCGGCTGCATGCCGTCGAATTCGCGGATGCGCTGGACGATTTTCGCCGGTGTGGTGTTGTACTGCCGGGCCAGGGCTTCGACCTGGGCGGCGAGATCGTCGTTGGTGACCTTGACCTGTTCCTTTTCGCCGATTTTTCCGGCGAGGATGCCCCAGCGCACTTTCCGCAGGGCGTCCTTTTCCGCTTCGGGCCGGAAAGCCTCCAGCTGGTGGCGCATGGCGTCGTCCTCCTTGACGCCGGTGCGGATCTGCTGCAGGCGGCGCTGCTGGATGATGGCGTCCGTTTCGCTCTTGACCATCGCTTCCGGCACCTCGAAGGGGGCGGCGGCGAGGAGTTTGTCGACGATCTCGTCCTCCTCCTTCTGTTTCGCCTCCATGAAGGCGTCGCGGGCGAGGTTTTCGCGGATGCGTTCGCGGAGCTGGCTGAGGGTGCCCATGCCGAGGCCTTCGGAGAAGGCGTCGTTAAGCTCCGGCAAATCGCCCCGTTCCACGCCCTTGACCGTGACCTCGACCCGGGCTTCCTTGTTGCGGAGTTCCGGATTCGGGTGGTCGTCGGGGAGAGTGATGGGAAGCTCAACGAAATCGCCTTTTTGGACGCCGGTGAACTTCTCCACCAGCTGCGGGCAGGGGAGGCCGAAGAGGATGTTCCCGTCGACGCGGAGGCGCTGGTTTTCCATGTGCATGATTTCTTCGCCGTCGACCTTGGTTTCGAAGTCGACCTTGATGATGTCGTCCTGCCTGGCCGGCTCCTCGATTTCCTGGTAATTCGCGAACATGCGGCGGTAACGTTCCAGCATCTCGGTGATTTTTTCTTCCTTGACCTCGACCGGCTGGTCGGTCAATTCGATCCCCCGGTACTCGGGGAGTTCGAATTCCGGGATGACGTCGAATTCGAGGTCGAGGTTGATGGGTTTATGCGGTTCGGCCAGTCCGTCGCTGTTTTTCAGCAGGTATGACCCGGCGGTCTGGAGTTTTTCCTTTTCCCGCAGCTTGTCGAGTTCGGAGCGGATCAGGGCCTTGACGACGTCGGAGGCGGCGTCCTTGGCGAACCGGCTTTCCAGGACTTTCCGGGGCGCTTTGCCTTGGCGGAAGCCCTTGATCCTGACCTGGGAGTTGATATTCAGGTAGCATTCGTCGAATGACTTGTCGACTTCCTCGGCGGTGAATTTCATTTCAATGAGTTTGCGGCACGTGCCGACGTCCTTAATCTGGTACTCCATTGGGGTTCACCTGACCTATTCATGAAGGCAAATAAAAAAACAAACCATGTCTCCGGACACGGTTTTCTCTCCGCGTACAATGCTAGGTAAACGGCCGGGGTTGTCAAGGCTTTACTACTTCACCGCCCGGTAGATTATGGCCGGAGGGAGGTTTTTCCAAATCACCCCGCTGTTTTCGGTGTGGGAGAAGCGGCGCTTCAGATTCTGCTTGAATTTCCGTCCCGCCGGCATGACCAGCCCCTGCAGGTAGGCGAAGGTGACGAAAACTCCGCCGGGCGCGAGCATTTCCAGCATGGGGCCGAGGATTTTGTCCTGGAGTTCGTCGGGGAACATGGCCCAGGGGAGGCCGGATATCACGCAGTCGACCTGTTCGACCTCTTCCTTCCGGCAGCATTCGCGGATATTCGAGGCGCAATCGTGGTAAAGGCTCAGGTCGGGGAAGCGCTTCCTCAGATTGGCGTAGAATTCGTCGTTGATTTCGATGGCGAAGAAGCGTTGCCCGTGTTTCAGGGTGTCGAAAATGCGCTGGGTGAAGACGCCGGTGCCGGGGCCGTATTCGACGATGACCGCGTTCTGCTTCGGCGCGGCGAAGTCGACCATGCGTTTGGCGAGTTCCGAGGAACTGGGGAGCAGGGCGCCGGTGGCGGCGGTTTTGGTGATGAACTGCTTGACGAACAAACGGGTTTGGCCGTAAGCCATGGAGAAAGATTCCTTGTCCAGAGTGTCGAACGTTCATTATGCAACGGTGCAGAATGGCGTAAATTTCAGGCATACCTGGTCGGATCCGCCACCCCCGCTTCGGCGAAACCCTTTTTCCTGAGCCGGCAGGAGTCGCATTCGCCACAGGCCAGACCTTCCGGTCCGACCGGGTCGTAACAGGTGACGGTGGCGGCGTAGTCAACGCCCAGGCTGGTGCCCCAAGTGATTATGGCGCTTTTCGGCATGTTTTGCAAGGGGGCGCGGATGATGGGACCGGCGTTTCGGGTCGAGGCCCGGGTCGCGAGGTCGGCGAGGCGCTGGAAGGCGGCGATGAACTCGGGCCGGCAGTCGGGGTAGCTGGAATAGTCGACCGAATTCACGCCGATGAAAATCGCGCCGGCGTTTTTCACTTCGGCGAGCGCCAGGGCGTAAGCGAGGAAAATGGTATTCCGGGCCGGCACATAGGTGGAAGGAATGCCCGGCGCGGCGTTATTTTTTGGAATGTCGGCGCTTAGGCTGGTCAGGGACGAGCCGCCGATGGCGGCCAGGGGCAGCGGGAGAATGGTGTGGGAGGCGGCTCTCCCTTCCGCCAATTTTTTCGCCGCCGCGAGCTCCGCCGCGTTCCTTTGTCCGTAGTCGAAAGAGAGGCAATGGCAGGCGAGGTTTTCCGAAAGGGCGACGGCGAGAATGGTCGCGGAATCGAGTCCGCCGGAGAGGAGCACGACGGCGGATTGGTTGTCGGTGGCGGGTTGCATTTATGATGGCCTCTGGACTTTTGCAAAATCACCATTCAGACCGCCGAATGGCGATTTTGTAAAATTAAAACCCCGGAAATTTCGGCGAAAACGATTTGTGCAAGGTGAAGATTGGCGGTTAAATCGTCACTTTGCAAAACTTAAGATGGCCTTTTAAAAAGTCGTGCCAGCCCAATTCTTATCGCGATCCAGATTATATCATTCCACCCTGCAAACTGCAAGGACGGCCTTGCCATACAGAAAGGCGCTCTTTACTTGTGAATTGACGTCGACTTGTAAACATATTTTTACAGGGTATACTTTGACAACGACTCTTGGCGGAGATACTTCATGACACATGCGTGACAGCATTCCGCCGAATTCAATCTTGAAAGGACCGAAATGAACCGCCACGTCAACCTCCCCCTCCTCACCGACGGTTATAAGCTCACCCATCACGCCCAGTACCCCGACGGCACCGAAAACGTTTACTCCTACTTCGAGTCCCGGGTCGGCGCCCGCTACTCGGACACCGTCTTCTTCGGCCTCCAGTACATCCTTAAAGCCTACTTCACGGGTGAAGTCGTCCGGGACCGGGACATCGACGCGGCCAAGGAATTCTCCTGCGCCTATTTCGGGAACGACCGCTGCTTCAACGAAAAAATGTGGCGGCACATCGTCAAAAACCACCAGGGGCGCCTGCCCATACGCATCCGCGCCGTGCCGGAAGGGACCGCCGTCCCCACCTCGAACGTCATGGCCACCGTCGAAAACACCGACCCCGAATGCTTCCCCCTCACCAATCACCTGGAAACGGTCCTCTCGCAAATCTGGTATCCCTGCACCGTCGCCACCCTGTCCCGGAAAATCAAAATCCTCATCCTCCGCTTCATGGAGGAAACCGCCGGCAAGGAGGCGGCCCGGACCGCCATTCATTACATGCTCCACGACTTCGGCTACCGCGGCGTCGAAGCGGTCGAGGCCGCCGGCATCGGCGGCGCCGCCCACCTGGTGAATTTCCTCGGCACCGACACCATCGCCGGCATCGAAACGGCCATGCGTTATTACAACGAACCCCGCGTCTGCGGCGCCTCCGTTCCCGCCACCGAACACAGCGTCATGACCGCCCTGGGGAAGGACGGCGAAAGGGAAATGTTCCTGCATGTCCTGGAACAATACCCCACCGGCGTCGTCTCCATCGTCTCCGACAGCTACGACATTTTCGCCGCCGCCAAGGATATCGTCTGCGCGCCGGATTTCAAGCGCCTGGTCCTGGCCCGCGACGGCACCCTGGTCATCCGCCCCGACTCCGGCGACCCCGTGACCACCCTGCTGCGGCTTCTGGACATTCTTTCGGAAGGCTACGGCGTGGAAACGAATCCTCTCGGCTACCGGATCCTCCACCCGAAGGTGCGGCTGCTGTGGGGGGACGGTATCGACTACGACGGCGTCTACGATATCCTGAAAGCGCTGAGAAACGCCGGCTGGTCGGCGGCGAACATGGCCTGTTTCGGCTGCGGCGGCGGCCTCCTCCAGCGTCTCGATCGGGACATCCAGCGCTTCGCCTTCAAGTGTTCGGCGCAGAAACGCGGCGGCGTCTGGCATGACATTTCCAAAAACCCCCTGGACACCACCAAAGCCTCGAAAAAAGGCCGCCTCAGCCTGGTCCGCGACTCCAGCGGCGTTTACCACACCGTCAGGACCGACGACCTCGCCGGCCGCAAGGATTATCTGGAAACGGTTTTCGAGGACGGCCGGCTCATTCGGGAAACGACCTTCCAGGAAGTGCGGGATCGCGCGGGATGGTGAGGGGAGGAGTCCGGCGTAACAGGATGCGGATTAAGGTAACACAGTTGAGATGCGCCCTGCCCACGAATTGTGGATTATGACCGGCTTGGCCATTGCGGGAAAAGGCACAGGTGGTACAATTGAAGTTTTGTAAAACTCCAGGCATAATGCAAAATCACCCCTTCCGCATTTATGTTGGCCGCCCGGCCAATTTTCCTTTTAGGCCTCATTCCAGAGGAGAAAAACATGTCGGAAAAGAAATTCGCGCCACGCCTCCTTGCCGCACTCTGCTGTTTGGTCTTCGCCCTCGCCTGGTCCGCCGCTCCCGCCGGGGAGTCCTTCTCCCTGTGGGTCCGTAGCGACAACTCGAACTTCATGACCCCACTCGTGAAAGCCTACAACGACAAGGGCGGGGATCAGGTCAAACTGGAAATCATCATCGCCCAGGAGTTGATGCAGAAATTGGCCACCTCCTACGCCGCCGGCCAAGCCCCGGACGCGGTGTCCCTGGACCTCATCTACACCCCCCAGCTTATCAAGGCCGGCATGCTCGTGGACATCACCGACTACGCGAAGGGCCTCTCCTATTTCCAGCATCTCTCCAAGGCCCACGTGCAAATTTCCACCGGCGCGAAGGACGGCCGCATCTACGGCCTTCCCTATTCCGCCGAATCGTCCTTCCTGATGTACAACAAGGATCTCTACCGCAAGGCCGGCCTCGACCCCGAAAAGCCGCCACTCACCTGGGCCGAGTTCGAGGATCACTGCGTGAAAATCGCCAAAATCGGCAACGACACCTACGGCTTCTACCTGCTGGGTTCCGGCGGCGGCTGGCTGGCCTTCACCTTCAATCCGCTCATTTGGGCCTCGGGCGGCGACACCCTCTCGGCCGACGGCATGACCGCCCAGATTGACAACCCGATTGTAAAGGAAGCGATTCAGCTTTACCGCAACATTTACCAGAAGGGCGGCATTCCCGAAAGCGCGGTCACGGACGCCGGGGCGAACATGCTGACCGGATTCCTGGCCGGGAAAATCGGCCTGATGTCCTGCGGCACCTTCTTGATTGGCATTGTCCTGAACGAACATCCGGAAATCGACTTCGGCGTAACCCCGATTCCCGGCAAGAACGGCGGCTTCGCGACTTTCGCCGGCGGCGACGTAATCGTCTTCCCGAAAGGCACCAAGAAGCTCGACCCGGCGAAGCGTTTCCTCGAATGGTGCTATTCCCTGGAAGGCCAGACCATCATGGCCAAGCACGGCAGCCTGCCGGTGCGGGCGGATGTGGCGGCGGCGGCCCTGTCGAGCCTCGACAGCCGTTACCTGATGCCGGCGGAGATTCTCGCCAAGGGCCACACCCCCTACAGCCTGGTGTACAGCGAAGTCTTCCTCAATAACAACGGTCCCTGGACCGAGATGTTGAACCGCGGTTTCTTCACCAAGGAAAACATCGACGACCTGACCGCCGAAGGGCAGGAGAACATCCAGGAAATCATTGACGCCAACAAGTAAAACCGCATTGACACAGAGGACACGGAGAAACAGGCGCATCTCAACGGTGTTACCCTAATCCGCATCCTTGTTACGCCGGACTCCTCCCCACACGTCATTCCGGCGCCATAAACATTGAACCGGGGTGAGGCGTAACTCGCCGGAATCCAGGCCGATAGACAATCGCTACCGTGGCGTTTGCTCCTGGTCTTACGGATGGGTAAGTTCCGACACTGAGAGGGTGTTTAGTGGAACCACGGAGCGACGGTTTATCGGCCTGGATTCCGGCGAGCTACGCTTCCCCCCGGTTCAATGTTTATGGCGCCGGAATGACGTGTGGGGAGGAGTCCGGCGTAGCAAGGATGCGGATTAGGGTGACACGGTTGAGATGCGCCCGTTTCTCCGTGCCCTCTGTGAACTCTGTGTTAACCTTTTTTCGCAATCTCCATAAGCGTCCGCAATAATTCCCCTCTCCCATCGCCTCCGGCGAACATCCCACGGAGCCGACCATGTCCGAAGAATCCCCAGCCGAACTCGTCGCCGGTACCACTTCGGCAGACGTGCGCGCGAGTTTGAAACGCAAATACCCGCCGCCGAAATCGCAGTGGGTCGCCCTCCTGTTCATCGCCCCGGCCCTGCTGCTGGTCGCGCTGTTTTTCCTGGTTCCCCTGATCATGGCGGTGTGGATGTCCCTCCATAACTGGCCCCTCATGGGGGAACACAAATTCATCGGCCTCGACAATTACATCCGCCTCGCCTCCGACAAGCAATTCCTGAACGCGCTCCTTTTCACCGGCAAATACACCTTCTGGGTCACCCTGGCTATTTTCGCCGTCGCCTTCCCCCTGGCTCTCTTTGTCGACCGGAAATCGCGCCTGACCGGGTTTTTCCGGACCAGCTACTTCCTCCCCTCCGTCGTCGGCTTCGCCACTTCCTGCCTGCTCTGGGTCTGGCTCCTCAGCCCCGACAACGGCCTTTTCAGCGTCGCCCTGCAGCGCCTCGGCATCGTCGACAAACCCGTCCAGTTCATCTCGAACTACCACCTGGCCTTTATTTCAATCATCATCATGGTGGTCTGGCGGATGGCCGGCTTCACCATGCTTCTTTTGCTCACGGGCATTCAGGCGATTCCCCACGAAGTGCAGGAAGCGGCCAAAATCGACGGCGCCAGCGGCTGGCAACGCTTCACCCAGGTGACCCTGCCCCTGATGAAACGCACCCTCGCCCTGACTCTCGTCATGTCCGTCGCCGGCTCCATCCTCGCCTTCGACCAATTCTACATCATCACCCTCGGGGGACCCCGCAAGCAAACCATGACCGCCGTCTACCAAATCTACAACAATTCCTTCATCTCCTTTAAACTCGGCTACGGCGCGGCGATGTCGGTCGCGGTCATGCTGATTCTCCTTATCCTCACCGCCCTGCAACTGTTTGTCCTCCGTAACAAGGAGCCGGCCAAATGAACGACAAGGCTTCCGCAAACGTCTCCGAAAACCCGGGCTGTTCGCCGGAACGCCCCGCCGCCCTCATCCGGCGGCGCTTCAACAGGAAACCCTTCGGCCAGCGTCTGAACGGCTATACCCTCGCCTGCGTGGGGATAATCGTGGCGGCGGTTTTCCTCGCCCCCATGTTCTGGGTCGCGCTGTCGTCCTTCAAAACCAAAAACGAATCCGCCCAGCCGCCGCTCCCGCCCTGGCCGACCACCGGCGTTTCCCTGGACACCTACCGGGAACTGAACACCTTCGGCGGCGGGCTCTACCGGCATTCATTAAATAGTATCGCCGTCTCCCTGGCGACCGTAGCCCTGACGGTGGCGGTTAGCACCCTGGCCGGCTACGGTTTTTCCCGCTTCCGCTTCACCGGTAAAAACCTCCTCTTCATGGTGATCATGCTGACCATGATGGTGCCCTTCCAGTCGATTCTCACCCCCCTGTTTCTCCTCCTCACCAAGATGGGACTGCAAAACAGCCGGCTGGGGCTGGCCCTGGTTTACACCACCCTCCAGTTGCCGTTTTCCGTGTTTATGATGCGCAATTCCTTCGACGCCGTCCCCATGGATATCGAAGAAGCCGCCCGCATCGACGGCTGCACCACTTTTTCGATGCTCAGGCGAATCATGCTTAACCTGACCCTGCCGGGGATCGTCACCGTCTCCATCTTCGCCTTCCTCACATCCTGGAACGAATTCCTGGGCGCCCTGGTCCTCCTCACCAACACCGAATACCAAACGCTCCCGGTCATCATGGCGGTGGTGCGATACGGCAAATACGGCGGCATCAATTGGGGCGCGGTGCAGGCGGGGGTGACGGTGATGATGATTCCCTGCCTGATCCTTTTCCTCGCGCTGCAACGCTACTACGTTCGCGGCCTGACGGCCGGGGCGGTGAAGTAAGGGAAGTTCTGCCAAATGCCGATCAAACCGCCAATCGCCATTTGGCAAAATCGTCTTTAGCACACGTTTTCTGGATATCACGTTTCAAATTCGCCAGGCGATGTTTACCATGGTGATTTTGGAAAATTTTGCAAAGGAACCCCGGCATGAACGCCAATTCCCCCTTCCGCCCCCCCGCACTACCCCAAATCCGCGTAACAGGTTTCTGGCGGGATCGTATCGAGGCCGTCAGGAACGGCGCCGCGCCGGTCCTCCACGAACGCGCCCTCGCCGCCGGGACCCTCGACCAGGTCGACCCCGATCGCCCGGTCCCGCAACTCCGCATCCCCTACAACCCGGGCGGGGTGACCATGCAAATGTTCTGGGATTCGGATCTCGGGAAAATCGCCGAGACGTACTCGTATCTAATCTCGGAAAAACGCGACTCGGGCATCGAGGAAAAAGTCGACGGCATCGTCCGTCTCTATGAAAAACTCCAGCTCGAAGACGGTTATCTCAACAGCTGGTTCACCCGCATGCAGCCGGGAAAACGCTGGACCAAGAGGCGCGACTGCCACGAACTCTCCAACGCCGGCCACCTGCTGGAAGGGGCGGTCGCCTACTTCCAGGCCACCGGCAAACGTGCGTTCCTGAACGTAATGGAACGTTACCTCGACCATATCGCCGCCACCCTGGGAACGGCCCCCGGGCAAAAACCGGGTTACCCCGGCCACCCCGAACTCGAACTCGCCCTGATGAAGCTATATCGGCTGACGGGCGACAAACGCCGCCTCGACCTCGCCGCCTACTTCGTGAACCAGCGCGGGCAAAAGCCAAACTATTTCGACCTCGAAGCGGCCGTGCGCGGCGAAAAGGACAACCTCAATCCCAGCAAGAACCACGAATACGATCAGTCGCACCGGCCGGTCCGGGAACAGGACAAGGTGGTCGGCCACGCGGTCCGGGCGATGTACCTCTATTGCGGCATGGCCGACGTCGCGTTGGAGACGAACGACCCGAGTCTCCGCGCCGCCCTGGATCGGCTCTGGGATGATTTGACCTCGAAACGCCTCTACATCACCGGCGGCATGGGACCTTCGAAGGATAACGAAGGTTTCACCGCCGACTACGATTTCCCCAATGCCTCGGCCTACGCCGAAACCTGCGCCGCCATCGGCCTGGTCTTCTGGGCCCGGCGGATGCTCGGCTTCGGCCCGGACACCCGTTACGCCGACGTCATGGAGACAGCCCTCTACAACGGCGCCCTGGCCGGCCTGTCCCGGGACGGCACGCGTTTCTTCTACGAAAATCCGCTGGAAAGCCACGGCCATCACCACCGCTGGGAATGGCACAAATGTCCCTGCTGCCCCCCGAACATCTCGCGGCTCATCGCTTCCATCGGGACCTACATTTACAGTCAGGCCGACGCCGCCCTGGCGGTTCACCTTTACGCCGCCAGTTCCGGCGAATTCAAGCTGTCCGGCGGAACGGTCACCCTGACCCAGGAAACGGATTATCCCTGGAACGGCAAGATCGCGGTCCGGGTCGGGGTCAAACCGGAAGCGCCGGAAGCGCTTGAATTCAGTTTGGCATTGCGGATACCCGGCTGGTGCCGTGGGGCATCCGCAAGTCTCAACGGCGAAATTCTCGATTTGCCCGCGCTGACGCAAAACGGTTACCTTACGATTAAACGCGGCTGGCGGGACGGGGATACGCTCGAACTCGACCTCCCCCTGGTCCCCCGCTGGCTGTACGCCAATCCGCACATCCGGCAGGACGCCGGCCGGGTCGCCCTGGCGCGGGGGCCGCTCCTGTACTGCCTGGAAGGGGCGGACCACCCCTTCCCGCTTAATAGCGTGCGGGTCGACCCCGATAGGGAAATCAGCACCGAATTCCGTCCCGATCTCCTGGGCGGTATCAGCGTCCTGAAGCTGCGCGCCCAACGGGCCGATGCGGACGACTGGGGGAAAACCCTCTACCGCGAAACGCCGCCCCGGCTAACCGCCGCCGGCCTCACCGCCATTCCCTACTACGCCTGGGACAACCGCACGCCCGGTGAAATGCTGGTCTGGCTGCCGCTGGAGAACCGGGGGTAAAAACAAACTGCGACGAAATTGTTAGGAGAACGACCATGGGAGCAGTGGTTATCGACGACGTTTACAAGGCCTACGGGCAGGTCGAGGTCATAAAGGGCGTGTCCCTGCATATCGGGGACGGCGAATTCGTCACCTTGGTGGGTCCGTCCGGTTGCGGCAAATCGACGCTTTTACGCATGATTGCCGGGCTGGAGGAAATTTCCGCCGGGACTATTTCCATCGCCGGCCGGGTGGTGAACGACGTTCCGCCGAAGGACCGGGACATCGCCATGGTCTTCCAGAGTTATGCCCTTTACCCCCACATGACCGTGGCGGAAAACATGGGCTTCGCCATGAAGCTCAGGAACGAACCGCGGGAACGCATCGACCAGGCGGTCAAGGAGGCGGCGGAGATTCTCGGCTTGTCCCCGCTCCTGGATCGTTATCCCCGGCAATTGTCCGGGGGACAACGCCAGCGCGTGGCGATGGGGCGGGCGATTGTCAGGAAGCCGCAGGTGTTCCTCTTCGACGAACCGCTGTCGAACCTTGACGCCAAACTTCGGGTGCAGATGCGGGCGGAAATCAAGCAGCTCCACCAACGCCTCGGCACCACCACCGTTTACGTCACCCACGACCAGATCGAAGCCATGACCATGGCCGACCGTATCGTGGTCCTGAACCGCGGGGTGGTGGAGCAGGCGGGTAGGCCGCGGGAACTCTTCGACCGGCCGGGGAACCGTTTTGTCGCCAATTTCATCGGCTCGCCGGCGATGAATTTCCTGGAAGGGGAGGTGCGGCAAAGCGAAGGGAGCTGCGAACTCCTCACCGACACCGGCCTCCGTTTCCCCCTCCCCGAGCGCCCGAGGGTACCGGAGGGCCAGCGGGTTGTTTACGGAGTAAGGCCGGAACATTTGCGTCTGGCGCCGGAATCCGGCTTGAAATGCAAGGTGTCGGTGGTGGAGGACACCGGCTCGGAAACGATTGTCCGGACCGGTTTCGGGCAGGACGATTTGACGGTGCTGCTGCGTGAACCGACCGGCATCGCGGTCGGGGACACGGTGGGGCTTTCCCCATTGGCCGGGGCGGGGCATTATTTCCATTGCACGACCGGACTCAGGCTCCAGCCGGAATGAAGGCGGGCGGGGTTTTTGCGGTTTGGGGTACAGACGATTGTTTTGCGTCGGGTAAGCCGACCTCTATTTAAATCGGCAAATTGAATGGGCATGCGCCGATTTGCCGGTTGTTATGGCAAACCTAAGGTATCAGGCGATTTCAAGAAAATTGAAATCGTGCAAATCACTAAAAAACTCTATAAAATACTCGGAAAACGGTTGACGTAATCGAGTTTATGCCTTATTATGTATATACTGAAATATCGCAATAATCCGACCTTTAATTGTTTTGCATCGACGACCTTCCCCTTGACTGTGGCGATTGGGTAGTCGGTTTATTCCATTCTATACCTGATTACGGGACCTGGCTCCCGTACACCCGATAGACAAAACCCCCATATCAGGCAACCGGCCGGCTTTGTGTAAAGCCGATAGGTAGTGTTGTCCGAATTTCGCAGAAAATTCGCGTAAGCAAAAATATCGCGTCCATTTCGGCTCTTGTTTATGAGAGGATTTCCATGAAGCTCTCAACGAAAATCTACTGTATCATGGCGTTACTCATCGTGGTCGCGTTAGGAATCATGGGCTTGGGGCTGTATAGCATATATACCCTGAACGATATCATCAACGACACCAATCTCTCCACCAATCGCTACGCCGCCCTGACGGAAATGAACGACCATTTGCGGCGCCGGGTTATCGCCATGAAGGATATCCTCATTTCCAACAGCATCCCCGACATGCAAAAGCTGGTGAATGAAAACTTCAAGTCGACGGAAACCGGCATGGAAAATGCGGTGCAGCATTACGTCGCCAATATTCCCCGCGACGCCGATGCGGAAATGCAGGGCCGTCCGGCGAATATCCGCGCCTCTTGGGCCAATTTCGTCAAGGTGACCTCCGAAGCCGCCGGCTTGTCGCTGCAAAACAGCGTCAACGAGGCGCTAAGGATCAACACCGAAACGATCCCTTACTGGGGCACCGCCGACGAGGACTTTGCCAAATTGACCGCGATGCTGCGCGGCCTGGATACGCCCAACGCCGTCCAGCTTGCCAATCAAGCCTCCGACGCCAAGGCGGATCTGATCCTCTTCCGGCTGCTGACCGTCGACATGATTAACGAGACGGACCAGAAGGTCATGCAGATGCTTGTGGATCGTAACGCCGGGATGCGGAAAAGCATCCTTAAAACCCTGGCCGACATCAGCGCCAGCGCGCCGCCCGAAGCGGCGGCCCTGGCCGGAAAGCTCAACAGCGGGCTGATGGAGAAGGGGTTCCGCTCCTATGAGCAAATCCTCCCCCTCGCCCTGGCGGATTCCAACAACCGGGCCATCACCCTTTACAACAGCGAAGGAGTCAAGCAATACACGGTATTCGACAAATACACCGACGAATTGATGCACAACGCCCTGCGCAACCAAGTGAACCTGCAGGATCGCGCGGCCAGCACCGCCTCGACCATCACCTGGACCATGATAATCGGCAGCGGCATCGGCATCCTCGCCGGCATCATCATCGCCGTCTGGACCATCAACGCCATCAACCGCACCTTGCGCCGGGTCATCGGCGGGCTTAACGAAAGTTCCGACCAGGTTTACTCCGCCGCGCACCAAATCAGCGGCGCATCGCAAAACCTGGCCGAAGGCGCCACCGAACAGGCCGCCAGCCTGGAGGAGACTTCCTCCGCCCTGGAACAAATGGCGTCCATGACCCGCCAGAACGCCGACAACGCCAATAAGACGAACGATACCAACAAGCGGAACAACAAACTGATCGGCGACGGCGCCACGGCGGTGAAGAACATGTCGACCGCGATGGGTGAAATCAACGATTCGGCCGAAAAAATCAGCCGCATCATCAAGACCATCGAAGATATCGCCTTCCAGACCAATCTTCTCGCCCTGAACGCCGCCGTCGAGGCGGCGCGCGCGGGCGAAGCCGGCAAGGGCTTCGCCGTGGTGGCGGATGAGGTCAGAAATCTGGCCCAGCGTTCCGCCCAAGCCGCCCGCGACACCACCGAGCTTATCGAAGGCACGGTCACCCGGGTGAAGAACGGTTCGGAAATCGCCAATCAACTCGACTCCAGCTTCACTGAAATCGAAACGGGATCCTCCGCGGTCAGCCGTCTCATCGCCGAAATCACCTCCGCCACGAACGAACAGGCGCAGGGGGTGGATCAGGTCAATACCGCGGTGGCGCAAATGGACAAGGTGACCCAGCAAAACGCCGCCAATGCCGAGGAAACGGCGTCCTCTTCGGAGGAATTGTCGAGTCAGGCCACGAATCTGAACGCCATCGTGGGCGATTTGGTGGTGATTGTGGAAGGCGCCGGCGCCAAACGCGCTAATCTTGCCGCCGGCACTCGTAACGGCTCCGCCGCCAAAACAGCCCCGTCTTCGGTGTCGGTCCGGCGCGCGTCAGCCCAGCCCATGAAAGCCCTCGCCGCCCCGGCCGGCGTCTCCCCCACTCCCCAGAAAAAAGTGGTGAACAGTTCCGACCTCATTCCGTTCGAGGAAGGTTTTGGGGATTTCTAGTACCTTGTCTTCGTCAAAACTTGGGTGGATTTTTCGTTTTCAAGCCCTTGGGCAAGGCGAAGCTTCGCAGGCAATATCGAATATATTGTCAAGAAGCTTCAACGCCGCCCAAGGGCTTGAAAACGGAAAAGCTACCCAGGTTTTGGCGAAGACACGGTACTAGTACCACTACGCGCCTGTTGTGGGAAGCGCATCCATAGACAGTCGTGTAACCATAGGGTTGCCTGGTGAGCGGCATACCGTGCCGCATATAATCCGGGGATGGATGTTGTTGCCCGCATCAGCGGCAAGAGCATTCGTCCCCGGATTTTGTCGTATATATGGACCGGCAAAACAGCGTTTTTAGAGCTGCCCAAGTTTTGGCGAAGACACGGTACTAGTGACCCGTAAATTTAGACTTTACGGGGCACTAGGTGAAACACCAGTTCCAGACCTGGTAATAATGTCCGCCGCCTGCTCGAACGCCTGCGCCAGGCCGCCCTCTTCGCAGACGGGAATGACCTTCTCTGCCAAGGCGCGGAGTTCCGCCGGCGCGTCGGCGGTGGCGAAGCCGTGGCCGCAAGCGGCGAGCAGTGGGTAATCGGTCATGGCGTCGCCGGCGGCGAAGGTGTTTGCCATGCGAACCCCCAGGCGAGTCGCCAGCCGTTGGGCGGCGGAACCTTTGTCGGCGCCGGCGCGAACGATTTCGGCAAAATGCCGGCTGGCGAAAGCGAAGTGGAATTCGGAACCGGCGCACAACTTTTCGCCGCACTCGCGTAACGCCTCGGAGTCCTCCGAGACCAGCACCAGCTTGCCCAGTTCTTCCTTGATGTCGGCAGGCACGGCGGAATCGGCCGGTATTTCCGCGCGCACTCCCCGGCGCATCAGGTGGGCATTGCTCCGCAGCAGGTAAATCCGTTCCCTTCCATAAGCCATGAGGGCGAAGGCGGGATAAAGGGCGAGGATTTCTTCGGCCAGCGCCAGGGCCGTTTCCGGCAGGGGTAGACTGTCCACCGTTTCGTTCCGCCGGAAATCAAAAGTCAGTGAGCCGGTCAGGAGGATGCAGGGCAGGGCGAGGGCGAGTTCCCGGGCGATGGGTCGGGTGGAGACGGCGGCGCGTCCGGTGGCGAGGACGATTCCCCCGCCGGCTGTTTGAAATTTTGCGGCGGCCTTCTTGACGCTTGGCGGTATGGCGGCAGCGCCGCGGACTAGGGTTCCGTCGATATCGGTAAAAAAGAGGTGGGAGAATCCGTTGGTTATTTGCATTGGGCGGGAGGTCGCGGCCATGAGTTCTCCTGACTATTTTTGAAACATTTTGAAATCGACCAAAAAATTTTTGAAAAGATGGTTGACAAATGCCGATGCGGTTTTATACTGCTATTATTCACAATTGGCGGGACAAAACAAGTGTCATGTCAGACAATTTTCACTTTCTCAAACCTTCCTACACCTGAAGCGCCGCCAGCCCCGCAAATAATTCGAACGATTGTGAACCTACATGCAACTTCATGCAAGCCCGCTCTGACGCATATTGATACATTCTGGCAAGGAGTCCACCATGCCCAAAAAAGTCAAACTCGGCATCGCCGGAGTTCGCGGCCTCACCTATTTCCCCGGCGTCGCCGACATGCCGGATGTCGAAGTGGCCGCTTTCTGCGACATAAATCCCGACCTCCTCGAACAAAAAAGCCGCGAGTTCAACATCCCTCAGCGCTACCGGGTCTTCGAGGACATGCTCGCCTCCGACATAGACGCCGTCCTGGTCTCCACCCCCATGCACATGCACGGCACCCAATCCATCCAGGCGCTGCAGGCCGGGAAACACGTCCTCTCCGAAGTCATCGCCGGCACCAATATGAATGAACTCTTCTGGCTGAAGGAAACGGTCGAAAAATCGAAGCCCGTTTACATGATGTGCGAAAACTATTGTTACCGCCCCGACGCCGTACTCGCCCGGAAATTGGTGGAGCGGGGCTTCTTCGGGGATCTCTACTTCGCCGAATCGGAGTATATCGAGGATATCAAATCCTGGTTGACTATCGGCGGGAAACCTAGCTGGCGGCAGACTTGGCAGGTCGGGAAACGCGGCGCCTTCTACCCCACCCATTGCCTCGGCCCCATCATGAAATGCTTCGGGGACGACCGGATTGACGAAGTCTGGTGCTTCGGCGCCGGCCCCCATACCGCCCCGCAATTCCGCCAGGAAGACACCACCACCACCATCATCCGCACCAAAAAGGGCCGGCTGATTCAACTCCGCATCGACGTCATGTCGAACCGTCCCAACCAGAATTTCTACTTTGTCCTGCAAGGCACCAAAGGCGCAATCGAGTCGCCCCGCGGCCCACTCGGCCAGCAGGATCTTTACAAAGCTTATACCTGCGACGGCAGCGTGAAGGTGTCCAGGGGAATTCTCTGGGAGGACTTCTGGAAATATAGCGATCTACTGCCGGAAAATTACCGCAACATGCCGGAAGGGGCAAGAAAACTGGCCGCCAACGGAGATTATAATTCATGCGGCGGAGATTATTACGTCATCCAGGATTTCATCCGCGCCGTTCGGGGCGAAATTCCCCCGCCGGTGAATGTCTATGAAGCCTGCGAGTGGTCGGCGGTGGCGCTCTTGTCGGAGCTTTCGGTGGAGAACAACGGACGCCCCATAAAGATGCCGGATTTCAAGGGCGGTCGCCAGGACATGGAGGTGAAGCTGTAGGGCGATTGCCCCGTTTCATTGCCGTTCGAGTCCGATTCGCAAAGGTACCCGCCATGCTGAAGGACGAACGCCTGGAAAAAATCGAGGCCTACGTCAATCAAAACCGCTACGCGTCCCTCCAAGACCTGACCCGGCTCTTCGGCGCCTCCCGCGCCACCATCCGCCGGGATTTGGAAACGCTGGAGAGCAGGCGCCGTCTGATCCTGACCCGCGGCGGCGCATCCTCCGTGGACAAAAGTTCCTCCTACGAACCGCCTTACGTAGAAAAGAAGAACGCCCATCATGAGGAAAAGGTCCGCATCGCCGAGGCCGCCCGCCGCCGCATCAAGGACGGCGATACGGTGATGATCGATTCCGGAACCACCTCCTACGAAATGGTCAATTTCATGGGGGATCTCCGTGACGTCCACGTGGCCACGAACGATCTCCTCACCGCCGTCGCCTTGACCCGGTTCCCGGAAATCGATCTGAACATGATTGGCGGCAGCGTCCGTAAAGGCTTCTACACCACGGACGGCTACTTCGCCGCCGCCAATGTGAACAACTACTATTTCGATCGCGCCTTCCTCTGCGTCGACGCGATTAATCTAAGCTACGGCTGCATGATCACGAACGCCGACGAAGTGGATGTCAAGCACAGCATCATAGATTCCGCAAAGGAAGTTACGGTTCTGTGCGATCACAGCAAATTCGAGGCCCGGGCCTTTATCAGCATCTGTCCCCTGTCCCGCGTGAACTCGATTATCACCGGCCGGGAACTCGATCCGGAAATATGCCAGAAATTCATCGACAAGGGTTTGTCCATAGAAGTGGTGTGAATTTGCATAAATCGCCTGCGGCTCTGGACCATTTTCCGCAAGGACGCCCCATGCCCGATCCCGTCATGACCCTGGAGCGCGTCAGCAAATATTACGAAATAAAGAATGGCGGCGAACTTCTCGCCGTCAAGGACGTCTCCCTCTCCGTCCTGCCGGAGGAATTCATCTGCATCCTCGGCCCCACCGCCTCGGGAAAGTCGACTCTCCTGAAAATGATGGGGGGAATCGAAAAACCCACTCTCGGTAGCATGACCCTGCGGGGGGATACGTTCACGGACGGCATTCCCTCCTCGCGTCTGAAAAACTTCGGTTTCGTCTTCCAGCAGGACAATCTTCTCCCCTGGCGGACGGTGGTGAAGAATCTCCGGCTTCCCCTGGAAATCTTCCACGCCGCCGGCGCCGGTTCGCAAAACCGCATCGAGGAAATGCTTGTCCTGGTCGGCCTGCAGGATTACGGCATGGTTTATCCCCACGAACTTTCCGGCGGCATGCGCCAGCGGGTGAGCCTGGCCCGGGCCATGATGCACGACCCGGACATACTCCTGATGGACCAGCCCCTGGGGGCCCTGGACGCCATAACCAGGAAGATGCTCGCCTACGAACTCCTGCGCATTTCCCGGGCCACCCGGAAAATCATGGTGATGGTGACCAATAATATCGATGAAGCGCTATTGTTGTCGAACCGCATTCTCGTTTTCACCAATCTGCCCGGGGAAATCGCCTATGAGGTGAAGAACGACATTCCCGCCGAGGCGAGAGGCGAAAGCCTGCCCGAAAACGCCCGTTACCGGGAACTCCGGGCGCTTTTGGACGATTTCGTGCATGTGCAAAGCGAATCCGCCCGCATGAACAAACGGAAGGCCGGGGGTACATGACCATGGCGATTAGGCAAAACAGCGTTCGGAGCGGGAAGCCTTTACGCAAGAAGAGGGAGCCAATCTATTATATCGCCCCGGTTCTACTGCTGGTGGCGGTGCTGGCGGCATGGGAGGTTTTCGTATCGGTGTCGGGGATATCCCGGACGATACTCCCGGCGCCACATGCCATACTCAGGGAGATGGCCAAGAATTTTTGGCGGGACATTTTTCCCCAGATGCTTTTCACCCTGCGGGTGATTCTCACCGGCTACGCGGTGGCGATTCCCCTGGGGATTTTCATCGCCGCCGTCTGTTCCCAGTGGAAGCTCCTCATCAAGGCGGCGACGCCCCTGATTATTCTTCTGGTGGTTACGCCGATGATTACCCTGGTGCCGTTGTTCATGCTGTGGATGGGGTTCGACAGCAAGGTGCGGATGATAGTGGTGATTCTCCAGGCGACGCCGATTATCGCCTTGAACACCCTCACCGGCTTCTCGACCACCGAAACGGCCAAACTGGAACTGATGCGCGCCATGGGCGCCAGCCGCCTGCAGACTTTTGTGAAGCTTATCTTCCCCAATGCCCTGCCGCAAGTTTTCACTGGGCTCAAGCTCGGCTGCATCTTCGCCACCATCGCCGCGATGTCGGCCGATCTCGCCGCCGGTAAGGAGGGGCTCGGCTACCGCATTCAACAGTATTCCAGCCTCATCATGACCGAAATGGCCTACGGCACCATCATTGTCGTGGCGCTGATCGGCATAATTCTTTTCCAGATCGTCGCCACCATAGAAAAACGCGTCATCGTCTGGGTGAAATAGTTTTCGGGAGGCCGCGCGTGCAGAACGCCAAAATACGCCTGGTGGGGCTCACCAAAACCTTCCACACCAGGTTTCAGACCATCACCGCCGTGCACGACTGCAACATGCATTTTCTGGACGGGGATTTCGTCTCCATCATCGGCCCCAGCGGCTGCGGCAAATCCACCGTGATCCGTATGATTGACGACATCATCAAGCCGACCTCCGGGGAAATTCACATCGACGGCCGGAGAATAGATTCGAGGAAACGTATTCCGGCGGAAGTGATCCGCAAAATGGGTTTCATCTTCCAGCAACCGAACATGTATCCCTGGCTGACCGTGCGGGAAAACATCACCCTGCCCCTGCGAATCTTTGGTTTGACCGGCTGGGAGTGGGAGGATTACGCCGATGAATTGATTGAACGGTCGGAACTGACCGGACAGCGCGATGCCTATCCCACCGAGATTTCCGGCGGTTCCATGCAGCGGGCCGGGGTCATCCGCGCCATGGTGCATAAGCCGGACATTCTTCTCATGGACGAACCTTTCGGGGCCCTGGACGAAATGACCCGCGAAGTTCTCAATATGGAACTTCTCGACATCTGGGCTGCCACCGGCAAAACCATAGTTTTTATCACCCATTCCGTGGAAGAGGCGGTGCTTCTTTCGAACCGGGTCTACGTGATGGGGACGAACCCCGGGCGGGTGGTCGACGAAATCGTCATAGATTTGCCGCGTCCGCGTAGTTTAGAGATGATTGTCTCGAACCGCTTCGTGGAACTCTGCGAATATCTCACCAACAAGATCGGCCACATCGAGCTGAGCGCGATAAAGTGACGGGGATTATTTATGGCTTTGACCTTGGAAGAGCGGCGCGCCGCGCGAGTCCGGCGGGAGAGGCGGGATCGCATCCTGGCGGTTGCCGCGCCCACTCTCACCTTCATTTTATTGTTGGCGGTTTGGCAGGCCCTGGTGGTATGGCTGAAAATTCCCGCGTGGCAACTTCCCAAACCGACCCAGGTCATTTACACCATGTTCAGGAATTTCCACGAATTTCTGCCGCATATCATTCGCAGCTACACCACCATCATCGTCGCCTTCGCCTGCGCCACTGTGCTGGGGGTCACCCTGGCGGCCATTCTCACCAATTTCAAGGTGCTGGGGGTCGCCCTGACCCCGTACATCAACATGCTCTGCACCACGCCGGTGATTACCCTGGTGCCGCTTCTACTGTTGATGTTCGGGTTCGGGCAGTGGGTGCTGATTCTGGCGGTGACCCTGCAGGCCTTCCCCATTTTGAACATGAACGCCGGCACCGGTTTCAACAACGTGGAAACGATCAAGCTGGAACTGATGCATTCACTCCGCGCCAGCCGGGTCCAGACTTTTTTCCGCTGTATTCTCCCCGCGTCCCTCCCCAATGTTTTCACCGGCATGAAGCTTTCCGGCATCTTCGCCACCACCGCCTGCATCAGTTCCGAATTTTCCGGCGGCAACAAGGGTCTCGGCGCCAACATCATCGCCTACACCCAATTCATGAAGATGGACAAGGCCTTCGCCTGCATTTTCTTCGTGGCGATTATCGGTCTGTTTCTTTATACGTTCACCAATTGGCTGGAGTCCAGGATTATCAAATGGAAGATCTAGATTTTCATGCGCCGCTTCCAGGCAAACGTCATCTCGGAGGCAGCTCCGGGTCATTTTATAGCGCGGAGTAATTTCTGATTAGGAGAGAATAATGAGGAAAATTTTGTTGGCGCTTTTGCTCGCCATGGTTTGCGCCGCCCCCGCCTTCGCCGGTGAAATGCGTAAAGTCCGTTTCGTGGTTCCCCGCAGTCTCGAGTGCCTGGACGACATGGCCCTGTGGTCGGCCGACCGTCTCGGTTACTTCAAGGAGGAAGGCATCACCTTCCAGATGGAGCAGGCCTTCGGCACCACCGACATCAAGATGATTGGCACCGAACAAGCCGACTTCGGCTATCCCTCCCCCAACCTGATTCTCGCCTCCATCGAAGCCGGCCTGCCGGTAAAAGCGGTCTGCGCCGCCGACGCCATCAATATCTTCGGCATGGCGGTCCGCCGCGACTCCGGCATAAAGGATTGGTCCGACCTCAAGGGTAAAACCATCGCCCTCGGCGACGCCGCCTGGGCCACCATCGCCGCCCCCACCGTCTCCGCCGCCGGCCTCAACCCCGACAAGGACATCGAATACATCGTCGCCGGCGACAGCCGCTACCAGATGGTGAACGAAAAGAAGATTGACGCCCTCTTCACCTGGATTTCCGAGTTTGAGCAGCTCAAAGGCCAGGGCTTCGATTTCATTTACCTGGACGGAAACAAGATTCTGCCGGTTCTCGCGAACCCGGTCGTGACTTCGGATGGCCTCATCGCCAAGGAACCGGATCTCGTGACCCGTTTCTGCCGCGCCATGATGAAAGGCATGTATTTCGTTTTCAAGAACCCTGAAGCTGGCGCCGACGTGGTCCTGAACAAGTTCCCGGCCATTCAAATCACCTGGGAAGGCGCTCTCGGCGTGGCTCAGGGCCGCAACCTTCAGGCTTTCGGCACCGACGAGGCGACCACCAAGAAGATTCTCGCCGACGGCATCGGTTTCATGCCTCCGGCCAAATGGGCCGAGGTCATTTCCTGGGCGAAGAAAGTGGGGGTGATTGAAGAGGAGATTCCCGCCGACAAGGTATACACCAACAAGTATCTGGACCTCAAGTGGGATCGGGCCAAAGTCGAGGCCGACGCCGGGAATTACGTCTGCACTTCGCAGGTTTACAAGGACGCGCACAAATAAAACCAGCGCGTTATTTCGTTTTGCAAGATTTTTTATTCTTCCGTTTTCCGGTCTCCGGCGGCCGAACCGGTTTCGGCCGCCGGCGGGCGGAGCGAATAGAACTTTTGCCCGGGAGAAGCCATGCGCCACATACTTTGTTATGGCGATTCAAACACCTGGGGTCACAAGCCCCTGCCGCCGCCGGCGGCGCGATTCGAATTTCACCAGCGCTGGCCCGGGGTAATGCAGTATGAACTCGGGGCCGACTACCGTGTTCACGAAAACGCCCTGAACGGCCGCACCACCGTCTTCGACGATCCCATTGAGGAGGGACGTTGCGGCAAGGCCGGTTTCATCGGCGTCCTGGAAAGCGCTTCGCCCCTGGATTTGGTCATCATCATGTTGGGAACCAATGACTGCAAGCTGCGTTTCGGGCTTGAGCCGTGGGACATCGGCTGGGGAATGGATTTGCTCGTTCAATATGTCCGCCGGGCCAAATGCGGCCGGGACTACGGCGAGCCGCGCATTCTCATCGTCGCTCCGCCGCGCATGGGCAAGAACTGGGGCGGCAATCTGAGCGGCACCGTTTTCGGGCCTCTTGCCGCGAAACGGGCCGAAGGCTTGGCGGCGGTTTACCGGGAGGTTGCCCGGCTGGCCGGGGTGGATTTCTTCGACGCGGCGGAAATTGCCGAAGTGGGCGCGGACTGCGTGCATTTGACCGAAGAAAGTCAGAAAAAGCTGGGTTTGGCAATCACCGCCAAGGTGAGGGAAATTCTACAGTAGCTTTGTTCCGGCAGGAAATTATTCCGGTCGGGACCGGTCGCGAGGAACGGTTATGAACGGCAAAGCCCTGCTCCGCGAGTTCATGGAAAAGTTCGGCCCCTCCGGTTACGAGAAGGAGGTGGCTTATTGTTTTCGCGATAAAATGCTTCCCTTTGCCGATCGGGTTACGGTAGATCGGGTCGGCAACGTCATCGCCACCATCGAGGGAACCGACCCGAACAGCCCGGCGGTGATGGCATTTGCCCATTTGGACCAGCTCGGTTTCATCGTGCGGAAGATTGAGAAGGACGGCTTCATCCAGGTCGATCGCCTCGGAGGAATACCGGAAAAGGTTTTGCCGGGCCTGAACATTCGCATTCTTGCGAAGGACGGCAAATTCGTCGACGGGGTTTTCGGCAACAAGTCGCATCACGCTTCCGGCGCCGAGGAAAAGTACAAGGTGGATCCGGTAACCTCCCTTTTCCTCGACATCGGCGCGGATACCGCCGAAGCGGTGCGCGCTTTCGGGGTAGACGTGGGCTGCCCCGCCGGTTATCTTCCCTTCAGCCAGGAATTGGCCGGAGACTTCGTCAGCGGCACTTCCGTGGATGATCGCGGCGGCTTGGCCGCCCTGGTCATGACAGCCGAACGCCTGAAGAACCAGCGTCCCCCCTGCACGGTGCACCTGGTCGGAACGGTTTGGGAGGAGTTCAATCTTCGCGGCGCCATGCTTGCCGCCCGCAGCTGCAAACCTGACATCACCATCAGCCTCGACGTCGCCCTGGCCGGCGACACCCGGGATTTGTCGGGACGTTATGAAGATGTATGCGGCGGCGGACCGGCCTTGATACTCTACAGTTTTCACGGGCGCGGCACCTTGAACGGCGTTTTACCCCACGCCGGCCTGGCGGCTTTGGCCGAACGCACGGCGCGGGAGGACGGCATTCCCCTGCAACGTTTCGCCTCACTGGGCATCCTCACCGACTCCGCCTACGTGCAGCTGGAAGGGATGGGCATGGCGACCTTGGAACTGGGATTCCCGGCCCGCTACACCCATACGCCGGTCGAGACGGCCAATGTTCGGGACATCGAGAATTTGGCCATGCTATTGGCAGGAATGGCCGGCCGCATTGACCATAGCTTTTCTTTAAATAGATACTGATTCTAGTGCCCCGTAAATTTGGACTTTACGGGGCACTAGTTTCATAAAAACTTCTACAGTGAAGAAGCGCGCTTCTGTCAGGAATCCGCCATGGGCTATTTTCTGGGAATTGACATCGGCACCTACGAGTCGAAGGGCATGCTTATTGACGAGGACGGGCACGCCGTGGCCACTCACGCGGTGGCGCACCGGATGTTGTCGCCGAAACCCGGCTACGCCGAGCATGACGCGGAACAGGATTGGTGGGGGGACTTTTGCCGAATCAGCCGCGCCCTGCTGGAAAAATCCGCCTGCGATCCGCGGCAAATTCTTGGCGTCGGCGCCAGTGCCATCGGCCCCTGCTGCTGTCCCCTGGACAAGGACGGCAAAGCACTCCGGAAGGCGATTCTCTACGGGGTGGACGTGCGTGCGGAGGCGCAGATCCGCCGCCTCAACGAAACGTTGGGCGAGGATTACGTCCTGGAGAAATACGGAAACCCCATTACCTCCCAATCCATCGGCCCGAAGATTCTCTGGTTGAAGGAAAACGAGCCTGAGGTTTACCGCGCCGCAGCCAATTTTGTAACCGCCAGCACTTATCTCGCCCAGCGGCTGACCGGCAATTATTGCATCGACCGCTACACCGCCGCCTATTTCACCCCCATGTACAATCTTGAAACGAACGACTGGGACTACGACAATCTTCAGGAATTCTGCCGTCCGGAACAGCTGGCGGAATGCCGCTGGGCCGACGAAATCGCCGGCACGGTCACGGCCGAAGCCGCCCGGGCGACCGGGCTGGCCCAGGGCACGCCGGTCGTCGTGGGGACGGCTGATGCGGCGGCGGATGCGGTGGGAGTAGGCGTTTTCAATCCCGGGGACATGCTCCTGATGTTCGGGTCGTCAGTGTACATCATTCACATCGTGCCGAAATTGACTACGGACCGGCGCTTCTGGGCCGGGCCATATTTATTCAAGGACACCTACATGGTCGCCGCCGGGATGTCCACGACCGGCACCCTGACCCGCTGGTTCAGGGACCAGCTCGCCCCGGATTTGCTTCGCCGGCAGTCGGACGGCGGCCCCGTCGCCTACGAACTGCTGATGCAGGAAAGCGCCGACGTCCCGGCCGGCTCCGACGGTTTAATCGTCCTCCCCTACTTCAGCGGCGAACGCACGCCCATCAACGATCCTCTGGCCCGCGGGGTTTTCTTCGGCCTGAATCTCCACCACAGCCGCGGGCATCTGTTCCAGGCCTGTTTGGAGGGGGTCGGTTACGGAGTGGCGCAGCACTTCGCCGCATTTGCGGAAATGGGCATGGAGACCGGGAAAGTCGTCGCGGTCGGGGGTGGCACCAGGAACGGCAAATGGATGCGCATCGTCTCGGACATTTGCGGCCGCGAACTGCTGCTCGGCGGCGTTTTCGGCGCTTCCTTCGGCGACGCCCTGATGGCCGGGCTGGGGGTGGGGCGTTACGCATCCATCGCCGAACTGGCGAAGCGGGTCGAGTTCACCGGTTCCGTCAGCCCCAATCCGGCGGGGCGTGAAATCTACCGGCGGCAGCTGGCAATCTATGACCAGCTTTACCTCCGCACCAGGGATTTGATGCGCCAATTGCCCACATGAAACACCGACAAACAATTCTCGCGAAAGGAGCCAGCGCCATGCAGTGGATTAAGGATCTTTTCAAAACCCAGAAACCGATTATCGCCATGTGCCATTTTCAAGCCCTGCCCGGCGACCCCTATTACGACGCCGCCGGCGGGATGAAAAAAGTGGTGGCTTTGGCCCGGCAGGATCTTCTTGCCCTGCAGAACGGCGGCGTGGACGCGGTAATGTTCTCGAACGAATTCAGCCTGCCGTATCTCACCAGGGTTAAGCCGGAAACGACCGCGGCCATGGGCCGGGTCATCGGCGAACTCATGCCGGACATCAAGATTCCCTATGGGGTCAATGTGCTGTGGGATCCGGTCGCTTCCATAGATTTGGCCGCAGCCGTCGACGCCAAATTCATCCGTGAAATCCTCACCGGCGTTTACGCCAGCGACTTCGGCTTATGGAACACGAATGTCGGGGAAACGATTCGTCACAAAATGCGCCTGCACCAGAAGGACCTGCGCATCCTCTTCAACCTCGTCCCCGAGGCCGCGAACTACCTAGGATCCCGGGACATTGTGGACATCGCCCGTTCCACCGTTTTCAATAACCGCCCCGACGTGCTTTGCGTTTCCGGTCTGACCGCCGGCGCGGAAACGGATTCGCAGATTCTCTCCAAAGTGAAGAAAGTCGTACCCGACACCCCCGTCTTCGCCAATACCGGCTGCCGGGAAAACACCATCGCCCCTCAACTCGCCGTCGCCGACGGCGCGGTCGTCGGGACCACTTTCAAAATCGACGGCAAGTTCGAAAATCTGGTCGACGAGAAACGCGTGGCGGCATTCATGCGCAAGGTCAGGGAATTCCGGGCCGGGCTGTGAGCCGCCGGAGTGATGCGTGGGGAGGGAACGGCGTTACGGGTTACGGAGCTGCGCCACAAGGTTGACATGCAACCGCCGCCGGACCGCCGCCGCCGGGACTTTTGCACGGAAATCTGTTCGTGAAACAACCGGGAGAATCGAGCCTGCGCCGCCCGATTCTCCCGGTTTTGCCATCCGGATGGTCGCCGTGGGGCGGCATCGCCCCACCGGCTTCATTCATCCAGCCACTTCGCGTACTTCTTGTCCACCAGCAGCAAATCACCCAATGCCTCCGTCAGGGGGTCGAAGCGCAAATCCGCCGAATATCCCAGCGGATTGTGCCGCCGCCAGCCTTCGGCGAATTTGAACTTGCCGGACATTTTTCCCATGGTACGGCACAATTCCTCCATGGTCTGAATGTACGAATCCATCCCCTGGGTCGCATCCAGCCAATCCTTCTGGCTGGCGTGACAGGCCAGCATCGCCCCCTTCCTGTCGATAAAGGCCGACACATCCACCCACTGCCCCGAATGCAGGAGCTTTCCCATGCTGTCCCGCAGACCGTGGGGCATGGCGTGGTAGACGGCGACGTCCTCGCCGTAAGGGGGGCGTTGCGGATTACTTTTCACGTTCTTCATGCCCCGGCTGAAGGCCGCCGTCGCCGCCAGCCGCGCGGCGTTCTGGTGGTCTTCCATATAGTCGTTCAGACTCTGGGTCAGGACAATCGACGCCCGCGACGCCCGCACCACCGCCAGGGTCCGGGCGATTTGCTCCGCATCGTGGAGCACGTTCTGGTCTTCGGCGAAGGGGGCGTAATGGATGAAGCCGGCCAGCTTGCAGGCCTGTTTCGCTTCGGCCAGGCGTATCTTGGCGGTTTCCGGCCGGGAGTGGAGCATCGAGCCGGCGTTGCCGTTCGAGACATTGAGGTAATGCACCCGCCAGCCCCGCTCGGCCAGGGCGAAGAGGGTGCCGGCCATGGTGAATTCAATGTCGTCGGGATGGGCGGCGATGGCCAGAACGCTCCTGTGGGGTTCGGTTTTCGCCGGCTGGTCGGCTTTCACGGTCTTCTTGGTCGCCATGGGGGGTCTCCGTTGCTTGGCCAGTGGGGGGGGAATATACCGAACGCTTATTGGAATTGTGAAAATGTGTATCGTCCTGTCAGACGAGGAAGCGAAGGCGGAAATCACTTTTTAGGCCGGCGGCTAGGCATAAAAAGTTATTTCCGACTGAGCTGACGAAGTATGACCGGACGAGACACGTTTTCACAATTTCAATACGCGTTCGGTATAGCACGGGAT
>JAVBRG010000063.1:0-14537 GCA_031548195.1 Planctomycetota bacterium | reverse complement strand
CGGCGGCGGAACCGACCGCATCCTTCGCCTCGCGAGCCACTTCGCCCGCGCCGTGGAGAGCCGCGCCAATCGCATCGGCCACCGCCCCGGCGGCCGAGCCGACCGCGCCTGCCGCCGCGCCCGCCGCACCCTTCGCCGTGTCGGCCACCACGCCCGCCGCACCCTTCGCCGTGTCGGCCACCACGTCCGCCGCATCCTTCGCCGTGTCGGCCACCGCGCCGGCAGCGTCCAATGCACCGCCCGCCACCGCGCCGGCCGCACCCTTTGCCGCGTCGGCTGCTGTTCCGGCCGCCTGCGCCGCGCCGTCGACCAAACCGCGGGCCGTCGCCGCCGCGCCCGGCAGGGTTACCCCCGCCGCGCCCTGCAAATCGGTGTCGGACAAACTGTGCGGGTCGCCAAGGAGCGAAGTCGGGGTTCCCAGTACATTGCCGGCCAGACGGTCCTTCAATTGCACCAGGGCGTAATCCGCCGGCATGGTCACCGCCTGCGGCCAGAAGCCCCTCTGGCCCGGTGCGGTGATCCGCGACCTGACGATAATGTCGTTATATTCCGCTTCCGCCGCCTCGAGCCGGCGCCGGTATTCCTCGGGATTGTCCTTGGCCGCCTCGGCGTCCTTCTCCAGCGCCTGGGCCAGGGCAAGCTTCGCCTCGGCCAGGATCCCGGGGTCGTTCGCGGCAATCAGGCCGCGGAAAGTGGCAATCGCCTCGGCGGTCTTCCCCTGCTGGCCAAGCGCCTGCCCCAGGGCCAATTTGGCCCGCGACACCATTGGGCTATGGGGATAGCCGCCGATAAAGCCCCGCGCCGACTTTTCCGCCGCCGCATAGTCGCCGGTATTGAAGTCATTGGCGAACTGGTACATGTTGGCGCTTGCCCCCGCCGGTGTGCCGGCGAAGTCCTTCGCCGCCTTGTCGAGGGCCGCCTTCGCTTCCGCTTCCGGTTTCCCTTGCATCTCCATGACCGTCTTGAAGACCTGGTTTCGGGACGACCGGTCCCGTTGGGCGCTGGCTCGCCGTTGCCAGGTGACCAGGGCGATGGCCAGGGCCAGGATGACCAGGGCGGCCAGAAGAAGATACTTAACTTTTTCCGCTTTCCGTACCAGCATATCGGTCAGGCCGGGTTTCTCGGGTTCGGGATTATTGGGCCCCGGGGTGCTGTAATGGATCGGTCCGGATTCGTGTTTTTCCGCCATGGCGACATCGCTTTCGCTAATAGGCTTTTTAGGGCGTTTTCCTCGGTAAACCGCACAAGCGCACATTTTGCCCCGAAACGTCCAGGTGCGGAAACCGCCTCCGCAAGAGGGGCGTTTGTAGGGATAATACAACAACCGAGCCGCAATCCACCATCGGGTCGCGGCTCGGTTACCCATAAACATTATAAATACGACGAATACAAGGTCAAGGATCTTTCCGCCCCGGCCCCATCTTTACGAACCGCGCTGAAAGCCTATTTGAGGCTGGCTTTGACCAGCGTGCCCTTTTGCACCGTATTCACGACCGGGCAGCGCTTTTCGGTGTTGACAATCCACTTTTCGATTTCCTTGCGATCGGCTGGTGAGTCGACCTCCAGCTTGAGGCGCACTTGCTGCAATTGCACCGGAACCTTCGGGTCCTTCCCCAAAAAGCCGGCCGGGTCCAAGTCCGCTTCCGCCAGGATCTTCACCCCCCGGATTTCCAGACCCATCTCCCGGGCAATCATCTTCCCTACCACCACAAAACAGCCGGACACCGCCGACAACAGCATTTCCACCGGATTCGGTCCCAAATCCTCGCCGCCGGCGTTCGCCGCCTCGTCGACGACAACCTGGTGCTTGCCCGCCTTGATATTGACCGCCGATTTGCCCTTTTCCCAATTGGCATTGACGTGCATGGTAATCATATGGGGTCCTCCCATTTCACATTTTCGCCCTCACCCGGGTTTGCGGCTTGATGACCGAGCCGCACCGATAACACAATATTACTGTACGGTTGCCGAATTTTCCCGGCGGAGTTGCCAAACCCGCCCGCCGTCAATATTCCAATTCGCCGTCCTTGTCCTCCAAAAACCGCCTGAGCCTGGTCAAGCCGGCCTGATCCACTTCCAAAAACTGCACCCCGACCCCGCGCGGCATCGGCGGCGCCGACTTCCAGCGCACCACCCCGAAAGCGTGCACGTTACCTTCGACCCCCTTCAAGCCGAAATCCAGCTCGATAATGCTCCCCACCACCAGGAGATCGTCCTCCGTCTCCACAAAAACACCGCTTTCGCCGATGTTGCGGATGCGCATCAGGATCGTCGCCGTCTCCTCCGGCGTCGCCGAACGGCGGCGCAAATTCACCTCGAACTCGCCCGGGACGCGGCGGTACATTCTGCGGCGGCGGACGGTCGCCCCCTTGCCTGTCTTATCCTCCTCCGTCCGGCGAAATCCCTTGAATCTCGACAACACTTCCTGGGGCGTCCTGCCCCGATCCTCCGGCCGCAGCGACTGCATCCGTTCCAGACAATCCAGCAATTCCGGCATGGCGCCGGCCTTGCTCAGGACCTCCGCCAAAACCGCGCCCAGGCTGAAAACGTCCGACCGCCAATCCAAATGGCCCCGGGCGAAATACTCCGGCGCGATGAACCGGTAGTCGCCACGGAACATCCGCTCGCCGTCCACCATCACCGGCGGCTGGAAAAAATCGTTCAGCCAAACCCCCTCCGCATCGTCGTGGAAAATATTGCCCCCGCTCAAATTGCCGTGGCAACGCCCGGTCGCGTGCAGGGACGACAAACAATCCATCACCACCTCGCCCACCCGCGCGACATGGGTGCTGTCCAAGGCCCCAATCCGCTCCTTCATGGGCGCACCCGCGCACCAGGTCACCGCCAGGGCGTTCTGCCTCGGAAAAATATTGATAATCGGCAACGCCGACGGATGCACCATCGCCGCCGCCTGCCGCCCGGCCTCCAGGAAATTCTCGCGGAAACGCGGGCTTTCCACCAGGAACGGCCGCAGCACCTTCAGCGCCACCACCCGGTTCAACCGCACCTGTTCCGACCTGAACCACAAGGAACGCCGGCCGACCCCGACCCGTTCCAGCAACCGCAAACCATCCGGTGCCTCGACCCCGAAATCGGAATCCGGAGCGTGCGTCATCCTCCACCGCCTTCCCACGCCCGCTTGCGGGCCGGACCCGGGCCGGCGCCGACGCCGGACAGGACCGTGAAAATTGTCATCGAACCAAACATTGGACGCCCTTGACTGGATTTGGCAAAACTTCAGCCCTTAAGCAAATTGTGCACAATAAACTCCACCTCGGTCGTGGACAGGTTCGTCGCCTTGGCTATTTCCGCCACATTCCTGCCGCTCTTGCGCAACCGGTATATCCGCTCATGCAATTCGGAAATGAACTCCGGCTCCAGCGCCTCCGTAGCCTCCGACGCCGCCTCGGCCACTTCCTTAACCCCGGTCCCCCGCGAGGAAAAACGCCGCGTCCTGCTCCGGCCCGTCTCCCCCTTCTCCTCCGCCTCCGGCGCCTCCCTGGCCCGGCTCAACAAACCCTCCAGCCGCGCCGCCTGCTCCTCCGCGTCCTTCAGAAGCCGGTTCAAGACCCGGATTTTCGTGTCGACCTGGGCGTTGAGGGTGCGGCTCGTCTCCAGAAGCTCGACAATCGCCCGGTCCGCGGCGTCGCGATAGCGGTTCGGGTCGTCATCCCGGGCCCGCAGCTCCCGCGCGGCGGGAGGCGGCTTGGCGTGCATCTTCCGCCAGCGGGAAAACAAACCCAAAAGGCCGATTGCGGCCAGCACCAGGGCCAACTGCCAATAACCGCCGGCTTCGCCGCCCCTGCCCGCCGCTTCCGCCGCCCATGCCAATTCCGTAAACAAACCAGCCCTTCCCCGCCGCCCGGCGGCCACGCCCGATTCCGTTATATCTACATGTTTCCCCCGCCATTTGCAACCATCCGCTCCCGGCGCCCGCTTCATATCAGATTAGCCAAGGCGTCCTGGCAATAAATCCCCCACATCGTTTCCGTCGCCCGTTCCGCCCCGTATTGAAAACATTCCGCCGCCGCCTCGTGGTCCTCCTGACTGCGGAGAAACATTCCCGCCGCGAAGAGGGTCTCGCCGTCGCCGGGCGCGACCCGCATCGCGTCGAGAAACTGCAGCCGCGCCGCGTCCGCCTGGCCCTGATGCCAGTATATGACCGCCAAACGCCGGTGCAGCGCCACGTCCGCGTCCTCCGCCGCCACCTGTTTCTCCAGGCGCCGGCTGATCGCCACCAGGGTCTGGGGACCGACATTACGCAAATTCGAGGGGAGCAGTGGACCCTTCAGGGACGGCCCGATGTGATCCCGGAAGAACACCCGCCGCGCGCCGTCCATCGCCTTCAATTCCCCCTTGGTGAGCCGGCACAGCCAGGCGCGGTAGTCGGCCGGGAAATCGGTCTCGAAAACCGCCCCGGGGAATGCCGCCATATAGGCCGAACGCAAGCGGCCGTTATGGTTCAGGTAATCGTCAAGCATGCGGTACCAGGCAAGGCCGGTGGCCACCGAATCGTCCACCCCCACCATCGGCCGCAGGGCCAGGAGGACGCACCCCGCCTCCCAGGCGAACATACCCCGGCCCACGCAGGGCACGATAACCATGGGCGGCAGTTCCAAAAGATCCCGGTCGAAGGACTGCGCCACGGAGAGGAACTCCGCTACCCCCGACTTGGTCAGGCGGAACCCCGCGCCGTGGAAAACGTTCTCGTTCACCTCCCGGCCGTCGATAGCGGCCAGGAGCGCCATGCGCATGCGCATCCGCCCCGCCTCCAGGTACATCGGGTCCGCCTGGGCGGGAGGCGCCGCCTCGCCGGCCGGGGTCTCGGGTTCGGCCGGCTGGCTCTGGGCCTCCTCGCCGGCGGTGAACTGCTCGTGGCGGGTGCGCCACTCGCGGGTGTAGACTTCGCCGAGAACCTCGAAAAGCCGCAGGACCCCCGCGTCCTGCACCCGGGCCTTGGCCTTGGCGATGATTTGCTCCCGCAGCTGCCAAAGGTTCCGGCGGCGGAGAAAGTTCCGCCGCCGGGGCTCCCGAAGCGCGTTGATGTCCAGGTGGATGAGCGCCTTGTCCAGTTCCCCCGTGCGCATCGACTCCGACACTTCCGCCGGAACCCCGGGGAGGCCGGTGAAATAATGCGCCAGGCGGGACAGGACCCGGCGGCGCGCCTCCGAAAGGTGGGCGGCGTAGGAATCGTCCTCGACCCGATCGCCGCCGGAGATGTCCTTTTCCAGCTGGGTCTGCTGCTGGCAGCGGAAAAACCATTCGGTGAGGTAGAGGCAGCCGCCGAGGCTCTTGGCTTTCAGTTCCTCGACCAGCGCCTTGCGGGTTTGGAACTGCGCCTCGACGTCGGGGCTGAGCATGCGGGTGTCGACCACCCCGAGGTCGAGGAACAGGCGTTCGTCGTCGGTGAATTCCATAGTGCCGCGCCGCCGGGTGGCGACGCCGGAGAGGATGTTGAAGTAGGCTTTCCAGAAACGGCTTTGAATGGTCTTGAGGTGCTGGTTCTTCTCACGTTGGGCATTCGGATTGGCGCTCACGTCGGCCAGATTCCGGTCCGCCGCGACAAAGGCGTTGACGGCCATGCCCGCTTCCTGCATGGCCCCGAGCGGCCTGACGCTTTCATAAGCTCCGGTTTGGAATTTGCCGGCGGACATTCTCTCGCCTCCTATTTAACCGTGTAACGGCAGACCCGGCTGCGGCCGTATTTGCCCTCGCGCAAAAGTGCCAGCCCCGGCCATTCCGGCGGGGGGACTTTCGCGTCCTCGAGGCGGAACACCAGTGAGCCCCCGGCCGCAAGCAGCCGCGAGGCGTCCCGCATCAGCCCCTCCCGGCCGCCACCGGCGCGCCATTCCGACAGTTCCGGAAAAGGCGGATCCAGGAACAGCAAATCGTAGCCTCCGCCCCGAACGCCCCCTTCCCCTTCCCTGTCCCCTCCGCCGGCGCCGGCCGGAGCCTCCCCCGCCGCCAGGGCGGCGAGATACCGCCCGGCGTCGTCCCGCGCCACCCGGACCCGCCCGGACAAGCCGCAGCGCTCGGCGTTACTTAACAGGGCCCGGCAGGACGCTGGGTCCCGCTCGACAAACAGGCAGGACCGCGCCCCCCTGGACAACGCTTCCAGCCCCAGCGCCCCGGAACCAGCGTACACGTCCAGGACCCGCGCGCCCGGGACGGCGTTTCCCAGTGAATTGAACAGGGCCCCCCGGGCCATTTCCAGGAAGGGCCGCGCCGACGAATCCGCCGCGACCTCCAGCTGGACCCGCCTGGCGCTGCCGGCGATGATCCTCATCCGCCCCCTCCCTGAGCCTCCGCCGCCTCCGCGACCGGATTGGCCTTCTCGACCCGGTTGCGGAGATAATCCAGTTTGGTGCGCAGTTGCCCCGACAGGGTGGTGGCGCCGCTTTCCCCCAGCATGGGATTGGCCATGACCATGGTCGAGGCGTGATCCAGCTCGCGGAAAAACCGCTGGGCATTCATGGTGATGTCGTCGTAGCTGGAGAATATTTCCGAGCGGCTGTCGCCGCCTTCCAGCATGTCCCGTAAATGCCGCGCCTGGTCCTCCAGTTCGTGCAGCCGCGAATCCTCGGTCTTGGCTTTGATGAGACTGCCCTCGTCCTGGAGCTTGCGGATATAGTCCTTGCTGTCGGAGATCTTTTTGGTGATCGATTCGAGTTCCTCGCGGAATTCGTTCTCGGTCTTGATGGCTTCGTCGATGACCCGGATGTGGCGCATGAGGAGCGTTTCGATGGCCGCGGTGGTGACGTCGCCGATACAATTGTATTTGCGGATCAGCAGGCTCGCCATGGGGGCGTCGCGATCGTGGCAGAGATGCAGGTGATCCAGGGCGGCGCGAAAGTCGCGGATGTCCCGCGTCTCCATGCCCCAGCGGAGGTAGCGTTCACCCATGGTCAAGGGTTCCAGGAAGGCGGTAAGGGTGTCCCGCCGGCCCATGATGACCGAGAAAAAATAGTTGAAGAACTCCCGGAGCATGTTCATGGATCGAACGCTCCGTCCGTAGCGGGATCGCCGGAGGAACCGGCATCGGCGCCGGACCCGCTGTCGGCGGCGGCGTCGCGTTGTCCGGCCCGCAAACCGTCACGCAGGCGGAACATTTCCCGGACCATTTCCCGCAAGCCCCGGCCCGTCGCTGCCGAAATCGCCAGGACCAGCGTCCCGTCCCCTTCCCCGGCCGCGCAGCGGTTTGCGGCAAAGTCGGCGGCCAGTTCCCGTTTGAATTCGGTCAGCGCTTCCTCCGAGCCGGTCAGGTCGAGTTTATTCGCCACCACCAGTTGCGGACGCCCGGCCAGTTCCGGCGAATGCCGGCGAAGTTCGCCGTTAATCATCCGGAAATTGTCGGCGGGCTTCGTCCCGTCCAGGGGCTGGAGTTCGACCAGATGCAGCAGGAAATGGCAGCGTTCCACATGTCGCAGGAATTTCAGACCCATCCCCGCGCCTTCCGCCGCCCCCTCGATTATCCCCGGGATGTCCGCCATCACCAGTTCGTGGCCGTAGCCGTCGGAGACGATGCCGAGTTGGGGCTGGAGGGTGGTGAAGGGGTAGTCGGCGATTTTCGGCCGCGCCGCCGAGAGCCGCGACAGCAGGGTCGACTTGCCCGCGTTCGGCAAGCCCAGGAGGCCGACGTCGGCAATCAGCTTGAGTTCCAGCCGCAGCCGGCGCTCCTCGCCGTCCTCCCCGTAAGTGAATTCTCGGGGCGAGCGGTTCGTCGCCGTCGCGAAGGATGAATTCCCCTTGCCCCCCCGGCCGCCCGCCACCGCCGTCCAGGCTAGGCCGTGGCGGTCGAGGTCGCGGACGATTTCCCCGTCTTCGTAAAAAACCGTTCCCACCGGCACCTTGACGACGATGTCCAGGGCGGTGGCGCCGTGGCGATTGTTTCCCTTGCCGGGTTCGCCGGACGAGGCGGCGTAGAGTTGCGTCCGGGCCAGGGGGAGCAGGGTGTCGGCGTTTTCGTCCGCCTGGAAAGTCACGGAACCGCCGTTCCCGCCGTCGCCGCCGGTCGGGCCTCCGAGCGGGAGATTCCGTTCGCGGCGGAAGGCGACGGCGCCATTGCCGCCTTTGCCGGAACGCACCGTCACCGTCGTTTCGTCGACAAATTCCATTCCCTAATCCTTCCGCCGCCACAGCCGCCAGACCATCCGGAAAAACCGTACCGTGTCCCGGACCGGATGGATGGCGCTGACTTCGTCGCCGTACACCGTCGTCACCGGGATCGACTTCACCCTGAACCCCTTGCGGCCGATGGCCACGATCATCTCGCCCTCGAAGTCGAAATTCCTGGACACCACCTTGACCCCCTGCCACGCCTCCCGCCGCACCAGGCGGAATCCGCACTGGCTGTCGGCGACCTTCACCCCGGCCAGGCGGCTGAGGATCCAGCTGGTGAACCGGTTGGTCCAGAGCCTCGCGAACGGCATGTCCTTGATGTCGGACATCCGGTCGCCGACGATCAGGTCGGCGTTTTCGGCGGCGGCGACAAAGCGGGGAATTTCGGCGGGGAGGTGCTGGCCGTCGGCGTCCAGGCACATGGCGGCGTCGAAGCCGTTCGCGAAGAGGTGGTCGAGGCCGACCACGAGGGACGCGCCTTTCCCCATATTTTGCCGGTTCACGAGGACCCGGGCCCCGTTCTCGCGGGCGATCTCGGCGGTCCGGTCCCGGGAGCCGTCGTCGACGACCAGGATGTCGGCGAGATATTGCCCGGTTTGCCGCAGCACCTCGGGCAGGTGCTTTTCCTCGTTGTACGCCGGAATGAGAGCGGCGATTTTCATGTGGTTTTCCCCGTTTCCCTAACGCAATTTTCCCCCCGCCCCAAACGACGGACAGTCAACCATTATTCATGGTTGACCGTCCTTAAGCAAGGATATTAGGATCCCGACTTTGCTAAAAACCCCGGTTAAAACACCCCCTCCTCCCCAATCCGCACTTTCATCTCGTCCGAATTGGCGAAAAGATCGGTCGCGTACATCCCGCCGGCGAAAGTCGGCAGGGCCGAGAAGGAGCCGGGGATTTCCGCCCGGAAACGGTAGCGGAGGGTGTACTTGCCCTTGGGCATGTGGCGGACAAACAGGGTCACCTTCTGATCCCGGTATTCGATGTAGGCGCCGAGTTCGTTCGCGGCATAGCCCGACTGCAGCTCGACCGCCTCGAGGCCGGCCGCCTTCATGTCCTCGATGACGATATACTCGCAGTCGTTGAGGGCGGTCAGGGACAGTTCCACTTCGACCAAATCGCCCGTTTCCAATTTGACCGGCGGCGCGTTCCTCACAAACGGGGACGGGAGGTTCTCCCGGCGGTAGCTTTCGACCTTACCGGCGACAGCCGTGCCGCCGGCCGAGGGCATGGCCACGGAAGCGTCCCGGCGGATCAGCTTGTGGAAGGTCCGTTCGACCTGGAGCTCGCGGCCGGCGTGTTCGATGGGGTCTTCGAGGCTATACAAATCGAGGCCGCCGCCGAAGTAGACGTTCCCCTTGCCGGAGCGTTCGAGGCGGAGTTCATGCTCGCCCGTTTCCACGGCCAGGCCGTCCAGGACGAAACGTTGGTCGAAGAGGATGTCCTTTGCCGTGAGGCGGCGGCGCATGACCTCGCGGTTGTCCAGGAAAACGCCCACTTCGACGTCCGGATCCGTTTCGCCGGAGGCGGACGCGTACTCGGCCAAAGCTTCAAGGGCGGAGGCGGTGTCACGGGTCGAACGCCAGTAGGTGCCGTTCTTCCGATTTTTCAGGAGATACTTGGCGACGCCGGAGGCGGTCGCCCCTTTCGGGTCGGTGCGGGCGAGGAGCTTCAGGTACCAGGCCTGGGTCTCGACGCTGTCGTTGTACCACCACCACCAGCCGTCCGCGGGCGTTTCCAGCCAGGCAGTGCCGGACACCGGATCGGTCTGCAGGTACTGGCGCAGATTCCGTTCGACCGTCGCCAGGGCGTTCGTGGCGTTTTCCATATGGAGCGCTATCGCGAACATCGCCAGGGCGGATTTGGAGAGTCCCAGACGATCGCGGTAGAGGAAATCCCGCATGTCGGGGTCCAGGGGCTGCTTGGCGTTCTTCGCTAGAATAAGGTAGACGAAGGCGTCCAGATTGTCCGCCGCCGTTTTGTATTCGTCGTGCCGGCGCGGCTTGCCCGCCTCGTCATTGGGGTCGGTTTTCAGGAGGGCGATTTGCCGGGCCTGGTAGGCACGCAGCCAATCGACGCCCTGGTCAATCACCCCCAGCGGGATCGCCGCCTGGTTGTCGCGGGCGGCTAGGAGGCCGTAGACCACCACCGCCGTGGTGTGGGGCCAGCTGCGTTCCCCCCAGCCTGAGAACCAGCCCCAGCCGCCGTCCGAGTTCTGCATGGTCGACAAACGTTCGACCCCGGTTTTCACCATCTTATCGAGTTCGGCGTCGTCGAAGACCGGCGCCTTCGCCTTCGCGGCGCGGGGGTCTCCCCACTTCCTCTTCCACTCCTCCGACTGTTGGTCGGCGTTCGCCACCGCGTTTTCGTAAGCCTTCCTGGCGTCCGACAGATCCGCACCCATTCTCTCGAGGAAGCGCCGGGTCATCACCACCGGCAGGAAGCGGTTCAAAGTTTGTTCCGTGCAGCCGTAGGGATATTCGACCAGGAACGGCAAAGCTTCCAGCATCGCGCCGGCGATACTCGGGGAGAAGGTCAAGGCGAGGCGGGACTGATCCGGCAGGCGCTCGGCCGGGACCCGCACCGGCAAAATCACCGCCCGGTCGTCCTGCCGCAGGACCCCGCCCCAGTTCTCGACCCGGCGGGCGCCGTGGACAATAACCGGCAGCTTCACTTCCGCCGCGTCCGATTCCTCGTCGGTCAGCAGTTTCATGATGACCTTCGCTTCACCCGGGCGTTTGGCCCGGACCAGCCAATCGACCCGCGCTTCGCCGTTTGCCGGCAGATTCAGACTCCTCGTCAACGCCACGCCGTCGGCCGCTTCGAGAAGCCCGCCTTCGAGAACCAGCTCGGCCCGGGCCTGCTTCGCGCGGGGGAGGTAATTATGCAGGTTCGCGGAAAGGATCACCTGATCCTTCTGGGTCAAAAACCTCGGCGTTTGCGGCCGAACGATGACGTTCTTCTTCGTCTCGACCTGTTCCGAACCGTCACCCACGCGGAGCCCCGACCCCATCGTCCACACCCGGGTCTTCCAGGCGGTGAGGTTTTCCGGCATGTCGACCGTGAACTTCGCCTTGCCGTCCGGCCCGGTCAGCAGGGCCGCCGTCCAGAAGGCGGTGTCGGCGAATTCCGACCTGACCGTCGCCTCCGCCATCCCGGCGCCGCCGGGCATTCCCGCGACTGCTTCGGTCGCCGCCCCTTCCGCCATCGACATTTTGGCGGACGGCATGGCCATCGGCGCCATGGTCGGCGCCGGCGGCGCCGCCTCGGCGGAGTAGGCGACCGCCGCGTCCATGACCATGTCGTTGGCGCCGCCGAAGCCGAAGGTGTTCATGGCCATCGGAGGGGCGGAGCGTTGCACGCTCTTGCGCATCCTGACTCCGCCCCGACCGCCGGCGCGGGTCTGCATTTCACCGGAACCGGCCGGACCGCCGGCGTCGTTCCAGTCCGCTTCCTGATAACCGAAAATGCCAATCGGCTGCCAGTGGACGTCCCCCTGCTTCGCCGCCTGGTAGGGCAGCTTGTTGAGGGAGCACAGGAGTTCCGAATTGTAATAACGTTTCCAGTTCCAGAAATGCGCCTTGATGTCGCCGACATTCGAACCGCCGGAAACGTACTCCACCGAACGGTCGTACATCGACACCACCAGCTGGCCTTCGGCGGGTTTACCGGCGGCGTCCGTGACTTTCACCGTGAAGTCGGCCTTGGTGCCGGGGGCGTAGGACGGCTTGTCCGGGGTCACCTCCACCGTGAGGGTCTTCGCCGCCGGCGGCACGAAAATTTCCCGGGTCTCCGCGTAGATTCGGCCCTTATGGACTATTATCGCTTCGCAGAAAAAGTTCGGCTGATCCGCCGCGACAATCGGCACGTCGACGACCGTCGTTCCGCCGGACAAACGCAGCAGTTGCGGGCGAACCGGCGTGGCGTCGGCTCTCAAACCCGCCCGGCCGTTCCGTTCCGCCCGGGGCATGAACACCACCCGGGCGGTCGGGTTCTCCGAATTGACCGCCAGGCGGAGGGTGTCACCGGGCTGATAGTCGGGCTTTTCCGGAACCAGTTCCAGGGCCGAGAAACGGTAGTCGCCCTCGCCCGGTTTGCCGCGTACCGTAATGAGCGTCCCGCCTTCAATCGAGTTCGAGCGGTCGTCGTCCAGCCGCACCGACAGGCGGTACTGCCCGGCGGCATCGACTTTCATCCGCACCGTGGCGTTGCCGTCCGCGTCGGTGGCGAGGCGTTCGGTGACCACAGCCGTTTCCGCCGGCTCGCCTTTATCCAGATCGTAACGCACGCGGAACAAGGTCGCCTGGCCGGAGGTTTTCAAGCCGCCGCCGGCCGGCAAAAGCGCCTTCACCCGGGCGACCATTTCCTGACCGGCCGGAAAGAAGCCCCGTTCCGTCCAGACGTTGACATTGAAAGGTTTCCTCGCTGCCACCACTTTGCCGTCCCCGGTAATCGTCCGGCGGCTCTTGTCCGTCACTTCCACGCTGACTTGGTAGGAGTGGTCCTGATTGCCAAAAAGCGCCTTGGCGGACGCCGTGTCCAGGGTAAGCCTGAAGACGCCGTCGGCATCGAGCTTCCCCTCCCCTTCCCCGACCAATTCCGGCTGGACGTGGACAATCGGCAGCCACTTGCCCCTGAGGCCCCCCATCCGCCAGTTATCCCAGCCCGGGTACCACGAGTAGTCGTAGGAAGGAATCCACGAACCGGAACCGTACAGCCAGTCCCAGCGCCATGGCGGGAGCCAGTTCTGTTCGTGCGGTGTGCGGACGATTTTGTAAGTCACGTTCCCTTCCGTCACCGGCGCGCCGTAATAGTATTTCGCCTTGACCTTGACCTGCACGCTGTCGCCTAGAACCAGCGCTTCCTTCGGTGTTTCCACTTCCACCTCGAACTCCGGTTTCTTGTACTCCTCCAGCCGGAACGAAGCCCCGCCCCAGCCGTATTCGGTATGCAGGTAATACTGGCCGAGAATCGCGTTTTCGGCCAATTGCAGGGTGTCGGCGACCCCGCCGAAGGAATCGGTCGTCAGGGTTTTCTGGTAGACGATGTCGCCTTTCGGATCGGTGACGGTAAGCTTGACGGCGACCCCGGCGACCGTGTCCGCGGTGGCGGCGTAACTCGCCTTCCCCACCCAGACCTTGAAGTCGATCGGTTGGCCGGGGCGGTAAACCGGACGGTCGGTAATTATGAAGGCGGTATTATTTTCCGGCGCATCCTGCTCCAGGTGCATCCGCCAGACCGGATCGAAGCCTAGATAGGCCAGACGGCCGTCGTCGGTGGTGGCGGTGATGAGCCATTCCTTCTGATCCATGCGGGAGGTGTCGACGAGGGCGAGGCCTTCCTTGTCGGTGCGTTCGGCGAATTCGTCGGTGACGAGGCGGTTGCGTCCGCGGTCGTAACGGTTCTCGTAACCCAGGAACGAGAGGTTCGCCCCGGGCACCAGTTCCCCCGACCGCGCGTCGGCTACGAAGAGGATTTGACTGCCGGCGGCATTCTTCCGGACCAGGGCGAGGTCGGCTATCCACAGGACCAGCCGCGATGTGTTGCCGCCGGCGATTTTCGCCTCGACCAGATAACAGCCGGCGCCGCTGAAGGGGAGCTGGATGTCGACGCGGCGGGAATAATAGTCCGGCAGGGGATCCAAAGCCACGTCCCATTCCGCGACCGTTTCCGCGACATAACGCGTTTCGTCATTCTCGACAATCCGCCGCCCCAGCATTTCCGGGCGGTGCAGCGAATAATCGGAAAAGAGCTTTTCGCCGTCCGCCTTCAATAGGGACCGGATGTCCATCAGGAGCTTCTTCTCGTCGAGACGCTTCGCCGTAAGGTGGACCGATTTTCCGTTCCGGTACAGGAACGGCAGGGTGGTCCGGCTGCCGGCCGGGGCGACGGGTCCGCTTTCCAGCAGACCGTTCGCGCCGGTGATGCGGGCGATGGCCTGTTTGGCCGTTTCGCGAAACCCCGGGGCGGTATTCGGGAGGGCGGCGTACTGTTCCCAGCACTGGAGCGCCTTCGGATACTGCTGGCGGTTTTCAAATATGTCCGCCAGGCGGGACAAGGCTTTCCGACGGAGATCCGGATCGTTTCCCGGCGCAGCCGCGCGGCGGTAGAGGATGAGGGGATTGTATTCGTTCGGCAGATAAAAACGTTTCAGGCCGTTCGCCAGCCGGGCGAGTGTTTCGTCGTCCTGAAGCGTCCGCACGGCAAACGGGCCGGTGTCGCCGGCGAGTTCCGAATCGTGACCGAAACTGGGGCCGTCCTGCAGGGTCTGGACACCGAACTGGCCCAGGAGAAAATCGGCCCGGATCAGCTGCGCCTGCGTTTCGGCGTCTTTCCCTCCGCTGTAGGCCATTTTATCCATCGCCCACATCCAGCGCTGGCCGTCGTTTTCCGCCGCCTCCCAGGACGGGGGAACC
>JAVBRG010000122.1:0-26361 GCA_031548195.1 Planctomycetota bacterium | reverse complement strand
CATTCGGTGGTGTGTCCCCCCCCCACTTTTTATTTGTGGGCGCGGGGGGCTAATTCGCTTCGTTTTCGCCGCACTTTCTCCCAACCCCGGCGGGGGGGGTTTCCCCCCCCCCCCCGCCGCGCCGTTCCGGAATAGATCTTTCTTCCGCCGCGAAGGTCCTATTTCTTGTTCATGCCGCTCATCATCGACGAGAAATAGCTGCCCTGGTTCTGCATTTTCCCGAGGGCCGTTTCCATCGCCGTGAAGCGCCGCCACAGGGATTCCTCCTTGGCGTCGAGTTTCGTCTGGAGTTTGGACATCTGCGAATCCAGGTCGGAAATGCTGTTGTTCACCACTTCCGTGCGCTCGGCCAGGAAGCCGAGTTTGGTGTCCCCCAGCTTCTGGGTCAATTGGTTCAGGGAGCCGGCCAGGCCGATTTCCTCGTAGACCTGCACGTCCAGGAGACGGAAAGTGTCGTCCTTGGCGTTGGTGGAATTGGCGGTGATGCGCAGGGCCTGCATGCTGAGCGGCATGGCCGTACCCAAATGGTTGGTGTCGGACTTGTTGCCGGTGATGTCGCGGAAGGTCTGCCAGTCGCCGTTCGTGTCCATGTACTCGATTTTGAAGTCCTGGAGCGCCGTGTCCGCCGAGTAATGGTAGATGCTCATGCGGGTCATGGTGGTGGGCTGCTGGAAGAAAATCGAGTACTGGTTGGCGCCGTTCGTTATGGTGTCGCCGGCCATGACCCCGTTCGCCGCGCCCCAGCCGCCCTTGGTGGCGTCGCCGTTGATGGCGCCGGTGGTGGTGAAGCCTTCGGCCAGCTTGCCGTTGAAGGAGGCGACGGGCTTGTTGTTCTGGCTTCCGTTGACGTTCGAGGCATTGCGGGAATTCGACAGCATCTGGGAGACGACGTCCCATTCCGCGGCGAACATCTCGTCCAGCTTGTCAAGGTCCAGGTCCATGGTCGTGTACCAGGAACCGGTGCCGTCGGCATTGGTGTTTTTGGAGCTGAGGCTTACGCCAAGATCCATCCAGGTCCAGGTCTGCTGTTTGCCGTCCGCGTCGACGCTGCCGAGGTTGGCGTTGTTCGGATTGAAAATCTGGTAGAAGTATTCGTTGATTTCATCCATCAGGCCGCGGACCGAGGTGTCGCCGAAGAGGATGCCGGGTTCGCCCGTCTCCTCGTCGTAGGCGTCCAGGTAGGAGACCATGCCCGCCAGGTCGTTGTAGGCCTGGACCATGTTCTTGATCTCCTCCTTGATGCCCTCCTTGTCCTCGTCGACGGTGATGGTGGTCCAGTCCGTGGAGACGGACTTCATGTCCAGGGTCAGGCCCAGGACCGCCGTGGAATTGGTGTTCGTCGAGGACGAGAGCATGATCGGGCTGGCGGACGAATTGGGGTCGCCGTAGAGCACTTTCGCGTCCTTGCCGCGGGTGGACTGGCTGAAGCCGAACATTTCCGCCAGGTTCGAGTCGATGACGAAGTCGGAGGCTTCGCCGGTCGTCGCCGAGGCGATGGTGAGGCGGAAGGGGTGCGAGGCCGAGCCGTCGTTGATGATGGCGCACTTGTAGTCCCCGGAGGCGGCGAGGCGGTACATGATGCTTTCCAGGGAGTCGGAGGACATGACGTCGATTTTCAGGCCCAGGGACCCCTCGAAAATCGAACGGCCGCCGTTTTCGTCGAGGCGGGTGCCGGTGCCGGCGATGCCCAGCTTCTTGGCGAGGGTGCCGTTGTCGACGTCCTTGATGCTGATGTTCTTGGTGCAGACTTCCGGATCGTAGGATTCGGAGTAGGCTTCGTAGATGTCGAGGCCGTTCCCGGCCGAGTTGATGCGGGCGAAGATGCCGAAGTTCTGGTTGCCGTAGGAGTTGATGGCGTCGATGACGTCGCCGATGGTTTTGCAGTTGGACATGTCGAGGTTCTGGCTGACGCCGGCGGCGTTGGTCAGGGTGATGACCCCCTTGGTGGCGTCCTTCCCCAGGAAGTCGTCGAGGGAGGTGGCGCGGCTGATGTAGTTGCGGCCGAGCGAGGCGCCGTTGTAGCGGGAGTAGGACTCGACCTTGACGTCCGCGTTGTCGACGCCCAGAAGCCCGAGGGTTTGCCCGAGGCGGTTGGAGTCGGAGTTGCCGTTTGCGTCGATGGTGTCCTTGAAGGTGACCCGCTGCGAGGAATTGTTGTCCAGGGCGATGCCGGTGCCGGCGTCCGAGACCCGGAAGGACATGTTCTTGAAGGCGCTGCGTTCGGAGTCGGTGTAGGCGACGAAATTCCCGCCCGCGTCGGTGTAGCCGGAGCCGGCCTTCGCCATTTCGCCGAGCTGATCGTTCAGGTGGTTCAGGAGATCGTTCAGGGTGCTGTATTCGTCGAGGCCGTCCGTTTCGAGGGCAATCCGCTTGTCGGAATTCCCGAGGGTGAATTCGATTCTCCCGAGGGAGGTCGTTTCCATTTCCTCCGCGGTCGGCTGAATGAAGTCGGCGGCAATCAGGTTGGAGACGGTGAAGGTGGCGGCGGGGTCGGGGTTGTCCTTGGACATCTGGCCGATGCCCAGGTTCAGGAGCATGGTTTTCGGGTCGGCGTTGATGCCGGAGCCGCTGATGGAGAAGCGGTCGCTGTCGGGTCTGTCCTCGATTTCCGGCATGCCCTTGACGTTTTTGACCTGGATTTGCATTTTGCCGTTCGCGTCGGCGCCCAGGCCGATGTCGACGGCCAGGGTGGTGCCTTTCTCCGAGTTGTAGGCGCCGAGCTTGGCCTTGAGGAGCGTGTCCAGGGACTGGACATAATCCCCCAGCTTGCAGTCGGGGCCGCCCTTCGCGGCCACGGCCTCCTTGATTTCCTGCATGGTGAGGGAAATGGTGACGGCGTTGCCGTCGGCGTCCTCGCCGAAGCTGAAGTCGATGGTGTCATCCTCGCCGCCGCCGACGAAGAGGCCGACGCTGGCGTTCAAATCCTTGAGCTTCGTGTCGGCGGTCACGTCTTTTCCGGAATAGTAGCCGACCTCCTTCGGCTGGGCCGAGGTGGGGATGAGCATGGCGTTGGCCTGCTGGCCGGAGGAGATGTCGATGCTTTTGTCCATATGGAGGTTTTCGAGAACTTCGCCCCCCATTTCCCAGTCGCGGCTGAAGTCCATGTTCGACCACTGCAGGCTGTCGCCGTAGGCGTGGAGGCGCATTTCCGGCGCGGAGACGGTGCCGTTGACGGCGAAGGCGTCGGCGGCGGCGAGGATTTCCTGCTGCCGGGCGGCGGGGATTTCCGCCTCGGTGTAGGCGCCGCCGCGGATGTCGGTGGCAAAATTGGCCACTGCCTCGCGGGTTTTCGTGGTCAGGGTGTCCTGGACGGCGGCGTTGACGCTGCGCATGAAGGTGGCGACGTCGGTGTTTTCATCCAGCTTGGCGCCGGGGACGACATTGCCGTCCTTGTCCAGGACCGCGACGTCCTTTAGGCTCAGTTGCATCGAGACCGGCACGTGGGCGCTCGAACCGTCGGCGAGAACGAGGTTGTGGGTGGTGTTGATTTTGATGCCGTCGGGCTGGTCGAACATATCCTGCAGCTTGGTGCCGACCGCGGTGGCGTAATCCTCGTCTGTACCGAAGTCCGCCCGCTTCAGGCCGTGGAAGCCGACCAAATCCTGGAGGGTGGCGGTGTCGGGGTTCATGTCCACCACGCCGCTGGCCAGCAGGCTCTTGTGATCGGTAATGCCGTAGAATTTGTCGATGTCGGCGGCGTACTTGTCGCCCTGATCGGTGTAGCCGTCCAGGGCGGTGTTCATGGAAAACTCGCCCGATTCGGTATTGATGCGGGTGAGGCCGAGGCCGGCGGCGACGGTGCCGATAATTTCGACCTTGTAGCCGGCCTGGGCGCCCTCGATAGTGACGGAACCGTCCTCCATCTTGAAGCGCATGCCGGCCAGGCCGGCGGCGTTCTTCGAAGGATCCGCCGCGACATTGGCGACTTGCCGGTTCATGTAGTCGAGGAGATCCCCGACCGTCGGCTCCGCCTTGCCGCCCTGGGACTGGTACCTGTCCGCGATGTAGGCGTCGAAGCCGTCCTTGCTCATGAAGGTGCCGACATCGTATTTGGCCGTGCCGGAGCTGGCGGAGGAACTGCCGCCCTCGGTAAGGAGGATCTGCATGGGGCGGGACCAGTCCATGCCGTTGCCACCGTACATGCTGGACAGCTTGGTGTCGGCGGTGAAGGCGACGTCGACCTTCTGTTGTTCGCCAAGTTTGGTGCTGGAGGTGGAGTCGAGGCCGCCCAAGGACTTGAGCATCGGCGAGTTGACGTCGCCGATGACCCGCTTGAAGGCGATGCTGTCGCCGGAGGAGGCGGAGATGGTGTGGACGCCGTCGGCCAGGCCCAGCTGTTGGGCCGGGGTGGCTTTGCCCATGGCGGCGCTGGCGGGGTCGGAGAATTCGTAGCTCTGGCCCTGTTTCACGCCGGTGAGGCCGAAGGAGAGCTTGTCCGCCGAAAGGCCGAAGGTGAGGCCTTCCAGCAGGGTGCCGTAATTGCCGCCGGTGGTATGGTCGATGCCGCCGTTCTTCCTTTTGTCCTCGATGACCGCGTTAATCTTCTTGGTGAGGTCGCCGACGGATTTGCAGTCGGTGGTGTCGATACTCAGGTTGATGTAGCTGGTGGCGTCGGAGATCTTCAGGTTGATGCGGCCTTCCTCGACGCCGAGGCCGTCGTTCAATTTGCTGAGGGCGGTGTCGTTGCCGATGGTGTAGACGTTGCGGCCCTGGAGGGCGGTCTTGCCGCCGGCGGTGGTGATTACCCCGTCGCTGAGATTGGTGGAACTGCCGTGATCGGTGGTGCCGGCGATGCCGAGGTCGGTCGCCGTCGTGCCGGTGCCGACGTTCTGGATGCGCAGGGAACCGGTGCCGCGCGAATTGTCCTCGATATGCAGGGCGCCGTCCTTGATCGAGGCGCTGATTTGCGCCTTGTCGGAATTGTTGATCGCCGACACCACGTCGTCCATGGTGCTGCAGGAGGAAAGGTCGATGACGGAGGAATTGTTGCTGCCGTCGGTGACGCGGATGGAACCGCGGTAGATGCCCTTGCCGCCGTTCAATTCTTCCAGCAGGGCCGAATTGTCGACCCGGGTTTTGGAACTGTTCAGGCTGATGGAGCCGATTTTCTCGTTGACGGTGTCGCCTTCGGCGTTCTTGATGTCGGCGAGGGGCGCCGTCTTCGAGGCGAAGCCCTTGGTCATGCTTTGGGCCGCGGTGGCGAGTTGCGCCACCTTGAAGGAATAGGTGCCCTGCACCGCGTATTGGCTGGCGGTGGCGCCCAGGGATTTGTCGTTCGAGGAGGCGGCGGTTTTCGAATTCCACAATTTCGACGCCGACAGGGTCGACATCGAGGTGCGGAATTTCAGGAGATAGGTGTTCACGGCCTGGTAGGCCTGGAGCTTCAGTTCTTCGGTCTGTTTTTTGACCTCGAGTTTGGCGAAGGGCTTTTTCTCGATAGCCATGAGGCTTTCGACAATCGAGGAGGTATCGAAGCCGGAGACGAGGCCGGTGACCCTGCTGGCGGCACCAGAGGAAGAGGAGGAGGAGGAAGTCATGGGGGTATCCTTTCAAATGGTCGACCGGTCTCGGGGGCCGTGACGTCGGGGCCTTGTTTCGTCATCCTGTGGCGCATAACGTGGCGCCACCCGGGCGTCAGGCGTCCGTATCCTGATTATCGGAACTTTTTGCCATAACTTGAGGGACTAGATCCGATTTTTCCGTAACCCGCGTCCATTTTACGCCAACAATCAGCGCCGGTTAGGGGATTTACCTGTTAATCCCCGGATATTTCGGGTTTGGCCGTTCGAAGCGGGTTGAGGACTACAGTCACCCCACCCGCCGAGTTCATCCAGCCACTCTAAAAACTTCCCCGGCAAACCACATCCGACACCATAATCCTAAACAGATTATCCAAAAAACGGTCGAAATATTCTATACCGAACGTCTATTGGAATTGTGAAAATGTATATCATCGTGTCAGACGATGAAGCGAGGGCGGAAATCACTTTTTCAGCCGGCGGCTAGGCAGAAAAAGTTATTTCCGACCGAGCTGACGAAGTATGACGCGATGAGATACGTTTTCACAATTTCAATAGGCGTTCGGTATATATCGTAGACACATTGCCGACCCCTTTTCGCAAAGGCCGACCTGCCATGGCACTGGATGACAAAAATAAAATCGGGCTTGTCCCCGCCACCCTCATGGTCGCTGGAAACATGATGGGCTCCGGCGTCTTCATGCTCCCGGCCAATCTCGCCGCCATCGGCGGCATCACCATTCTCGGCTGGCTCATCACCATCTGCGGTTCCATCGCCCTCGCCCTCGTCTTCGCCAAAAACGCCACCCTTTCCCCCGGCGCCGGCGGCCCCTACGCCTACACGAAACTTGCCTTCGGCGATTACATGGGCTTCCAAACCAATCTCGTCTACTGGATAGCCACCGTCGTCGGCAATGTCGGCCTCGCCGTCGCCGGCCTCGGCTACCTCTCCCAGTTTTTCCCGGGACTCAAACAACCCCTGGTCATGGCCCTCACCCAAATCTCCGTCATCTGGCTCCTCGCCTACGCCAATATCCGCGGCGCGCGCATAGTCTCCCGCATTCAGTCCGTCACCACCATTTTCGCCCTCATCCCCATCCTGGGCATGGCCTTCCTCGGCTGGTTCTGGTTCAACCGAGCCACCTACTCCGCGGCCTGGAACGTCACCGGCCAGTCCGCCATGTCCGCCATCGGCATGACCCTCAACTTCACCCTCTGGTCCTTCATCGGGGTCGAAACCGCCTCCGTCTCCGCCGCCGTCGTCAAGGACCCGGGGAAAAACGTCCCCATCGCCACCGTCGCCGGGGTCCTCATCGCCGCCGTCTGCTACATCCTCTCCTCCACCGTCATCATGGGCATCATCCCCAATCCCGAACTCGTCGCCTCCTCCGCCCCCTTCGCCGACGCCGTCGTCCTGGCCCTCGGGCCCACCGCCGGCAAGGCCGTCGCCCTCTGCGCCGCCGTCGGCTGCCTCGGTGCTCTCGGGGGTTGGACCCTGATGTCGGGGCAAACCGCCAATGCCGCCGCCAAGGACGGCCTCTTCCCCAATGTCTTCGCCCGTGAAAACAAATGGGGCAGCCCCTCCGCCGGCTTGGCCATCATCGCCGCCCTGATGTCCCTCCAGGTCCTCTTCACCATGTCCCCGACCGCCGGCCAGCAGTTCGGTAAAATCGCCTCGGTGACGGTCATCCTCACCCTTCTCCCCTACATCTACTCCTCCGCCGCCCTGAAAATCCTCGCCTACAAAAAGCTGGCCACCGAACGCCAATACATCGTCTACTCCTTCATCGGCCTCTTCGCCTGCCTCTACTGCCTGTGGGCGCTAATCGGCTCCGACGCCCGCATGACCCGCTGGGCCCTGGTTTTCACCATCACCACCGTCATCTTCTACGAACTGATGTACAGCCGGAAACGGGAAATCGAGGTCGGCGCCGTTCACGCCGGCGGCTCGATTCCCCCGTGGGTGCGGCGGGTCGCCCTGACCGTGACCATCGTCTGCCTCTGTGCCGCCTATTGGATTTCCATCGGCAGTCAGCACGGGGTCTTAATCAAGGCGCGCGAATGGATGTACGGGATAAGCTCGCCGGCGATTCACCACGTCATCCAGGCGTTGGGGCGGCATGGGGGCTGACAATCCCTTCCCTTTCCGCCCGCAACTGCCCGCAGGCGGCGCCGATTTCCGCGCCTTTCTCCGTCCGGAGGGTCGCCGCCACGCCGGCCTTCTCCAGTTCGTCCTGAAAATTTCGGACCGCCCGGGCGCCGGGCGGTCCGAACGGCGTTCCGGCCACCGGATTGAAGGGAATCAGATTGACCAGGCAGCGGAAAGGTCGCAAAATTTCCGCCAATTCCCGCGCTTCCTTAACCCCCGCGTTAACCCCCTCGATCAGGCAATACTCGAAGGTGAGATCCCGCGCCGCCGTTTCCGCGTATTTTTCCAATGCCGCCAGCAGTTCCGCCAATGGCCACCGCTGCGCCGCCGGCATGATTCGCTCGCGAACCCTCTGGTTCGGCGCATGCAGGGACACCGCCAAACGGTGCACCACCCCGCTTTCCGACAAGGCCCGGATCCCCTCGGGAATGCCCACGGTCGATACGGTCAAATGCCGGCCGGACAAGGCCAAACCGGCCGGATCGTTCAGCCGCCGCAGGGCGCCGAGCACCGCCGGCAGGTTCAGGAGCGGCTCCCCCATGCCCATGAAAACCACGTGGCTGAGGCCCCCCCCGGCATGCACCCGCGACCAGGCGTCGAGGGTATAGGCTTGTTCGAGTATCTCGCCGGCGGTCAAAAGTCGGGAGAAGCCGATTCTGCCGGTCGCGCAGAAAAGGCAGGCTAGGGGACAACCGATCATCGACGACACGCAGGCGGTGCGGCGCCGCCGCTGTTTCTCGATGATGAGAACGCTTTCCAGCCACGGATTCCCCGGATTCCCCCGGGGAATTTGTTTGCCGGGTTCAGTCGTGTCCTCCGCTTCAAAAAGCCATTTATGGGTGAGGCCGTCGGCGCTGTCGCGGCGTTCGAGTTCGCGGAGCCGGCGCAGGCTTCCTTTTGCGGCGAGTTTTTTCCGCAGTTCCGCCGGCAGGTTCGGCATTCCCTCCCAAGCGGCGACCCGCTTGCCGTGGAGCCAGTCCGCCAATTGTTTGGCGCGGAAGGCCGGCTCCCCCAGCTCCCGCATTTGGGCGGCCAATTCATCCGGATCGGCGTCGAGCCAATGCGGCATGGCGGTTCTCCTTATCGCTTGCTGGGCGGTATATACCGAACGCGTTCGGTATAATTTGAAAAAACCGAAACAGTCCGTACAATCGTCACTTTGCCAAACCTCTGTCAGTCATATGGAATCAATATGCCAAACGCAAGCGACAACCCGAACCTCGCCCGCCTCCGGCCCGCCCTGACCCGCGTCGCCGGCCCCGGCCAATACGTCGGCGGCGAACCGAACCATATACAGAAGGATAACCCGGCCCTCCGTCTCGCCCTCGCCTTCCCCGACGTCTATTCCGTCGGTATGAGCCACCACGGCTTGCGGATCCTTTACGAAATCGTCAACCGCCACCCCGACTACGCCGCCGAACGGGTCTTCGCCCCGTTCCCCGATATGGAAGAGGCCTTGCGGCAAAACCGCCTCAAACTGGCCACCCTGGAAACCGCCACGCCGCTTGATGAATGCGACGTGGTCGGCTTTTCCCTGTCCTACGAACTCGCCGCCACCTCGGTCCTGACCATTCTCGATCTGGGGGGAATTCCCCTGACCCGTTTCGAGCGGGAAAAAACCGCCGCCCCATTAATCATCGCCGGCGGCGCCGCCAGCCTGAACCCCGAGCCCCTCTCCGACTTCATTGACGTCTTCCTCATCGGCGAAAGCGAGGACGCCCTGCCGGAACTCCTCGCCGTGGCGCGGGAATTTCAAGGCGCGCACGGCCAACGCGCCTTCCCGCCGGCCCGGCGGAGGGAACTCCTCCTCGCCATTGCCAAAAAGGTGAAAAGCGCCTACGCCCCCGCCCTCTACGCCACCGCGAGCCTTCCCGACGGAACCGTCCACGTCACCGGCGCCATGGAACCGGAAGCGCCCTTCCCAGTCGAACGGCGCTTCGTGGCGGATTTGGAAAACGCCCCGCAGGTTATCCGGCCCATCGTGCCCATTCACGAAACGGTCCACGAGCGGGTGGTCCTGGAAGTCATGCGCGGCTGCCCGAACGGCTGCCGCTTCTGCCAGGCCGGCTACGCCACCCGGCCGCTTCGCGAACGTTCGCCGGAAAAACTGGCCGAAGCGGCCCGGCTTTGCCTCGCCGCCAGCGGTTACGACGAGGTCGGTCTGTTGTCCCTTTCGACTTCGAACCACTCGCAGTTCGATGCAATGATCGAAACGCTGGACCGGGAACTCGCCCCGAAAGGCGTCAGCCTTTCCCTCCCCAGCCTCCGCGTCGACCACGCCCTGACCGGGATCCCCTCGCGGGTGAAATCGGTGCGTAAATCCGGCCTCACCGTCGCGCCGGAAGCTGGCACGGACCGGCTCCGCGCCGTCATCAACAAGGACGTCGGGAACGACGATTTACTCGCGGCGGCGGAAGAGGCGTTCCGCCTGAACTGGCGGCAGATTAAACTCTACTTCATGGTCGGCCTGCCGACGGAAACGGACGCGGACGCCCTCGCCATCGCCAAACTGGCGGAGGCGGTCGCCTGCAAGCGTCCCCGCAACGCCAAAGGCTCCGGCGGGAAACCGGCGGTGCATTTGTCGGTGAGTAATTTTGTTCCGAAACCTTTCACCGCTTTCCAGTGGTGCGGCGCCGCCGGACCGGACCTCTGGACGGCGCGGCAGAAACTGGTCGGCGAAAACGTGCACCGGCGGCTGGTCGCCTACCACGGCCACGACGTCGGGACGTCCCTCTTGGAAGCGGTGTTCGCCCGGGGCGACCGGCGGCTGGGGGCGGTCATCCTTTCCGCTTGGCGAAAAGGCGCCCGGCTGGACGCCTGGTCGGAGCATTTCCGGCCCGGGGTTTGGAACGAGGCTTTCCGCGAGTGCGGCCTGGACCCGGTGGCCCTGGCCTGCCGCGACATTCCGGCCGAAATGCCCCTGCCGTGGGACCACATCGACAACGGCGTGACGAAAGCGTTTCTCCGCCGCGAGTATTCCCGTGCCCTGTCCGGCGCTCCCACCCCGGCCTGCGCCGCCGGGAGCTGTGCCGGCTGCGGCGTGTCCGGGTGCGGTTTTTCACCGCAGACGGTTTGAAATTCCGGAACAAACCTGAACAAAACTGGAGATTTCGCAATGGATAAACTTCGCGCCATGGAAAACGTCCCCGGCTTCAAAATCGGCGTCGCCGCCGCGAACATTCGCGACTGGCCCCAGCCCAGAAACGACCTGTCCCTCATCGTCGCCGACGCCGAGTGTTCCGCCGCCGGCGTCTTCACCCAAAACCAGGTCTGTGCCGCGCCGGTGAAAATCAACCGTAAACACCTGAAAGCCTCCGGCGGCATCGCCCGGGCGATTCTCGTGAACGCCGGCGTCGCCAATGCCTGCACCGGCAGGGACGGCCGGAAAAACGCCGGCAAAAACGCCCAGCGCCTCGCCGCCAAAATTGCCGCCCCGGAAGAGCAAATCCTCCTCGCCTCCACCGGCGTCATCGGCCGCCAGCTCCCCATGGACCGCATGGAGAAGGGAATCGACCAGGCCTTGGCCAATCTGGGTAAAGCCGAAGCGGGCGATTTCGCCAAAGCCATCATGACGACCGACCTGAAGCCGAAGGAAGCGAGCCTGGTCCTGGATACCGACGACGGCGTGGTCATCTCCGGCGCCTGCAAGGGCTCGGGGATGATCGCCCCCAATATGGCCACCATGCTGGCCTTTATCCTTACAAACGCCGCCGTTTCTCCAAAAGCCCTGAAAGAAGCCCTCTCGGAAGTCGCCGACGCCACCTTCAACATGGTCACCGTCGACGGCGACACTTCCACGAACGACAGCCTCTTCGTCCTCGCCTCCGGCGTCACCGACGGCCCGGTCATCGACAAATGCACCGGGAAACGTTACGACAAATTCCTGACCGGCCTCTACGAGGTGGCGATGAATTTGTCGCGGCAAATCGCCGCCGACGGCGAGGGGGCGACGAAGCTCGTCAAAATCCGGGTCGTGAACGCCAAAAAGCGGAAGGACGCCGTCGCCGCCGCCAAAACCATCGCCGAGAGCCCCCTGGTGAAAACCGCCCTGTTCGGGAACGACCCCAATTGGGGACGCATCATCTGCGCCCTCGGCCGCAGCGCCGCCACGGTGGACGAGGAGAAGGTGTCCATGACCCTGTGCGGCCGGAAGATGTTCGTGAAGGGGGCGCCGGTCCTGTTCGACGCGGCCGAATTGTCGAACCTGATGAAGGCGAAGGAAGTGGATTTGGAGGTCGATTTGGCTTTGGGCGAGGCGGAGGCTTTGATGTTGACCTGCGATTTCTCCTACGATTACGTCAAGATCAATGCCGATTACACGACGTGAGTTCCGCTGATGAAACTGCGAATCATTCTTGGCGGCACCGCCAGCGGGAAGGAGCGCCTCGCCCTCGAGTGCGCGAAACGGCTCGGGGCCGAAATCGTCTCCGTCGACTCGATGAAGGTTTACCGCGGCCTCGACGTGGCGACGGCCAAGGCGGGTCCGGAGGAGCGGGCCGCCGTCCCGCACCACTGCCTGGATTTGGTCGGACCGGAGGAGACGTTCGCGGCGGCCGATTTCGCCCGGGCCGCCGACGCGGCCATTGCCGACGTCGTCCGCCGGGGTAAAATCCCCCTCCTCTCCGGCGGGACGGCCTTCTACTACAAGGCGCTTCTGGAGGGACTCTTCGAAGGGCCGGGCGCGGATTTGCTGCTCCGGGCCGAACTTGAAGAACGTGCGCGGCGGGACGGTCCGGAAGCGCTCCATCGCGAGCTGGGGGAAAAGGACCCGGCGGCGGCTGCGAAAATTCACCCCTCCGACCTCCGCCGGCTGGTGCGGGCTTTGGAGGTCATTTCCCTCACCGGGCAAACCCTGAGCGGTCGGCAGACGCAATGGGCCGGCTTCCATTCCGCGGACGGCGGCGCCGCCGCCGGGGCGCCTTTCGCAAAACCGCGTTATCCTTTTGTGATGGTCCGCCTGGTGCGGGAAAGGGCGGACCTGCACCGGCGGATTGGCGAACGGATTCGGAGGATGGCGGCGCGGGGGCTTCGCGAGGAGGCGGCGCGGGTGTGGGAGAACCGGGCGGCTTATTCCCGAACGCCATTGCAGGCGGTGGGCTACAAGGAGTTTTTCCCTTATTTTCAGAATGAAGAAAGCTGGGAAGCCGCCTTGGAACGCTTGCGGCACGGGACCAATCGTTTGGTAAGAAGCCAGGAAACCTGGTTCAGGAAATTTCCGGCGGAGGAACTTTTTCTACCGCCCGACGCCGAGCCGGCGGAAGCGGCGGCGAAGCTGATTGACGGAATTTTCAAAATTTAAACCGGCTTCCGCGCCGCGAATTCCAGGTGCGCCGCATTCGCGAACAGGGCGACTTCCCCTTGCAGGGACGCCTCCAGCCGGAGAAGCCGCTCGCGGTTTTCCCGATCTTCGAGAAGTTCCCGGAAACGCCTGAGGGGCAGGACCGTCTTTCCAATCATCCCCAGGATTTCCAAACCGCGTTCCGCGCACATCGCCCGCAATTGTCCCGGCGTGAACATGGTCATGGGGTACCGCTCACCCGCGTCGTCGGTGACCCAATTGGTCCTGCCGGTGCGGAGAAATTCCTCCAGCGCCCCGACGTCCCCTTCCTTGAAATAATGGTAAATCCCCTGCAGCCGATTGTCGACCGACAGGAGGATGATGCCGCCCGGCCGCAGCAGGCGGACCAGTTCCTTGAAGGCCCGGGCGGGTTTGGCGGCGCAATTCAGGGGGTCGCCCTGGCCGACGATGAAGTCGTAGCTGGCGGCGGGGAGTTTGGCGAGGTCGTCAATGGTGGCGTGCCAGAGGGTCGGGGCGGAGGATTCGGCGGCGGGTATTTCACCGGACGGGTCGAGGCATTCGACCAGGTTGAAGCCGCGTCCCAGGCGGGCCAGTTTCCCCGCCACCTGGTCGAGCATTTTCTGGGAAATGTCCAGGAAATCGGTGGGATAACCGCCTTTCAGCAACCTCAGCCCCCAGCGGCCGGTCCCGCAGCCGACGTCGAGGCATTTGGCGGAAGTGGTTTTGGGAAGATAACGCAGGATGTTTTGCCAGGTGAGGGCGAAGACCATTTCCCAATAGGGGTCGTTGTCGTAAATGGTGTCGTAGAGGCCGGCGACGCGATCGTGGTAGAGTTCGACCGGGGGGCGGGAGCGTTTGGGCATGGGGAGCCTTTATTAAGGATTAGGGGAACGATCCTGGGGGGCCGAAGGCCCCCCAGACCCCCCGATGAGATGTGGGGTTATATTAAAGCAGCTTTCTGCGAAGCGTCGAGGTCACGGTGGGTTCGTTCCTTTTGCGATCCGTCCGAAGCGGTGCTTCGCTGGCTTCGGGGGTAAGGTTATTTTTTTCATGCTGCTTCGCAGCATTCAAAAAATGCAACCGCACATCTACAAGGGGGCTGATTGCGCCCCCTTTGGAACCCCCCAACCAGCGATTCCGCTGGACTAATTGAACCGCTTTATCAACCACCTTTTACCACTTTTTTCGGCAAGCTACAAAATCCCCTTCTTCCCCGCCCTATGAATGAACTCGATAAGGATTTTCTCAAGAAGTGCCCCACTGGCATTCGCCACGGCGACAATCTCCTGAATCTTGCAGGGCTCCAAAGCGTCCGGCAAACAAACGTCCGTCAAGACCCCCATCCCCAAAATTTTCAGCCCGGCGTGAACCCCGACAATCACCTCCGGCACCGTCGACATGCCAATCGCATCCGCCCCGATGATACGCAGCATCCGGTACTCCGCCCGCGTCTCCAGGCAGGGACCGGTCATCGCCGCGTATACCCCCCGGTGCGCCGGAGTCTTCTTCTCCAGGGCGATTTCCAAGGCCAAATCCGCATATGCCCTGGTGTAAGGTTCGCACATGTCGGGGAAACGGAGGCCGAGGGAATCGTCGTTCGGGCCAATCAGCGGATTCACCCCCATCAGGTTGATGTGGTCGTCGATGATCAGCAGGTCACCTTTGCGGTGCAGCGGATTCAAACTGCCGCAGGCATTGGTGACTATGAGACTGCTCGCCCCGAGCGCCTTGATGACCCGCACCGGGAAGGTCACCGTCTCGAGACTGTGGCCTTCGTAATAATGGTGCCGCCCCTCCATCACCGCCACGCCGACTCCGGAAATCGTGCCGATGATGAGCTGGCCGGCGTGCGATTTGACGGTCGACTCGCCGAAGCCGGGGATGTCCCCGAAGGGAATGGTTACCGCCGCCTCGATGGCGCGGGCGACCCCGCCGAGGCCGGTCCCGAGGACGATGCCGGTGCTGATTTTCCGGTCGCTCTTTTTTCTGATTGCCGCCACCGCCGCTTCGATTTTGTCGCCAAGTTTTTTCGTCATGATTTTCCAATCCTAAATAAAAACACGTCACGAATAAACCCAGTACTCCGGATTCGGACTCGACCGCAGGTGGAGGCGCCACGCCTCGCCAATCCACAGGACTGGCGAAGTGGCGATGATGATGAACAGCCATTCCTTCAAGGACAAGGGGGTGACCCTGAACATTTCGCCGCCCAGCTCGACGAGAAGGAACTGGCCCAGGACTATCACCGCCGCCATCAGCAGAAAACCCTTGCTGGCGGAAAGTCCGGCAAAGGCCGAGCGATCGGTCCCGAAAACCCGGGCGTTCCACAGGTTCCAGAATTGGAGGAAAACGAAGGCGGTGAAGAAGATGGTCAGGTTGTGGCGGCCGCCCGCGGTGTCGGCGTCAAGCGGGAACCAGCGGCCGAAGGCCAGGGCCAGGATGAACAGGACCAGGAAGGATAGGCCGACCCCGAAGATGAAACGCCGCATCGGGGTGGTGATGATGAAGGCGCCGGCGGGACGCGGCCGGTTTTTCATGAGGCCCCAGTCCGGCGGCTCGGAGGCGAGGGCGAGGGCGGCGAAGGTGTCCATAATCAAATTGACCCAGAGCATCTGCACCACGGTCAGCGGCAGGGTCACGCCGAAGAACGGACCCAGCAGGGCAATCCCCACCGCCGCGACGTTGATGGTCAGCTGGAAGACGATGAACTTCTGGATGTTCGCGTAGAGGCTGCGGCCCCAGGCGACGGCGTTCACGATGGAACCGAAGGAGTCGTCCAGGAGGATGATGTCCGCCGCCTCCTTGGCGACCGCGGTGCCGGTTTGCCCCATGGCCAGGCCGACGTCGGCGTGGTTCAGGGCCGGGGCGTCGTTGGTGCCGTCGCCGGTGACGGCGACGACCTCCCCCTGCTCCTGCAGGAGCTTCACCAGCCGGAGCTTGTGGAGGGGCCGGGCCCGGGACATGACCTTGAGGCGCTTCGCCGCCCCGGCCGCATCGGCGTCGGACATGGCTTCGAAGTCCTCCCCCAGGACGATTTGCGCGTCGCCGTCGTCCTCTTTCCAGAGGCCGGCCTGACGGGCGATTTCCCGGGCGGTGGCTTGGTTGTCGCCGGTGACGACCTTCACCTTGACGCCGGCGGAGAGGGCGGAATCGACGGCGCCGGGGACCTCGGGGCGAATCGGGTCGGCGATGACGAAACAGCCTTCCCAGACCAAACCGTCCAGGGCGGCGGGAATTTTCGCTTCGAGATCCGCCGGGGCGGCCGGGCGCGAGGCGAAGCCGAGGACGCGCATGCCGCGGTTTTGGAAAGAGGCGACCTGGGCGAGTATGCCCTGCCGTTCGGCGTCGGAGAGGGGCGTGGCCGCGTCGGCGGCGTTCCGGGCCGTCGTGCAGAAGGAGAGGACGATTTCCGGCGCGCCTTTGGCGTAAAGGATCGGCTGACGGCCGCTGGCGCTCAGCCCTGAAGTGGCCATGAATTTCCGTTCGGTCGAGAAGGCAAGCTGCTGTTTGACCTCGAAGCTTTCGCGGGCTTCCTGGTAATCGCGGCCGGAGTTCTGCAGCCACAGGAGAATGGCGGCTTCGGTCGGGTTTCCCATCGGCAGATAGGCGGCGCCTTGGCCGGTGTCGTTTTCCATCAGGTTCGCGGTGGAATTGGCCGCCGCCGCTTCGGTCAGCCGGTCGGCGCCGGGCGTTCCCGCCGGGGCGAGTTTGCCTTCGGGGAGGAAGGGGAAGACCGCCTTGTGCACGCGCATTTCGTTCATGGTCAGGGTGCCGGTTTTGTCGGAACAAATCACGCTGGCGGCGCCGATCGTTTCGCAGGCGTGCATCTTGCGGACCAGATTGTTCGAGGCGGTCATTTTCCGCATGGAATAGGCCAGGGCCAGGGTGACGCACATCGGCAGGCCTTCCGGCACCGCCACGACGATTACCGTAACCGCCAGCATGAAGTAGCCGAGGAACGTGGTGAGGGCCGACATCGGGAGCCAGGTGCCGTGGCCCCAGCCGAGAATCCCGGTCACCAGGCCGAAGAGAATGCCCGCCACCGCCAAAGCCAGGCAGGCGCCCAACAAATTGAGGAGGCCCTGTTTACCTGACTGTTCGGTCCACGCCGGCAGGCGGACGGAACGGTGCAGGAGCCGGCAGCCGTTCTTGAACACCGGCAGCCAGATTTGCGAGGAAATGACCGCCACCATCAGGAACAGGACGATGAAGCAGTACCATTGCCCGCCGGTGAGGGGGGTGGGTACAAAATTGCCGGCGCGTTCGGTGATGTCGTGAATTTCCCCGTTCAGGGCGCCCCTTACGGTTTGGGCGACGAAAATGACGACCGCCGCCGCGAAGGCCCCGACCGATATGACCCCGGCCAGGCTTTCCAATTGCCGCGAAAGCGGGGTGGCGACGCCGGATTCCTCCGCCGCGGCCCGGGCGGTTTGGCCGATTTCGGTGTGGTCGCCGACGGCGGTGATTTGCATCACCCCGTGGCCGTCCGCCACGGTGGTTCCCCTCAGCACTACGTTGCGGGGGTATGCCAGGCCGCTGTCGGCCGGGCCGGCCGCTTCGGGGTCGGCCGGCTCCTTGTTGACCGGCAGCGATTCGCCGGTGAGGCTGGCTTCGTTCAGGGACATCGAGACGGCGGTCAGGACCTTGCCGTCGGCGGGGATTTCCGCCCCCTGGTCGATAATCACCGCGTCCCCCACCACCAGGTCCTTTTTGGGAATGAGGTGGCGTTTTCCGTCGCGGATTACCTGTACATCCTCGCTGTCGGAGATGCGGTTCAGGATGTCGAATTCCTTGGCGGCCTGGTATTCGTTCAGGAAGGCGAGTCCGGTGGCGAGAAGAATGGCGACCAGAATGCCGATGCCTTCGATATAATGCCCGGTACGCAGACCGACCAACAGGGCGATGACGGCGGCGATGACCAGGATCCTGATGATGGGATCATGGAATTTTTCCAGGTACAATTTCCACCAGGGATCCCGCTCCGGTGGGGTAATCAGGTTGGCGCCATGTTTCCGGCGGCTTTCCTCGACTTCCCGGCTGGTCAGGCCGGTGATGGAATGGGGGTGGTGGGTGGGGTCGGTTGCCATGAGGGGTCCTTGAGAAGGGAATGTTTTGCTAAGTGGCGGTTCAACCGCCAATCGCCATTTTGTATACCGATGACGGAACGAAATTATGGAAAGGCTTTGCTAGCCCTTACTCCACGCTCCATTCCTTCATGTTGATGACAAAATGCGTCAGCGGCCGGCCGTAACGCACCACCTGCCCCGGTTCCGGCGGCATGGCCGGCCCGGCGAACATGAAAATGTCGATGCGGCCGAGATTACGGCCGCTGCGGCTGGCGGGAATGACGAACGGCTTCACCGGACCGAACTCGTACTCCTCCTTCGAGTCGATGACCTTCAGGTAACATTGGGCGCCGGAGGTGTCGGTGGCGTTGGCGGTCAAGCCGTCCATGGGGTATTTACGAAACGAACTGATGTCCGATTTGTCGATTTCCGCCACCGGGATTTCCTCGTCCCGCTTCCAGGGATTGACGCCGTCGATCAGAATCACGGCCGAAAGCGCTTCCTCGGGGCCGCGCCGGACCTTCCGGTCGAAAAGGCCGAGGATGAATTCCCGATCGCCGCCTTTGTCGAAACGGGCGGTGATTACGTAGGCTCCCGGCTTGCCGGAAATGGTGTTTTCAATCCAGTCCCCACCCATGATCTTCAAGTAGGGTTTGACCTCTTCGGCGTTGAAGGCGAGGATGACTTCGGAATTGGGATTGTATTCGCCGATTTTGGCCTTGCCGGCGCTGGTGGTTACGGATTCGGTTTTGGCCGGTCCCGGCGCGGGCGGGGTTCTGACCAGGGGCGTGGCGGGAACGGCCGGGGCAGCCGCCGGGGCGGCGGCGCGGGTCGTTATGGGTGCCGGCGGGGCTTTATCGTCAGAGGACTCCAGGCTTTGCATTTGTGCCATATTGGCGGCTTCGACTTCCGCCGGGGTCATTTCCCCCTGGATGCGAACTTCACCGATTTTCACTTTCTTTTCCCCGGCGGTCGCCGTGCTTCCGGGCGGCATAACCAGGGATACGATGGTAAACAACAAAACCAGGCTTACGATGCGCCACTGCGTTTTTTTCATGGATCACCCTTTCCTGCCAAGGTTTGCCACCCTCACTGCCGTCAATTATGCTGCGTTTTAAACACGCATTCCGACCGGCGCCGCTTTCCTGGAAAGCCGCGCCGGCCTCCGCGGTTTTACGCCCTATTCTATATATACTATGGTAATCCCATGGTAAGGCAACTCTCGGTGACGGCAACAAAAAAACCTGGCGCCGCCTCGCCTCGGCGAAAGCCGTTTGCCTTTTCCAGGGGAAAAGAGTAAAACTGCATACGAATCAAAATTAAAACCGGGCTATGCCCGAATCAACCCGCGGCCGGAAAACCGCGGCGTTTTTCATATCATCCAAATGGAACTCTCATGACCACTTCTATGCAAACCAGCTTCCTCGCCAAAGCCAAAGCCGCCTTTCCCATTCTTCTCCTCACCTTCGGCCACGGAGCCGTCGACTCCTACGGCGGACTTTTGGCGGCCGTCGCGCCGGGTTTGGCCGAATTCCTTAAAATCCCCCTCGGCGACCTCGTCATGCTGGTCGGCCTTACCTCCCTAATCAATAATCTCATGCAGCCCTGCGTCGGCCACATCATGGGACGCTATAACCTGGCCTGGACCCTTTGGCTCTCGGTGGCGGTGTCAGCCCTCCCGTGTTTCATGGGCTGGGTGTCCGGGTTCTGGATGCTGGTGCCGCTCATCGTCATCGGCGGCCTGGGCACGGGGATGTACCATCCGGAAGCGGTCCTGACCGCTTCGGACGTGTCGGGAAAACGCGCCTACCTCGGCGTCCCCCTCTTCATGGCCGGCGGCGCGGCGGTGTACGGCCTGTTCATCCCCATTGCCATCAGCGTCAGCGAAAGATACGGCTTCCCCTCCCTGGCCGTGATGATCCTGCCCGGATTGCTCATCGCCGCCCTGCTGGCCCATGAATACCGGAAACTTCGCAGCGCCCATCCGTCGGTGGTGATTCGACCCCGTTCGAAACGCATGACCCAGGTGCGGGAGGGCGGCATTTCCTTCTGGCCCCTGATGGGGATCGGCCTTTGCTTCTGCATCGGCGGCGGGCTGTTCTATTCGATTCTCGCCAGCCACTACGAACTGGTGTTCGGACCGAGTTCGCGGCATTGGTCGGGGTGGATTCTCATGGTCCTGGGAATCGGCGCCTCCCTCGCCTCCTTCATGTGGAGCTGGCTGTCGCGGCGGCATAATTACTACCTGGTCGCGATGCTGACCCAATTGGCGGCCATTCCCCTGTTTATCCTGATGGCGAGTCCCGGCCGGGAATGGCTGGGGCTGGCGATTGCCATACCGTTGAGCGTGGTGATGCCGACGGCGATGCACCCGGTGGGGGTGATGTTGTCCAGGAACGCCAGCGGTTCGACCCAGGCGATGCGCACCAGTTTGATGATCGGCATGAATTTCGGGGTGGCGTCAATCATGATTATGCTGGCCGGCTGGGCGATTCGGCAGGGAATGCCGAGCAAATATATAGTATATTTCGTGGCGCTCTGCAGCTTGGTCGGGGCGGCTTTGGCCTTGTGGCAGTGCGTCGTCACCAAAAACCGGGTGATAGGGGGGGAGTGAACCGGTTTCACCATGCCAAATCAATCCCGGCATAATGGTCGGTTGCACCAATTTCAGTCGTTTCAGTTTATCAGGAGACCGCACATGGAAAAATTTACCCATTTCATCCCCACGGAACTGCATTTCGGCGCCGGCACCTTGTCGCGGTTGGGGAAAATCCGCCTGCCCGGTAAAAAAGCGCTGATTGTCATGTCGACCGGAAAATCGCTGAAAGCCGCCGGCGTGCCGGATCGGGTCGCGAAACTCCTCAAAGAAGGCGGCGCCGACAGCCTGGTCTACGACAAGATTCAGCCGAACCCCACGCTCGTGAGCATTCGGGAAGGCGCGAAAATCGCCAAGGAAAACGGCTGCGATTTCGTGGTCGGACTCGGCGGCGGCAGTCCCGTGGACAGTTCGAAGTCGATTGCCGTCGTCGCCGCCATGGGCGGGGATTACTGGGATTACATCAACGGCGGTTCCGGCAAGGGGAAGCCGGTGACGGCGGCCCTGCCGATTATCGCCATTCCCACCACCGCCGGCACCGGCACGGAAATCGACCCCTGGACGGTGGTGACCAAAGAGGAGACGAACGAAAAAATCGGCGCCGGCTGGCCGGTGACCTTCCCCAAAATCGCCATCGTCGATCCCGAACTCATGTTGTCGATTCCCCCGGACCTCACCGCCTACCAGGGTTTCGACGCCTTTTTCCATTCGTCCGAGGGTTTCATCGCCAGTATCGCCAATTCCATTTCCGACGCCTATGCCATCAGAAGCCTGCAACTTCTGTATAAAAATCTGGCCCCGGCGGTCAAGGATGGAAAAAACCTCGAAGCGCGTTCCGCCGTCGCCCTGGCCAGCACCATCGCCGGCATGGTCGAATCGACTTCGAGCTGCACCAGCGAACATTCCCTCGAACACGCTTTGAGCGCGTATTATCCGGCTCTTCCCCACGGTGCGGGTTTGATCATGCTGTCCAAGGCCTATTTTGAATTTTTCGCCACGAAGATTCCCGACCGGGTGGCGATGATGGCCAAGGGCATGCTGCAGCGGGAAAACGCCACCGCCGAGGATTTCCTGAAGGCTCTCGCGGAAATGCAGAAGGAATGCGGCGTGGGCGCCTTGAAGATGTCCTCATACGGCATCAAGGAAGCGGATTTGCCGAAATTCGTCAAGAACGCCCGGGAAAACATGGGCGGCCTGTTCCAGCTGGATCGGCACGCCCTGTCGGACGCCGAGACCCTGGAAATTTTGCGGAAATCGTTTGCTTGAGGGCAAACCCCAGGCGGGGCGACGCCGGGGGTTGCATGACCATTGACAATGCCTTGGGGCATCTCCAGAATGGACTTTTTGGAGATGCCCTTTGTGTCTGCTGGAACCGAATTGTGCATGCTGGAGCCAAATATGGAAAATGTCCGGGAAGCGCCGCATATAATCCTGCTGGCCGGTCCGAACGGCGCCGGCAAATCGACCACCGCGCCGCTGCTGCTGCGTGACGCCTTTGCCGTCGACGAATTCGTCAATGCCGATGTCATCGCCCAGGGGTTGTCGGCTTTCGATCCGGAGGGAGCGGCCCTGGAAGCTGGCAAGATAATGTTGAAGCGTCTCAGGGAATTGGCGGCAAAGCGGGCCAATTTCGCTTTCGAGACGACCCTGGCCTCGCGCTCGTTCGCGCCTTGGCTGGCAGGATTGCGGAAAACGGGGTATCATGTACACCTGTTTTTTTTGACGCTGCCCAGTCCGGATGATGCCATACGGCGGGTCGGCTCGCGCGTCAAATTGGGCGGCCATTTCGTGGAGGGGGAGATTGTGCGAAGGCGGTTCGCGGGAGGTCTACGGAATCTTTTTCAATTGTATATGCCGGTAGTCACGACCTGGAAGATATATAACAATTTGAATCCCAGTCAGCCAGTGGACATCGCGAGATATGATGGGTATAATACCCTTGTGTACGACTGGGATTTGTTCGACAAGCTCAAAAAGGAATATGGCGATGGCTAAGCAAAAAAGGGTAGTGGATATTGACGCCGCGATTGCCCATCCCACTTTGGTTACAAACGCCATTCGCCGTGGTGCCTGCGAAGCCATGAAACGGCATATTCAGGCCGGCGTGCCGATGGTCGGGGGGCGTGACGGCAAATCGGTTTTGCTTTACCCCGAAGAGTTGAAGGAAATTCTCGCCAAAACCGAGGCCGAACTGGCGGCGGCGGAAGCGGAAGAGCTGGCGGTGAAGTCGTAGCATTCACAGCAATCCCAATTTCATCCGTGCGTACATCGCCGCCGAAGCCACCCCCGAAAGCATTCCCATGGTCGATTCGAGTATGGTTTCCTGCCGGGAGGCGTGGTCCGACTCCGGTCGGTACAAGTGTCGGGTGATTTCCTGATACAGGACCTCGCGCGGGAACCCGGGCATTTGCGGAATTTTGCCGCCGACGATCAAATAATCCGGATCGAGAAAATTCATGCCCATGGCAATCGGATACGCCATCATTTCCAGATAATCCAGAATTATCGGATGATCCCCGTGCATGACGAAAATCTGCTCCATCGGCGTGTCGGGGAAAATCATGCCTTGAATCTGCTTCAAACGGCCGCCCGCGCCGTAGAGGTCGACGCAGCCGGCCTTGCCGCAGAAACAGATGTCCTCCCGCCCCTGAATAGCCAAGTGGGCGATGTTCCCCGTCGTGCCGTTCAAGCCGGTTATCGCCCCGCCGTTGTGCCAAATGGCCGCGTCGTAGTGCGTCTCCACATAGCAGCCTATCGCCAGGCAGTCCTCAGGCAAACCGAGCATCGCCCGGTCGCAGGTCAGCAGCGCCACCGAGCGGCGTTCCATCACCACCGGCACCTCCAGGGCGTCGTGGAGCATTTGTCCCAGCGGCTGATCGTTAAGCCAGGTGGCATTGGGGAAGAGGACGATGCGCTCGCGCTTGCCGTCCAGGGCGCAGGACAGCATCAATACCACGCCGGCGATGTTCACGCCGCCCATTCTGACCTTGGCCTGCAGGAGGCCGACCAATTTGTCCAGCGGCCGCGTTTCGCCGGCGCGGAAATCGGCCAGATCGAAAGACGCCGTGCCCTTTTCCGTTCCGTCGGGGGCGACGAAGGCGGCGGTCAGTTCATCGGTGGTGATTTCGATGGCGAAGATGTTGTCGTCGGACATGATTCTCAATTCACGGGGATGATGAAAACCTGCACAAAATAGGTGAAGCCGGTGTCGGGGTCGAACAGGGCGGCCATGCCGGTCTGGCTATAGTCTGGGCGGAACATGTTTTCGTAGTGTTTGGGCGAGGCGATCCAGCCTTTTACCGCTTCGGCGGCGGGGAGGTCGAAGCCTTTGTTGCGGGCGAGGTTTTCGCCGGCCCATTCCCAATCCAGGCGGGCCAGGCGGTTCTCGAGCTGCCGGCCGTCGGAACTGGTGTGGCTGAGGCGGTTCATGCGGGCGAGGTCGCGGGCGTGGGCGTAGGCGACCGCGTCCAGGTCGGCCCGGCGGGCCAGGGGCTGCATGCCTTTTCTGAGGCGCTCCTCGTTGACCAGCTGGTAGGCTTCGGCGGCTTCGCGATTGTTTTGGACCGGCTTTACCGCTACGCCCTGGACCGAACTGTCCCTTCCGCCATCGGGTATGTAGGCGTAAGCCATATTATCGCCGCCGCGCATGCAGCCGGCGGTCAGGGCCAGGGCCGGCAACAGTAGCCCCAGTACCGGCAGATAGGCGGCGGAGAAGGTGGCGAGTACGATTTTTCGCCTTTGGGTTGTCGTCTTGTTAGGCATGTTTCTCCCAGTGGACTTGCGAAGAAAAACGCGCCGGGCGCCGTTCACTTTTCGCTTTAACGTACATCCCCCGCGGTGGTTACGTTACTCCTTCCCCCGAAGGAGTGCCCGGCAGGGTATTGCATCGACAATGACAGGGAAACACAGTATAATCGATTCCCAGACATTTGCCAAGGGGGAGCATGAAATGATTTGCATCTCCATCACCGCCCAGACGAACGAGGAAATGATCCGCCTGATCGCCAAAGCCGGCAGTGAAGGCGCCGACCTTTATGAACTCCGCCTCGACGAATTGCGTGAACCGCCCGAGGTCGAGCGTATCCTCCACTCCGCCCTCAAACCCTGCATTGTCCGTTGCCGTTCGACCGCCGAGCGCGGTTCCTTCACGGGAACCGCCCGGGAGCGCCAGGACATTCTACTCCGAGCCGTCCGCGCCCGGGCCGGTTTCCTCGATGTCGAGCCGGCGGACGTCCCCGCCTTGGCCGGCAAGACCGGAAACACCATTCTCATCGGCAGTATTTTCGACTCCTACGGCACGCCCGGCAATCTGAACGAACGGGTGCGCGAATTGGTGGCCCTTCCCTGCGACTGGATCAAGTTCGTGGTCACGAACCGTTGTCCCGCCGATAACATCGCCGTTTTCGAGGCGCTCAGGGTGTGCCGGAAACCTTGCATTGGTCTGGCGCGGGGGGAAGGCGGGCTGGTGACGCGGGTATTGGGTTTGGCCTACGGGTCCAAAGTCACCTACGGCGATTTTGAAACCGGCTTCGAACAGGTCCCCGGCAAGCCGACCGTGAAGGATTTGGCGGATATTTACCGGGTCAAGGACTTGAGCAGCAAAACCAGGGTTTACGGGGTGATGGGGAATCCGGTCGATTTCACCCGCAGCTTTCGCCTGCATAACCGCGCCTTCCAAAAATTGGGTATCGACGCCGTTTTCATCCCCTTTTGGACCGAATCGGCCGAGGACTTCCTTTCTGTTGTGCCGGGAGCCCTTACCCTTCGCGGCCTGGCGGTGTCCATGCCCTTCAAGATGGCGGCCTTGCGTTGGGCCGAGCTTTCTTCCGAAAACGCCCAGCGGATCGGCGCCGCCGACACCCTGACCCTGACCGACGACGGCTGGCGGGCGAACAACAATGAACTCCACTGCATTTTCGAGGTCCTGAAGGACGCGGTAACCAATCTGGGCATAAACCTGACCGGCGCCGAGGCTTTGGTGCTGGGTTCCGGCGGCACGGCGCGGGCGGTCGGGGTGGCCTTGACCCTGGTGGGTTGCCGGATTACCATCGCTTCGGTGGATCATGACGCGGCGTGGCGTCTCGGTAATGTAATGGACTGGGACGTCGAGGATTGGAAGACGGCTCCGTTGGGGAATTACAAACTGGTTGCGAACACCACTCCCGTGGGCCTTTTCCCCAAATTCGAGGAATCCCCCTATCCCGCCGACGCCTGGAAGGAGGGGGTGGTGGCTTTCGACGTGGTGCATAATCCCCAGCATACCCGTTTTCTCAAGGACGCGGCGGAACACGGGGCGATGATGATTGACGGCGTGGAATTGTATTTGAAGCAGGTGGCGCGGCAGTTCCAGCAGTGGACCGGCGAGCCGATGCCGAGCATCACTTCCCTGACCTGGCGGTGGAACGTGGAAGCGCGACAGTCTTAAGAACTGGACTTTTGCAAAATCACCATTCAATCCGCCGAATGGCGATTTTGTATACCGAACGCCTATTGAAATTCGGGAGATGCGCTGCTCCGGAACCTTGTCACGGCGACTCCTCCCCCCACGTCATTCCGGCGCCGGCAGCATTGAACCGGGGGGAAGGGTAACTCGCCGGAATCCAGGCCGGTAGACGACCGCTACCGTGGCGTTTGCTCCTTGTCTTGCGGAGGTGTAAGTTCTGACAATTTTGCATACCGAGGACACTTTGAATTTAGTAAACCACGGTTCTTATCGCCCTGTTACGCAGAAC
>JAVBRG010000191.1:0-7486 GCA_031548195.1 Planctomycetota bacterium | reverse complement strand
CCGGGCGCATCTCAACTCTGTTACGTCAATCCGCATCCCGTTACGCCTGACACCACCCCACACGTCATTCCGGCGCCATAAACATTGAACCGGGGGGAAGCGTAGCTCGCCGGAATCCAGGCCGATAAACCGTCGCTGGGTGGTTCCACTAAACTCCCTATGAGTGTCGGAACTTACACATCCGTAAGAAAAGGAGTAAACGCCACTGTAGCAATTGTCTATCGGCCTGGATTCCGGCGAGTTACGCTTTCCCCCGGTTGAACGCTTGCGACGCCGGAATGACGTGTGGGATTAGGTCCGATGTGAAAGGACAAAGAGTTATGTTTACACAAACTTGAGATGCGCCCGGGCGGCCCCTGCGAGCCAATTTTACCATGTCCAGGCCCCGGCGGTTTGAGGCACCCGGATTTCTCACTACCGTTCGGAATGACAAGTTGTAGGGTCTATTCCTTACCATGCCGGGTGGTCATTGTCGTATGGAATTGTAAAGTTTATTTCTTGACAGGCCCTTAGATCAAAAGCACCCGGTCGATGTGGCGTCGACCGGGTGCTTTTTCCACCGAACCATGGGTTACAGAACGCCGGAGCTGTCTATGTCCGGATAGCGGCAACCGGGGGCGGGGAGGGGGACAATCTCGGGTTGGCTGGTGTCAAACATGCTGAAATCATAGATTTCCGTGCACATGGAAAAGACCCGCTGCAAATAGTAGCGTTTGTTGACCTGGTCGGCGAGACAGCCCCAGATGGTGGGATAAACTTCCATCGCCGCGCGGTCGATTTCCTCGGTGCCGGCCCAGACGGTGGCGAGAAGGCCGCGCATGGCCAGAAGGGCGCGGGGAGTGGAGTCCACGCCGCGCTCGTACATGTCGCGGAGATAATGCTTGGCCCGCATGCGGCGGTCGATGGTGCCGATGCCGCCGTTGGGTTGAAGGCCGAACTTTTCGAAAGTCAACTGGGCCACCATGTCCGGTTCGTTGGTCATGGCGTCGTATTCCTTGCCGTGGTACAGCATCAGTTTGCCGCCGACGAACTCGACAATCGCCCGGTCGCCCTTGAGGTCGGAGAAGGCGAAGTGGCAGGGGAATTTATCCTCCCGGTATCTGAGCGGCTGACCATCGGCGTTGGGCAGGGGAAGTTTGGAGGGTAGAAGGTTGATATTCGGCAGGCTGTCCACCAGTTCCTGCACGGTGGCGAAATTACCGAGGGCGTAAGGGATGAATTCCAGGGGTTTCACATCCTTACGGTTCGGGTCCGCCGGTGGCAGGAGGGAGTCGTCCAGGAAGAGCATGCTGGCCTGGAGGCCCGCTTCATTCATGCCCTCGCCACCCAAAAACCCGAAGCACTTCAGTTGAATGCTGGCGTATTTGGTGGTGTATTCCAGCGCATTCGGCGTATCCGCCGCTTTGACCTTGATTCCCCGTCCCACCCCCATCGCGGCCGCGCCGTCATTCGAGTACCAGTCCACCGTTCGCGCCACCACTGCGGCGGTGCCGGCCGCAAACGAAGCCCAGGAACAGGCGAACGCCTGCCCGGCGCCAGCCAAAGTAAAACACAATGCGACAACAGCCATTGTCCTGCACAGTCCGCTTTTCATGTCAAGCTCCCTTTTACAGTCGTCAAACAAAACCGACTTTCCAATTGTCCCGATACACAATCCAATTTTCCGTGATTGTATATATAGGATTCGTGGGTTGGATCAAGGGGTTGAAAGAAAACCGAAATTTATGTTTCCGTCTGTTAAATAACAGCTTAAAAATATTTATTGAAATTTTTCTGCGTTTTTGTTTTGGAAATCGTCACCCAATAGAATTATGGCCGGCACGCAGCCGACCCGGGACATGCCTGGCCTTGACAGCCCGGTAACCTTTGTTACCGGGCTGTTGAATCCGTCCTGCCCAGCCAGATCAGGATGGGACGCTTTTCGAATACAAATATATCAAGACCACTCCGGCAAGAATCAGCCCCATCCCCAACATGGCCGGCAAGTCCAGGACCTGTTTGTTAAACACAAATCCGACCACTCCGACGACGACTATACCCAAGCCGCTCCAAAGTGCATATAATACACCCATCGGCAGGGAATTTAGTAGATACGTCCACATCAGAAAGGACGCCCCATAAAAACAGATCCCCAAAACGGCGGGAAGAAGGCGCGCAAGGCCTTCCGACTTTTCCAAGAACGAAGTGCCGAGCATTTCGACCACTACGCCACCAAGCAACAAACCGTATATGGCCAGCGAACTGTTCATCCTAACTCCTATTGGAGATGTCAACTTTTCTGCGGATAATCGTCGCGGGAAATGACGACGCACCTTGTGCCCCGCAAATTTAGGCTTTACGGGGCACTAGTGCAGCGCTGCAATCATACGAACCCGACAAACCCTAGGCAAGAAGTCTCCTGGATTTTTGCTACGATCCATGGATTGGAAAACCGATGTATTCGGCAAACCACAAAATCGTAAAAAGAAAAAGCCCGCTAAGCGTCTTGCTTAAATCCGTTTCATCCCGCCCGCTCGTTGTAGTCGTCGCGCCCATGGGTTATGGCAAAACCACGCTGGCGCGCGAATTCGTCGACAATAGTAAATCTCCGGTTTTTTTCTTTTCCCTTCCTGACAACCGGCCCGACAGCGTCCGCGTTTGGGACTCCCTGTGGCAGGAAGTGGAGGAAGGGGGAATTGCGGAGGCGGGCGAACTGCGCCTGCTGGGCTTACCAGTGAACGAGGCGCAAGCCGCGCTGGCCATGGATATTTTGGAAAAACTTCCCCCCGTGGTGATTGTCCTGGATGATTACCAGCACCGCGGCGACCCGGGTTTGGACATGTTCATGGAGTTCGCGGTCAGGTCTGACCGGGGCAAATGCCGCTTCCTGATTTTCTCCCGCGCCTTGCCGGAAATGAATCTTGAGGAACTTCAAGAAATGGAAGTGGCCGCGATTCACCGCCAGGAATTGCTTGCCTTTTCCAAACCGGAGGCGAAGGAATTTTTTCTCGCGAACGGCGTCATGGATGAAGCGGCGGCCGTCCAGGACTGGCGTTACAGCGAAGGCTGGGCCGCCGCGTTGTGGTTATGTTTAAAAAGCCGCCAGCAAGAGGAGTGGCGACCGCCGGCGGGCGACCTGTCGGCCATGCTGGAGCGGGTAGTGTACTCGGCCTATTCCGAAGAGGACCGGCGCTTTCTGCCGCAACTGTCCCTGTTGCCATCCTTCTCGGCCACCGACGCGGCCGAAGTCGCGGAAGACCCTGGCGCGGCTGTCCGGCTGGACCGCATCAGTCGCGGCAATGCCTTTCTCGGCAAGGATCCCGCCAGCGGCCGCTATCAATTCCACGGCATATTTCGGGAATTTCTCCAAGAGAAGCTGAGGGATGCCGGACTGGACCTTCCCGGCCTCTACCGTAGAACCGCCGACTGCCTGACCAACCGCCGGGAGTTCATGGCGGCCTACCGCTATCTCATCAAGGCCGGAAGGGATCAGGACCGCATCCGCATGCTGGAAATCCTTCTGCAACAAAGGGGCACGGCTGAATCGATGAATTGCTGGGGGGAAATTTTTCCCGCCATCCAGGCCATACCCTGGCGCCTCCGCCTGCGGCAACCTCTCGGCTATCTCGCCTATCTATGGCTGGTCTTCGGCGACGGCAATCAGCGCCGCAATGCCGCCGTGCTTAGGGAAGCGGAAAAGAAGTTCCTTGAAGCCGAGTCCATTCCGGCAAAGGTCAAAAAACGGCTGGCTGGGGAAATCGCCTTTCTTCGTGGCTCCCTCTCCCCCGACGACATCCAGCGGCGGGGTCGATATTATCAACAAGCGCGCAAGCTGCTGGGAGGGAGCTCCTTTCTCTCATACGACCGGGTATCGTGGAGTTACAGCATCCCCGTCCTCGCCTTCTTTCTGGTCCAACAGCCGGGCGGCTACCGGAAAGGATTGGCCGGGCTTGCGAAGTACTGGGAGGACTTCGTGGTCTTGAGCGGTGGAAATGGCGCGGGAGGTCTGGAAGCGGCGCGCGCCGAGTACCACCTGGAACGGGGGGAGCTGGCGGAAGCGGAACGGTTGCTGTCGGGTTTGACGGAGCTGGCCGAAGCCCCGGGCGCGCACACCCTCTACATTTTGACCATTTGTATGCGGGCAAGACTCTTGCTGGCCCGCGGCGAGACCGAAACGGCGGATCGACTTTTGAGCGAGTCCCAGCCGCGTATTGAACGGACCGGCTTTCTGGAACATACCGCCTGCCACCTTTTCGCCCGGCTTTATGTCCGCGCCAGCCTGGGCCGCACCGACGGCACCCCCGGTTGGCTGACCGACCGCACCGTTTTCGAACCGCCCTATGATTTTGCCCTGACCCAATCCTTTGTCCTTACCCTGCACGGCAAAGTTCTGTTGGCGCGTAACGACTATGCCGGCCTCGCCCACCTAATCGAAAAATCCCCCCCCTCGCTGGGACCCCACGCCAGCCTGTTCGGTCGCATCCACAAGAAGATCTTCGAGGCCCTGTTGGCCAAACAACGCCGCGAACCGGACTCCGCGCTGCAAAATCTCAAGGAAGCCTTGGAACTGTGCCGTCCCGACGGGCTGGCCTTACCCCTCGCCGAGTATGGCGGACAGGTTATTCACTTGCTGCGGCGGCTCAGGAAAACGATCCCGGACGATCCGTTCCTGGAGCGAATCCTGGCGCTGATAAATACTGCCTCGCGCGATTCCGGGGAAATTAGCAGTTATAAAAAAACCTTGTTGACCCCGCGCGAACGGAGGATCATGAAACTGGTCGTCGATGGTAAAACCACCCCCAGTATCGCGCATTCCCTGGGCGCATCCGCATCGACGGTGAAAGCCACCCTCGCGCGGGTTTACGCCAAACTGGGCGCGGGAAACCGCGCCGACGCCGCACGGAAATTCGTCGCCCTGAAGCGATCCGCCGGCCACGCCCAACCGGTCGCGGAACTTCCCCTGACGGCCGATGCCAAACCCATCTCCAAGCGTACCGAACCGGCCCTGGGAATTTTTCTTCGGCCGGATGCCACGGAAATCCCGCTCCGCGAGCTTGCCGACTTCCTTCCCGTGTTCCGTTCTTTGACTTGGCCGGTTCTGGCGAAAAACCCCCTGGAAGCTCTGGCTTTCGTCAGGCTGTATCTTGGAGCCGGTGGCGCATCCGGCGAAATCTCCTGGTGGCTGGCGGAAGCCGAAACGCGGTTTCCGGAGAAGCGGCGCCTTTCCGGCGAAGCGCGGCGCCGCATCCTGGGTGAACTGGCGCTGACCGCCGGGATGCTTGCGGGCCCCGACCTGCCGGTTCTCTGGAGTAAATTCAAGCTTGCCGAATCAGCTTTGCGCGGGCAAACACAAATACACCCCCGGCAGGTGGCGTGGATCCATGGCTGCCCCCAATTAATTTTCGCCTGCCTGCTCCGGGCCGGAAGTCTGGACAGCCTGGTGGAGTCGGCCGCCGGGGAGGAGGATACGCTCAGGGTTTTAAGCGGCGGACAATCGCAAGGCATGGCGACGGCGTTACGCATCGAGAGGAATTTGGAAAGGTGCGAGTTTGATAAGGTCAGGGCCGATGTGGCCCGGTTCATGAAAGCGGGACGAAGACCCGAGTATATGAACGCCGTGGTCCCGGTGGCATTCAGCCAGTCCCGCCTACTTCACATCCATGGCAGGGGGGAGGAGGCCATTGAAGGGCTGCAAGCGCTCCGGAAGCGTTTGGCGGAATGTGGGCGGGGGGATTTGTCCGGCTGTTTGGAATTGGCACTTGGGTATATTGGCGCCGGGTCGGGGGCTGGCGAATCGATGCCGGAGAGCGGGCGGGAAGGGAACGCCTTGGCGAATCTCACGGACCTGGCGGTCAAGCAACCCTTCGCAATGTTGGTATATGGAAAAAAACTTCTGTCGACGGGTCAATTCGAGCGTCTGCTCCACGTGGCCGGGAACATGCCTCTGCGTTTCGGTTCCGACGCCGGTCTCTTCGCCCGCATTCACGCCAAAGTCCAGGAAGCGATCTGCCTCCATCGGTTGCAAAGCCTGAAGGACGCATTGGCGGCATTGAACCAGGCGGTCAACCTGTCGCGTCCGGACGGCTTGCGGCTTGGCATTGCCGAGTACGGACGTTATGTCACGCCGCTCTTGCGGAGTCTGATGAAAGAAGGGGGTGGCGACCCTTTCCTCAATCACCTCCATTCGCTCGCCGAAACAATTGCCGGACATATCCCCGAGGGCGGCGGATCTGGAGGGGACAACAGTCTTACGTTTCGTGAACAGGAAATCATGCGACTGGCGGTGGAAGGGATGACCAATCGTTCGATTAGTGTCAGCCTGGGCATAGGCGAATCGGCGGTCCGGAAAGCCTTGACCCGAATCTACACCAAGCTTGAAGCCGCGAATCGCGCGCAAGCGGCGGTGAAGTACGGAAGAATTTACGGTCAGCAGACTATTTGGTAATTGGCCCGGGTCCGAATCAGGCGAAGACACTTGATAAAATGAAGGAATGCCTGATTCTCTTCACCTGATTCGGAACCTGAGCCGCACTTCCTCACGCACCGGCCAGCCAGCTGAAGAGATTCCCCCAAAAATCGGCGTAATGCCGCCAATTGACAAACTCCGGCGGCCCCCAATGCGGCGCTGCGTCGGAGGCAAAAGCTGCTGTCCGACCTTTACCGAAGGACCTGACGGCGATGAACGGATCCCTGTCGGCGCTGGCGAGGAGTTCCCCCTCCTCCCGCATTTCCAATTGATTATAGCCCATGAAATGCGGCCAGGCACCGGTTATCCCCTTGAACAAGGGATGTTCGGGCTGGTTGATTACCGGCGTCACTCCGGCCGGCTTCTCCACCCGATCGTCACGGTCCAGAATCCGTACCGGCAGGATGTCGTTGATGACCGTCCGGGAGTAACGCGCTTTGGCGTCCATACCCGAAAAAGACAGGTAGCCGCCAATCATGCAGAAACCGCCGCCCCTCTCCACATAAGTCTTAATAGATTCGCAGCGATCGGGAGTGGTATGGCTTTTGCAAACCTGATTGGAGAGGTGCAGGGAATTCGACCCGATGTCCGACAACGCCACCGCCGCGTAGGGAGACAGTTCCTCGGGGGTGAAGGGGAAGCCGTCCGGCACTTCGTGACCGGGCATATGCACCACCTGGAACCCTTTTTTCTCCAGCGCTTCCTTCAACCAGGTCACGCCGGTTTCGTACTCGCAGGAGGTGAAGATATCCACCCCCTTGATGTGGGTGATGTGTTTTAGCCAGGTTTCGCCGGCGATTAGGATTTTTTTCATGCTGGACTCCTGAAGTTGAAGGGGAGGGGAAAGCCTGTTCCCGGGCTTTTAAAAAACGCTCCCGGCATGGCGACCGGGAGCATCCTTTTAGAGCGGTTCTAACAATTCTATGACATTTTGAGCACCGCTCTTTTGCCCTCACTCTTCGTTACTCGTCGCTTACAGCCCGTAGGGGATGCGCGCTCCTCGTGCCTCGATTGAGGGCAAAATAGCAGTGCTCAAAATGC
>JAVBRG010000027.1:0-7023 GCA_031548195.1 Planctomycetota bacterium | reverse complement strand
GCCCGCCTGAGCGGGCGCCATGCGGGGAAGTCATCCGGAGCCGCGGCAACACCCCAGGTTGCATCCGCGTTTCTCCAAAGGGGATGAGGGAATTATCCCTGTTTCCCTACCGCCGACTGGACCGCGAGATAGTAACCGATGCAGACATGTTCTTGATTACCGATCCATCCCCGTTTGGAGCACGCTGGCGCTTTGCTCCGTAGAGGAAATTTTTTAATGAGATAATTTCATTATCCATTAAAAAACCAAACCGCGTTTCTACAAGGGGGCTGGTTGCGCCCCCTTTGAAACCCCGCAACCAGCCATTCGGCTGGATTTTATAGAACCGCCTTTTGAACCACTTTTTCTACCGCCCACTGGAGTCAACATGCCCGGCTTCCTAGATTATACCCTCCGCGACTTCCTCCAGCAAGCCGCCTCCGATGCACCCACACCAGGTGGAGGAGGAATCGCCGCCCTCGTCGGAGCCCTTGGCGCCGCCATGGCCTCGATGGCCGGCAACTTTACCGTCGGCCGACCAAAGTACGCCGAACACGAAGCGGCAGTGCAAGAAATCCTCGCCAAACTCCAGCCCATTCTCCAAAACCTGCAAGACGGCCTCGACGCCGACGCAACAGCCTTCCTGCAAATTTCCCAGGCCTATAAACTCCCCAAAGAAACAGACCCCGAAAAAACCGCCCGCAAAATCGCCATCGACGCCGCCATGCTGGAAGCCCTCCGCGTCCCCTTCACCATCGTCCTCTACTGCGAAGAAGCAGCGGCGCTCCTGCCCGAACTCGCCCGCATAGCCAATCCAAATCTCCTGTCCGACGTCATGGTCGCCGCAATCATGCTGGAAGCCGCCGCCACCGCCGCCCGGGTCAATATCCTCGTCAACGCCAAACATTCGCAGCACCTCGAAGCCCGCGACGCCGATGTGAAAAGCGCCGCCATTTTGGAAAAAATCCATAAAATCGTCCCCGAAGTGAAAGCGGTGATCGGAGGGCGGTGACCCGCTCCGCACCCGCAATTCCCCACTCGACAATTTGTCATGGAGCCAGCATGTCCAATCGCACCGCCCACATCACCCGAAACACCGCCGAAACGCAAATCGCCCTCGAACTAAACCTCGACGGTTCCGGACAAAGCCGACTCTCCACCGGGGTGGGCTTCTTCGATCACATGCTCACCCTGCTGACCCGCCACGCCCTTTTCGACCTCACCCTCGAAGTCAAAGGCGACATCCACGTCGACCAGCACCACACCGTAGAAGACACGGGGATCTGCCTGGGACTGGCGCTATCGGAAGCACTGGGCAATAAAAAAGGCATCGTCAGATACGGTTTCATGCTGCTCCCGATGGATGAAGCGCTGGCCCGCATCGCCCTCGACCTCTCCGGACGCGCCCATTTGGAATGGCGGGCAAACATTCCGGCGGAAAAGTGCGGGGATTTTGACACATGCTTAGGTAGGGAATTCATGCGCGGCCTGATCGGCAAAGGGGGAATAAACATGCACGTCGACCTCCTGGCCGGCTCAGATCCCCATCACGCCCTGGAAGCAATCTTCAAAGGCGTCGGCCGGGCGCTACGCCAAGCAGTCGCCCTCGACCCAAAGGAAAAAGGCGTGCCCTCCTCAAAAGGAAGTTTATAATGAACAGCCCTGCAACAAGTGAACGCGGAAAAGTCCTTGCCATGAAAATAAAAATAATTACTATTTAATTTCGGACACCGGGTGGGTGGATCAGTAACGACACTTTTAAATGAGGAGTATTCCGTCATGAAAAAATATGTTTGCGATGTGTGCGGTTATGTTTACGACCCGAAGGTGGGGGCTCCGGCGGACGGCGTGCCGGCGGGAACGGCTTGGGAAAAGGTTCCGGACGATTTTGTCTGCCCGGAATGCGGTGCGGGAAAGGATTCGTTTTCTCCCCAGGCTTGATTGCTTAAGGAGGGCGGAGCGATGAACAAGCCAAAGATGCGTTGTCAAGAATGCGGTTGGATTTACGATCCGGAGATAGGTTATCCGGCCTCGAATGTAGCGCCGGGAACGGCTTGGCTGGAAGTATCGTCCGATTTCGTTTGCCCGGGTTGCGGCGCGGGCAAGGATTCGTTCGAGCCGGCCTTGGCGGTCAACTGAATGGGTTGATTCGCGTTCGGTATAGTCAGAGCTTTACCCCGCCGTCCTTTTGGCATATAAGGGATGGCGGTTTTTTTTACCGCGACGGCGGTTCGATTATTTGGAAGAGGGTCGGCGCCATGCACGAGGAAGATTACCCCATACGTCCCGGTTTGACGATTCCCGGCCACGAAGTCTGGTTCGAATTCTCGCACGCCTCCGGCCCGGGGGGACAAAAGGTCAATAAAACCGCCAGCGCGGTTACGCTTTGTTTTCACCTCGCCTCCAGCGGGGCGCTCTCGGCGGAGGACAAAATCCTGGCCGGGCGAAGGCTGGCGAACCGGATCAATGCCGACGGGGTTTTGCGGATCAGTTCCGAAGAGGAACGTTCGCAAATCGCGAACCGGAAACGGAGTGGCGAAAAGCTCTGCGAACTGCTCGCCGCCGCCCTGCATCGTCCGAAAGTGCGCCGCGCCAGCAAGCCTTCCCGCTCTTCGATTGAGCGGCGCTTGTCCGACAAACGGTTTCGTTCCGCGCGGAAAGCGGACCGGGGAACCGGTATTTTCGAAGAGTGATGGGCGGAGATAAACTTCGGTCACCGCAACTGGTTATTTATGCGAGCGTTGCGGAGTGGTTCCCTGAAATCCTGTTTTTGTCGGTTTATTAAAGTTTTCCCCCCTCCCGTCGTTAATATTAATAGTATACCAACGCCTAGTCCATAACCCCGGCGAGAGGAGAAGCCATGAGCATCAATGTCACCCGATCGACCGGTTCCCATACCGTCGTTACCAGTAAACGGGAGCAGATTCTCAATAAAATCCGCAAGTTGGAGGCGAAGAAGCGCAAGCTCCTCGGTCAGGGCCAAGCCTCCGAAAAATCCAGCGCCACCAAAACCCCGGTCGCCGGCAACACCGGGAAAAGCGTGACCCTCCCCGGCGTCAGCGCCGATACCGCGCCAACGGCAGTCGGTGCAACCGGGCAGCCGGCCTTTGGAGACGAATCGGAGAATGCTGCAACCCCAAGCCAGAGTCAAAGCGCCCCGGCCAAGGGGGGGATTAATATCGATGCAAGCAAAACTTTTCTGACCCAGGCGTTAAACAGTCAAAACAGTTCCGACGAAACGGCGGATTCCGATTTGGACTCCAAATTAAGCAACGAAGATCGCCTCAAGATGATATCCCTCATACAAACACAAATTCTGGCGCTCCGATCGCAATTGAACCAGGAAGACCAGAGCATGCTGGACGCCGAAAACAAACAGGAAGAGGCGAAAGCCAAGGCGCAGTCCGGCTTCGAAGCCGCCAAAGCCGCCGTCGAATCGCACTATGCCTTCGACGACCTGCCGGCGGTGACGGTGGAGTCGACGCCGACCGCTGACGGCGGAACGACTTTGAGCGTGGACGGATATGCCTGAGGGGGTTCTTACCGGGATAGGATCGAAATAAACGGCGCCTCGCGGAGGGTATTCGCGAGGCGCCTTTATTATTGTAGATTCGAACGGGCGCATCTCAACTGTGTTACTCTAATCCGCACCCTGTTACGCCTGACACTACCCCACACGTCATTCCGGCGCCACTAGCGTTGAACCGGGGGGAAGCGTAACTCGCCGGAATCCAGGCCGATAGACGATCGCTACTGTGGTGTTTGCTCCTTGTCTTACGGAGGTGTAAGTTCTGACACTGATAGGGTGTTTCGTGGAACCACGGAGCGACGGTTTATCGGCCTGGATTCCGGCGAGTTACGTTTCCCCCCGGTTCAACGCTAGTGGCGCCGGAATGACGTGTGGGGTAGTGTCAGGCGTAACAGGGTGCGGATTAGAGTAACACAGTTGAGATGCGCCCGTTTCGAACCGCGCGTCACCTCTTATGCCGCTCCACAAACCTCTTCACCCGAAGCATCGCCTCGGTGATATTGTCAATCGAATAGGCGTAACAGGCCCGGATAAACCCGTGGCCGCATTCCCCAAACGCCTCCCCGGGCACCACCGCCACCTTCTCCTCCATGAGGAGCTTCTCGCAGAATTCCGCCGAAGTCATGCCCGTCGCCTTCACCGACGGAAACAGGTAAAACGCCCCCATCGCCTCGAAGCATTCCAGGCCGGCGTCGCGAAAACCCTTCAGCATAACCCGCCGCCGCCGGTTGTATTCCTTGGCCATTTCCTTGACTTCGCCGTCGCAGCTGGTCAGGGCTTCGATAGCCGCGTACTGGGCGGTAGTCGGCGCGCACATGATGCAGTACTGGTGAATCTTGTACATCGCGGCGATGAGTTCGGGGTCGCCGGCGGCGTAGCCGAGACGCCAGCCGGTCATGGCGAAGGCTTTGGAAAAACCGTTCATCACCAGGGTCCGCTCCCGCATGCCGGGGAGGGAGGCGATGGAGACGTGGGGGCCGTCGTAACTGAGTTCCGAATAGATTTCGTCAGACAGCACGACCACGTTGCGGTTCCGGAGTATGGCGGCGATTTTCTCCAGTTCCGCCCCGCTCATGATGGCGCCGGTGGGATTGTTCGGGAAGGGGAGGACCAGGGCCTTGGTCCTGGGTGTCAGTGCGGACAGAAGTTTTTCCGGCGTCAGTTTGAACTGGTCCTTCTCCTCGAGGGGGAGGGTCACCGGCGTCGCCCCGGTCAGGGCGGCACAGGGCTTGTAGGCGACGAAGGAGGGCTCGGGGATGATCACTTCGTCCCCGGGACCGGCCAGGGCCCGGAGGGCCAGGTCAATCGCCTCGCTCCCCCCGACGGTGACGATGATTTCCGACCGCGGCTGGTAGCCGACGCCGATGGAACGTTTGAGATAGCCGGAGACCGCTTCCCGCAGGCGGATGAAACCGGCGTTGGGGGAATAGTGGGTGTGGCCTTGTTCGAGGGAATAGATTCCCGCTTCGCGAATTCTCCAGGGGGTGACGAAATCCGGTTCGCCGACCGAAAGGGAAATCGCGTCCTTCATTTCATTGACCAAATCGAAAAACTTGCGAATCCCCGACGGCGGCAAATCCCGAACCTTGGGGTTCAACATTTCTCTGGCGTTGAAAGTCATAAAATCACCTGCTCCCGCTCGTCCGCGTTTTCACCCGCGAAGACGAAGCCTTTGTCCTTGTATTTTTTGAGAATGAAATGGGTGGCGGTGGAATTGACGTCGGGGATGACCGCCAGTTTTTCGGCCACGAAATAGGCGACCTCCTTCATGGTCTTGTCCTCGATCACCACCGTCAGGTCGAAGCCCCCGGACATGAGGTAACACGCCTTCACTTCGGGGAAATTGTAGATGCGCTCCGCCACCTTGTCGAAGCCGCGGTCGCGTTGCGGCGTCACCTTCACCTCGATTAGGGCGGTGACCCGTTCGCAGCCGGTCTTGTCCCAGTTTATCAGGGCGGTGTAGGCGTTGATGACGCCGTCCTTTTCGTAATCGGCAATGGCCTTGGCGACCGCCCCTTCGTCCTTACCGAGCATGGCAGCGATTTCGGCCGGGGTGCGCCGGCCATTTTTCTCCAGAATGTCGAGGATTTCTTCCATGGGTGTTCTCCAAAATATCCGGTAAGCGTGGCGCGGTCACCTGAACCGCGATTCCCGGACCAAATCATAGAGGTTTGACCGGCAATGTCAATTCGGGTATTCTTAAGAACCGGACTTTTACAAGGAGGCGATTAAACCGCCAATCGCCACTTTGTAAAATCGTTTGCGTCTGAATTTCAAAGGTTTTGATTTTACATAAAGGAACGCCCCATGAGCTTCATCTGCGGCATCGTCGGACTCCCCGGAGTCGGTAAAACCACCATCTTCAACGCCATCACCGCCGCCGGCGCCGCCACTTTCGGAAAAGACGAGGCGAACCGCGCCACCGTCCAGGTGCCGGACCGCCGTATCGACCCCTTGGTCAAAATGTACAATGCCCCGAAAATCGTCGCCGCCCAAATGGAGGTCGTCGACATCCCCGGCCTCAAGGCCGGTTCGACCGCCGCCGGCGGCCGGGGCGGAAAACTGCTGGCCCACATAAAGGACGTCGACGCCCTGATTCATGTGGTCCGCTGCTTCGAGGACCCGGCCCTGCCGCACGAGTACGACACGATCGACCCCCGCCGCGATGTCGAAACGATCGACCTTGAAATGATTGTCGCCGACGCCCAGACCGTGCAGAACAAGATCGACCGCCTCGCCAAAAAAGCCAAAGCCGGCGACGCCGAGGCGAAGCGGGACCTGGCCGCCCTGGAAATCGTCAAGACCGCCCTCGATTCGGGGACTCCGGTGCGTAAGCTGGAACTCGCCGCCCGCGACCTGGCGGCAATCCAGGACTGCAATTTGATGTCCCAGAAGCCGGTCATGTACGTGGCGAACCTCAAGGCGGCGACAGACGCCGAAAACAAATTCGTCCAGGAACTCCGCAAACTCGCCGACGAGGAAAAGGCCCAATGCGTCATCGCCTGCGGCCGCGACGAAGCCGACATCGCCCAGTTGGACCCGGCTGACCAGAAGGTCTTCCTCGCCGAACTCGGGCTGGAGGAATCGTCCATGGAGCGGCTCATCCACGCCGCCTACCGGACCCTCGGCCTGGTCAATTTCATCACCGCCGGCCCGAAGGAGGTCCACATCTGGACCTGCGTGAACGGGGACAAGGCACCCCGCGCCGCCGGCAAAATCCACTCCGACATGGAGCAGGGCTTCATCCGCATGGAGGTGATGACCTACGACGACCTGATTGGCCTCGGCTCCGAAGCGGCGGTGACCAAAGCCGGAAAGCTGCGGGTGGAAGGAAAGGATTATGTGGTGAAGGACGGGGACATCGTGGTGATAAGGTTTAACAAATAGCGGGCTTTTCGAAACGCTCCGAGAGGCGGTATAAAAGCGTCGGCGCGCGGAGTGGGGAGGCGGGGGCCCGATTTTTTTTTTTAGATAAAAAAAACGGGGAGGCCCCGGACACCCGGGCGGGGGAATAT
>JAVBRG010000138.1:0-12750 GCA_031548195.1 Planctomycetota bacterium | reverse complement strand
GGTGATTTTGCAAAAGTTCAGTTGGCAAAGGAACTTAAGGTACAATACACTAGCCAGGCGCCCGTTTGTGCGGGCGCCTGGCTAGGCATAATCAGGAAACAGCCAAAGGGGTCCCCCCCCCCTCACGAATTCGCGGCGATACGGCCGGTTTCCGAGCCTTGGGCGAATTCACCCGCTTGAATGCGGGCGAGGAGGTCTTTGGCGCAGCGCGGACAAAAAACTTCCGCCACCGGTGCGTTGATTTCACCCGGCCACGGGAGACGAAATACGCCGTCGACGCGAATACGCAGACACTGCGAACATTGGACGATCATGATTTTTCCCCGCTGGACGGTTTCCCCTATGCATTTTGCATTAATGCCGGGCAAAGGCAAGTGCCAAGCGCCGCGGCCCCCACCGACCACTTGCCGGACCCGACCGATTCCTTTCGGCAAAAAGCGGAGAAAGCGGCGTTTTCTTCAGCCGCTCCCACCAATTCTAACGGCGGAAAGTGCCGGAAGGCGGAAGAAAATATTTTTATTTTTACCATTGACAAAGAGAAGAGAAATAATCAACTTCACAAACCCCTATTTTATCCATGGTTCCAGGAAACAAACATTCCTTTCAAGCAGCACCGCCCTTTTTGGCAAAAAAGTTGTTCCCCAACTTCCCACCGGGAGAGGAAAACTGGGGGGAGACAACTACTCATGATCTACGGCATGTACCTATCCACCATGGGGGCGCTCTCGCAAAGCCACCGCCACGCCACCATCGCCAACAACCTCGCCAACTCCAACACCAACGGCTATAAGCCCGATTGGGCCATTTTCAAGGAAGTGCCGGTGGAAAACGAATTCCACCCCGGCCGCTTCTACCAATGGGACGAAATCCTCATGAACACCGGCGGCGGAACCTGGAACGAAACCACCTTCACCAACCTCTCCGCCGGACCCATGGAATACACCGCCAACCCCTTCGACATCGCCCTCCACGACGAACCCCACTCGGGGAAATACTCCTTCTTCACCCTGCGGGCCGACGCCCCCGGCTCCGAAACCTATTACTCCCGCGACGGCCACTTCGTGCCCGACCAAAACGGCATCCTCCGCAACATGGCCGGCGACCTGGTCCTCGACCCCACCGGCAACGCCCTCAACGTCTCCGCCCCCGACGGCTCCGTCGTCACCATAAGGGAAGACGGCATGATCGTCGCCAATAACGGGGAAAATTTCATCCTCGGGCAAATCGGCATCAGCCGCACCCCCGATTGGGACCTCATGGTAAAAATCGGCGACAACCACTTCCGCTCCGAAGGCGCCAACATGGAAAACTACCAGGACGGCGTCTGGGGAGGCTATCTGGAAAAATCCGCCACCAGCGCCATCGAGGAAATGACCAACATGATCGAAGCCAGCCGCATCTACGAAACCAACATGCGCTTCCTCACCATCCAGGACGAACAACTCGGCAACGCCGTCAGCCGCATCGCGCGCCAGGCGTGATAACTGTGCATTTTCCCAACCGTAATGGCGGATAAAACCACAGAGGCACAGAGGACGCAGAGAACCGCAATTTAAATACCCATTTTAAAATGCGGCCCTCTGTGTCCTCTGTGCCTCTGTGGTTTGACCGAACGTTTGCAAAGGAGTCCACCCATGATGATCCGTTCGCTCTGGTCCGGCGCCACCGGCATGAAGGCCATGCAGTTCTACATCGACGCCATCGCCCACGACCTCACCAACGTCAACACCAACGGCTATAAAAAGAAAATCGTCAACTTCCACGACCTCTTCTACCAAACCACCCGCGCCTCCGGCCTACAGGGCGGCACCGAAGGAACCATCAACCTCCCCGTCGGAGTCCAGGTCGGCCTCGGCGTCAAGGTCTCCGGCACCACCCCGGTCATGACCGTCGGCGCCGTCGTCGAAACAGGCAACTGGTTCGACCTGATGATCCAGGAACCGCAAGCCAACATGATCCGCAATTTCTTCCAAATCGACATGGGAAACGGCAACCTCGCCTACACCCGCGACGGCAATTTCCGCGTCGACGATCAAGGCCGCCTGATGACCACCGACGGCTATCTCCTGAGCCCCCAGCCCGGCAACATCGCCGCCAACGCCGTGGCCGTACAGGTCAGCCCCGAAGGGGTCGTCTACCAGCAGCTCCCGGATCAAACCGATTTCCAGGAGGTCGGGCAAATCAACCTCTTCACCTTCATCAACCCGGCCGGCCTCGAACCCCTCGGCAACAACCGCTGGCGGGAAAGCCAGTCCTCCGGCGCCGCCCAGCAGGGCATCCCCGGACAAGGCCAGTACGGCACCATCGAATCCGGCTTCATCGAACAGTCGAACGTCGACGCCATTTCCGAAATGGTCAATATGATCGCGGCCCAGCGGGCTTACGAATTCAACTCGAAATCGATTATCACCTCCGATGAAATGCTCCAGACGGTGAACGGATTGAAACGCTAAACAGCGGCGGCCGTTCACTGGCGGTAATTCATGAAAAACCCCGGTTGCCTGGCGCAACCGGGGTTTTTCATCAGTTCCGCTTCCTGCCCGCCCCACTCAATCCATCGCCACGATGTCATTGGGGCGCAGCACCTTGCCCGGCGCCGACAGGCGGGGCTGGGCGGCGCGGGGCGCTTGCCGGGACGGCCGGGCCGGGACCGCGGCGGAAGAGACATGCGTCCCGCCCTCCCCCTGAACCATGGTGGTGAGGGATTCGACAATGTTGGTCAGGGCGTCGGCCTGCTGCATCAGGTTGCCGGAGGCGCCGGCGGAGCTTTCGACGTGCTGGGCGTTGTCCTGGGTGGTGCGTTCGAGACCGGACATGTTGGCGTTGACCTGTTCGACCCCCTGGGCCTGCTCGTCGGTGGCGCGGCTGATTTCCTGGATGTGGGCGTTGAATTCGTTGGTGCCTTCTTCAATAGCCTTGAAGCTGTCGGCGAGGCGGGAGGCGATGTCGGAGCCGTGCTTCACCTTGTCGACGGTGCCGACGATGAGTTCCGAAGTGTCGCGGGCGGCCTGGGCGGAACGGCTGGCGAGATTGCGGACTTCGTCGGCGACGACCGCGAAGCCCTTGCCGGCTTCGCCGGCGCGGGCGGCCTCGACGGCGGCGTTCAGGGCGAGGAGATTGGTTTGGAAGGCGATTTCCTCAATGGTCTTGATGATCTGGCTGATTTTCTCCGACTGGTCGTTGATGTCCGACATGGCGGAGGACATGTCCCGCACCGCTTCGGAGCCGGAGGCGACGAGTTTTACGGTGGCGGCGGTGGTGGCTTTGGTCTTGGCGGCGGTGGCGGCGCTTTGCCGGGTCATGGAAGCCATGTCGGCCAGGGTCTTGGCGGTGTCCTGGAGCTGGCGGATTTGCGTGTCGGAGCCGGCGGCCAGATGCTGGTTGGCGCCGGAGATGGCGCCGGCGGCGGAGTTGACGTGATCGGCGGTGAGGGCGAGGGTGTCGGTGGCGCCGGCGAGACCGCGGATGACGCCCCGGACGACGATGGTGACCAGGATCAGGGATACGGCCAGGCCGACGATGGAGATGATGGTTTGCCAGAACACGGCGGAATTGACGGCTTGTTCGCTCAGCTTGGTCTGGGTGTCGAAGTCGCGCATGGCCTCGGTGTTCACGGCGCCGACCAGGCGGGCGACGGCATCGCCTTTTTCCTTGCCGCTGGTTTCGGCGAGGACGAAGGCGTGCTGATCCTCGTTCTGGCTGGCGAGTTCGATGGTGGCGAGGCTGGACTTCCTCACTTCGCCGTAATATGCCCCGAACCGGGCGCATTTCTCGCGGATGGAGGCGGGGAGCTTCTTCCCCGCGACAATCTCCGCCACCTCGGGATCGAGCTTCTGGATCAGGGCCCGGGATTTTTGCAACAGGTCCAGAATTTTCTGGCTGTCGTTTTCCATGGTGACGTTTTTCTCGAGAATCTGCAGGGCGAAGATGTCGGCGCGGGCGGTGTTGACCCGTTCCAGGGCGGGCCGGGCGGCGAAGGCGCTGGATTTGGTGAGGAGGGCGGCGAGTTCGTCGATGGAGGCGAGGCAGGCGTCGAAGGCGGCGGCGGAGGCGCCGAGGGTCAGGCCGCGGGCCTTGTCGGCGGTGTTCTTGAGGGCCTTGACGGAAATCTCCTGGTTGACCTGCATCAGGTCGTCCCAATTTTTCCGTAAAACCTCGGCGTTGTTGTCGCCGCCGCCCTCTTTGGCCAAGCGGTCCAATTCACCCAGACTGCGGTTCATGCGTTCGCGGATGGCGGGGAAGGAGTCGGCGATTTTCTGGCGGTCTTCCTGCCGGGTGAGGAGCAGGATGTTGCGTTGGGCGAGCTGGACGTCATTGAGGGCGGAACCGATTTCGGAGCCGACCACGACCTTCGGGGCGGCGACGGCGGCGACGTGCCGGACGATGTTGTTTACGCGCCGGAGGTTGTAGAGGCTGATGCCGAGGATAAGCAGGGCGACGACAACCAACAGGGAAATGGACAAGGCGATTTTCAGGCTGATTCTCATTTTGCGGTCCCCTCATTGTTCCAGAATTTCATGTATTTGTCGATGATTTCGGTGAGTTCAAGAGTATCGTCGCGGTTGTCGACATATTCCTGTATAAGCGGGGCGAGATCGCTGCCTTTGCGGATCATCATGCCGACCGGGTTGACGATTTCCGGCAGGGGGTGCATGAGGAAGCGGCGGAAGTCGGCCGCGTCCAGGCGGCTGTAGATGAGGAACACCAGTTCGCGGTCGAAGGAAACGCACGCCTCCCCTTTATCCATGGCGTCGACCATGACTTGGACGTCGTTGTTCGTATCGTGGTTGATCGGGGTGCTGTTCGGAAAGAACTTTTTGAGAATCGCCACAAACGGGGTGTTGCCCTGGACGATGATTTTGACTTCGGGGATGTTCAAGTCCTCGGGTCCGATGAATTCGCGGCCGACGTTCTTCTCCAGTTTGTCGAGATCCATGAGAAAGCCGAAATTGGTGTATTCGTAGACGACGGTGGCGTATTTTTCCTCGCGTTGGGGAGTGATGCTGGCATATGATATGAGGAGGTCTATGGTGCCATCGTCCACGGCGTCGGTAAGTTTGGCGTATGGCGGGCCGAAGCGTTGAATATCCAGCTTGACCCCGATCAGGTGGGCGAGATTTTTGGCGAGGTCCACGTCGTAACCGGTCATCTCCCCGGTATCCTTGTTAACAAAATAGAAGGGGGGGAGGTCTACGGCGAACATCCCGACGCGAAGCACGCCCCGTGCCTTGATCTCGGCAAGGTGACTTTCCGCAGCGGCGGCGCCGGGGAAGCAGCAGGATAAAGTGAATAATATACCGGCGGCGACGCCCAGCCAACCGGCAAGGATCGCCTTGTATGGGAATAGTCGCAGCATTACCTATCCTTTAACCATATTGGGGCTTGTCATTTTACAGAGACCGGGATATGGTATGATAAGTACTTTTGCCAATAAGTCAATCTCACAAAATGTAGACGTATAAAATACTCGCCGGAAGTCAGCGTAAATTTTATGTAAAGGAGGAACGAAATGGACCGAAAAGTAAAAGTTGCACAGTACGGATGCGGCAAAATGGCCAAGCACCTGGTGCGTTACGCACTGGACAAGGGGGCGGAACTGGTCGCCGCTTTCGACGTAAATTCCGCCGTCGTCGGCAAGGATGTCGGAGAAGTTCTCGGCCACGGCAGGCTCGGCGTCGCCATTTCCGACGCCAAAACGGCGGCGGAAGTCCTCGCCAAAACCAAACCGGACGTCACCGTCATCGCCACCAGGAGCACCGTGGCCGAATTGAAGGACGCCTTCCTCGCCTGCGGTAAAAACGGAGTCAACGCCATCACCACCTGTGAAGAAGCCCTCTATCCATGGAATTCCTCCCCAGCCCTCACCAAGGAACTGGACGCCGCCGCCAAGGCCGGCGGCTGCACCTTCTGCGGCAGCGGCTATCCCGACCTGTATTGGGGAACCCTGGTCACCACCTTGGCCGGGTCCATGAAAACCATCACCAAAATCAAGGGTTCCAGCAGCTATAACGTCGAGGACTACGGCATCGCCCTCGCCAAAGGCCACGGCGCCGGCCTCAGTATCGCCCAGTTCGAAAAGGAAATCGGCAATTACAACAGCCTTTCCTCCGATGAAATCAAGGCCCTGGTGGAGAAAGGCGCCTACATCCCCTCATACATGTGGAACCAGAACGGCTGGCTCTGCGAACGCCTCGGACTCAGTATCGTCTCCCAAACCCAGAAGTGCATCCCCCTCACCTATGCGAAGGATCTGGTATCCTCGACCCTCGGCATGACCATCAAGGCCGGCGACGCCACCGGCATGTCCGCCATTGTCACCACGACGACCAAGGAGGGGATCGTCCTCGAAACGGAAAATATCGGCAAGGTCTATGCGCCGGAGGAATTCGACACCAACGTCTGGACCCTCGAAGGCGAACCCGAAACCACCTGCGTGGTGAACCGCCCCGCCACGGTGGAATTGACCTGCGCCACCATCATCAACCGCATTCCCCAGCTAATCAACAGCCAGCCCGGTTACGTCACCACCGACAAAATGCCGGTCCAGGCCTATTTGGTGAAGCCGCTGAACTTTTATGTGAAGTGAGGCGGAAGGGGCGTTTCGATGTTATACCTGAACTTTTGCAAAGTGGCGATTAAACCGCCAATCGCCACTTTGCAAAAATCGTTTTTGCCCGAATTTCAAGGGCCGTTCCGGAAATCCTCGCCGCCGGACCGCGCAAGCGCAAGGCGGCGGCGCTTCGGGCGGTACGGAAATTTTTGGGTAATCCCCGAATCAGATGGGTGGGGCAAGATACACTAGTAATAGCTAATACGGCGCCCGAGGCAATATTTGCTGATTGATTCCGACAAGATGTTCGCCGCCTGCAGCGCCGCTTTCACGTGGCTGGCGAGAAAATTCGTGTGTTTCACTTCCATAATCACCGGGAAAAGAATCGGGAAATAGGCCGGGGCCGGTGCGAACAAATCGAACAGCGACTGGCTGGCCCGCAGCTCGGTGTCGAAGGTGACCCGGGTGTTCTCCATCGCGATGACAAAGGCCAGGCGGCGGAATTCCACCATTGTCCTTGGGGAGTAGAACTGGCGTTCCATCATGACGAGAAGTTTTTTGCCGAAGGCGGATTTGGTTTTTTCCCCCACTTCGGCGTAGCGGCCGGCGATGATTCGGTTCGCGTCGTCGCGGGATACCGTCAGGGACTTCTTCCACTGATACTTGCCGACTTTCCGTTTCAATTCGAGCTTGGCGGTTTGGTCGTCCGGCGTGTAAATGCGCAGGCGAACCTTTTGACGCTCCTCGATGCCGGAAATCTTGTCCAGATAGTCGTTGTCGAGGGGAGTGTCGAAGTAGAGTGAACGAACGGCGTAGCAGCCGTCGCCGCCGCCCAACGGATCGCGCTGCATCAAATGATCCATCAGCATGCGCAGCCGGGAAGCTTTCTGCTCGCTCAGGGGATATTTCGTTTCCGTACGCGCCACGTCCTCTTCCATTTTACGCGCCTTTCCGAATCTCGACGGAATGGTTGGGGCCAGTCAATTGATTCGCCTGCCAATGCCGGTGCAGGAATTCCCTTAACTCCTGGTTCACGGCGAGATCCTTCCAGTTCTCAATCTCGTAAAGCGGTTCCAAATCCTTCCGCTCGGCGGCGATTCCCTCGCATTCCAAATCCAGCACACAGGTGAACGAAAGCGCCGGCGTCAGACGCACCGTAAGCTTATCCGTCAGTCCCCCGCGGTTTCCGAACTTGACAAAGCGGTAGTTGAAGTCGGTTATCTCCACTTCACCCGCCTCATCCGTCGGCGCGGCGATGCTCAGGGGAATGCGGGGAAGGCGGCGTTCGCCGCGATGGTGGTCCGCCGTCATGCCCTTCACCACATTGACGATTTCCCCCACCACGCTCATGGTCACCACCCGGGGCAATAGATGTTTGCGATCGTACAGGATCTGGTAGTATTCCTGCCGGTCCTTTTCCGAAATGTCCGTAATCACCAGACTGTACAGCCATTGGCCCTTATGCAGCCGCACCTGGCGCACCACAGCCCTGAACGAAGCTTGGCGAAAAACCCGAGTTTGCTGGTGGCAAAGCGCATCGAGGCGACGTCGTTTGTCGTGCCCCTGCCCCAGCGCTGGCGCTGGCGGATGAAGGAAAAGGCGTTGTCGGGAGCCAACCCGTGCGCCAGCTCCTTGTCCAGCCCCAACGCCTGGTAGCCCTTGCCGATGACCTCGATGCTGGTGGCGGTGTCTTCGGTGATGGAGTAGAGGATGCCGCCGGCGTCGTCCAGCGCCTTCCTCGCGAATACCACGTTGGAGCCGCCGAAGGCGACCGAGTTCGACCACATGCGGGCGACGTTCACTTCGCGGTAGAAGTAGTCGAGGTCGCTCGGCGCGTCGTGTTCCAGATACAGGTTGCGCTGCAGCATGTCGGGGTTGTAGAAGCTTTGCCGGGTCTGCACGTAACCGATGGGTTTCTGATCCTTCCTTTCCTCTTCGGTGCGCCGGCGCCATTCGCCGTTTTCCTTGATGAGCTCGGTCAGGTAGAAATAGGGCACGGTCTCCAGGAGAAAATTGCTGGTGGGAATCATGTCGGAATCGAAAATGGCCACAAACGGCGAATGGGTGCGGTCCAGGGCGTAGTTCAGGTTGCCGGCCTTGGCGGTGGTGTTGCCGTCGAAGCCGAAATAGTTCACCCCCAGCTGCGCGGCCAGTTCCTTCATTTCCGGCCGGTTGTTGTCGTCGCAGAGATGGATGTGCACGCGGCTTTTGTCGGGATAATTCAGGTATTTGCAGCCGTTCAGGGTTTTGTAGAGAAGCTCGGGCTCTTCGCTGTGGGTGACGACGAGAACGTCGACGTCGAGGTATTGTTCGTCGCGGATGACCGGCATTTCCGGAATCACCACGTTCCGCGAATTGATTATCAGGTTGATGATTTCCACTATCGCCAGGGACTCGCAGAACAGCAGCGTGATGCCGCAGCACAATGCGAACCAGCCGTAATCCCAGGGCAACGTATACCCCGCCCGCCAGACCAGGTAAACAACGGAGGTGATGAGACAGGCCAGCATGGCGTAATGCTTGTACTTGCTTTTCCCCCGGTATTTTTCACGGGGTCCGATAGTTGTCGAGGTCATATGCGGTTTCCTTGCCCTCTGTCAGTGCGGCCCCACGGGTTGACTCGGCATTTCCCGCGGCAGGTTGTTTCCGCCGGAAGGCGCGGGAGCCGCGCTTTCCAGCGTAAAGGCGTCCACTTCTTCCCCCTTGCGGTTATAGGCGGCGTAGCGGAGGACCGGCGCCGCGGGGCGGTGGTTGTCGATATTGATGATTTGATAGGTCGGGACGTCGGGGAATTGGGCGGCGGCGTAGGGGAAGGGGGTGGCGGCGTAGTGTTTGTCGGAGCTGTTGGCAACCACGTACACCGTGCCCGGCGTTCCGGCGTCGGCGGGAAGGCCGGCGTGCATTTTCATGGTCCGCAGATAGGAGTGCGCGTGGCCGTTAAGCACCAGATCGACCCGGTATTGATCAAACAGCGGCTCCCAGTGCTTTTCGATGCTTTTGTAGTCCCGGTCCCCCTGCGGAGAATAGACCGGATGGTGGAACATGGCGATTTTGAAGGCGAAGCCTTCGCGGTTGGCCATTTGCAGGACCCGTTCGAGCCAATGGGTCTGGTTCGCTTTCGATTCGTTGGAGTCGAGCACCACGAAAAACACGTTGCCCGCGGTGAAGTAGTACGCCACATAATCCTTCGAACGATCCGGACCGTTTCCCGGGACGGTGAAATAGCGGGAGAAGATGGTCGAACCGTCAATCCGGTCGTGGTTTCCCAAGGCGGGCAGCAGGGGCTTAAGCGAGAAGACGGGTGAAGTGTAATGGAGAAACCGATCCCAGTTGTTCCGACTTGCGCCATGGTTCACCAAATCCCCGCCAATCAGGTAAAAGGCGGTTTTCGGATGCCGCTTCTCGATGTCCTCGAGCACCCCGCCAAACGCCCGGGAATTGCCCTGGGTGTCGCCGAGATAGGCGAAGGAGAAGTCGGCGCCATATTGGACCCCGTTCCGGAATTCGCGCCAGCCGGACCAGGCGTCGAGCTCCGGGCTACCGACGCGGTATTCGTAGGACCTCCCCGGTTCGAGGTCGTCCATGACGGCGGAAAAGCAGTGCACGGTGCGGTCTGAGGCGAGGTCCTCCGATTTCAGGGGCGTCAGGATCGCGGGGGATTCCTTGCTGGCGGCGGAGGATTCGTCCGCCCGCCGGTATTGCACCGCGCCGTCCCCGACCTCAACCGAGGTCCGCCAGTTCACCCGCATCCGTTCTTCGACCCCGGCGCCGAGGAGCACGATATTGTCCGGCGCGGTTTCGGACGGATAGCGGGGTTTACTCAGCCTGGCCGTCTTCTCCGCCTCGGCGCGCGACGCCGCGGCGCCGGCTGTGAACAGGAGAAACAGGAGCAGGATGCCGCTGGCCGCCCCGAATGCCCCAAGCCGGCGAGATGTGTAAAAGAACATTGTTTCCGCCTTTGCTTGCCGAACCGCTGGATTTTGGAAAACTTTCAATTGATCAGATCAACGAAGTGCCCGAACACCGTATCGATGTTCCCGTCCAGCCAGACGCCGTGTTCATGGATGACTTTTTTCATGGCGTCGAGTTCTTCCTTGTGGCTGGCGCGGGTCATTAGCGCGTTCTCATGCAGGACGTCGCCTGCGGCGTAAGTCAGGGAGTGGGGGTTGTCGTAGCGCCAGCGGTTCCAGTCGCGGGCGACGGCGTCGCCGAGATAGGCGGTGACGTCGTCCATGAAGCGGTACAGGTATTGCTCCGACAGAATCCACCGCCGCAATTGGTGGTAGCGGTTGGCGAGCTGGTACAGGAACTTTCCGTCGCGGAGAAGCCGGTCGTACCATACGCCGTTTTGCATGGCGGTCGATTCGGGATTGAGGACATAGGGGGCGTTATTCCCCAGAACCTGATCGAAGTCCCAGACCGGGCCGAATTTCAGCTTGCCGCTGACGTCCTTGTACAAATAGAAGGAATTCCGCTGCGCGTCGTAATTCGCGAAGAATTCGTTGATGATGAAATAGTCGGCGCAGGACCCCGCGTCCAGCAGATCGCGGTATTCGACGAACTCGTTGTTGTCCATGGAGTACAGTTTTTTCTCGACGGCGCTGACATCGGCTTCTATGTAGCGGACCGTCGCGGCGGTAATCTTTTTCCGCCCCGGATACTTGACTTCGAGGTGGTTCCTCGCCAGCCGCTCCACCGTAGCGTAGGTGTCGAGAATGACGCCGTTTTCCTGGAAGCGATCCCGGCGCAGGAGGTAGGCCGCCTTGGCGTAGCGGGGATTGTATTTGGCCACGTTCAGCCGGTTCGGGCCGCGGTTGATGTTTTCAATCAGCAGGTAGACCCCCAGGTATTCGTACTCGTCGCCGCGTTTCCGGAACGCTTCGCAATATCGGGTGTCCGGCGCATATTCCATGATTCTCCCGGCGAGGTTCAGGCACATGTAGGTGCGCAGGAGCGACTTGTCGATGTGGGGGTTATTGAGGATCCACTCCCAATCGGCGCCCATGCCGAGAACGTCGACGTTTTTTCGCGAGCCGTCGTCGTGGACGGTCTTGATGAGGTATTGCTTCTTGGGAAACTCGACCGAGGAAACGCCCCGCAGGCGAATCTTGATTTTCGTTTGCAGAGCCGGCGCGTCGGTTAGCCGGTTGGCGCCGGTTTCACTCCGGAACAAACCGAGGGATCCGTTCACGTAGGGATCGTCGGTGACGACCACCGAATATCTTTTCCGGCTGTCCCACCGGGTTGGCGGCGGCGGGTCTTGTTCCAGCTCCATAACCACAATCGGCAGGTGGGTCACGAAGTCGGACAATTCCGTCAAGGTCCCGGTCGCCGGCAGTTCTTTCCGGCCGGGAATCGGCGGCGGGGCCAGTTCGTGCGGATACCTGTGCCGGTTGCGGTACACCATCGCCACGTTCGTCACCGCCGCGACCGCCAGCAGCCCCAGCGCCAGCAGCGTCAGCAGTTTTCGGGGATTATTCGCTGTCATCGGCTGACCTCTTCGCTTTGCATAATCAGGTTGACCTGGCGGACCCCGGGTATCGCCATCAACTGTTCGTTGATCGGAGTGCGCGACGGCACCATTCCCAGGACCGACCGGGAGAGCTCGTAGATGAGTTCGATATTTCCGCGGGAGACGTTTTTCACCCGCAGTATCGCCTTTTAGATATTCAAGAAGGATTTTGTTCATGGTGTCCTTTCCTCCTGGCTGTGGCCCACCCCACGTTCTTGGAGAACGCTTCATTCCTCAACGTGCAATGGGTCGCTTCAATAATTATATATCAGGCTAAATCCCATGGAATCTTCATTACCGCGCGTAAGACCGAAACTGTAGCGCAATGCCAGTTCAACATACGCCCGGGGCGCGTGATGCTTGTCCTCCCAATGATACTTGCGGAAAACCACGCCGGGCCCGGCGGCCATGCGCCAGCTGTTCGAGGCGTCCTTTCCCGCATAGTCATAATCCACGAACAGATAAGGGGCGATTAGGAGATTCCTGTCCCGGCACGGCGAGTAGACAAAACCTCTGCGAATGGTGCCACCCGAAGTGATATCGTTGTTTTTAACTGAACTTTTGCAAAGTGGCGATTAAACCGCCAATCGCCACTTTGCAAAAATCGTTTTTGCCCGAATTTCAAGGGTTTTTGATTTTACAAAATCGCCATTCGGCGGTTTGAATGGTGATTTTGCAAAAGTCCAGT
>JAVBRG010000147.1:0-6346 GCA_031548195.1 Planctomycetota bacterium | reverse complement strand
GCTGGATGAATCGGTTCAGGAGAATCTTGATCCGCTGGGAAAAGAAACTGGAAAACTACGTGGCTATGATCGACTTCGCATTTGCGGTCATGATTTTTAATACAATGAAAAAGCAAAACCGCCTATTCGGATAGGCTCTTACAGCCGGTTACAGAGGGAAGGGAAAAATTCGTTGATTATTTTTTAAGCCCTATTGATTAAAATCATTGCATCACCAAGATTATAGAGTATACCATTATCATAAACGACAAACGCGTTTTCACTGTGATAAATCGGGAATTTACTATCGCAGATCATATAAACCCTGTTTGCTTTTCGCAAATCATTTATTTCAGGAGGAAGCAATTGTGGAGCAAATCAATAATTTGGAGGATTTACGGCGGGTCGCTGAAGCATTTAAGGATGGGACGAAGAAAAGTATCCGCTGTATGGTTCCCATTTGCATGGTTAAGATGATCCAGCTTCGTAAAACAAACAGTACGGAAACGGTGAAAAAGTACGCTGCAGCCATGAAGGAAGGCGCAACGATGCCGCCGGCAAACGGAAATCTCGACATCGAAACCCTTGAGATATACTGCTACGACGGTGCCCACCGTATTGAAGCGAGAAAACTTAATGGGGAAACGCACATCCCAATGGACCTCACTCCCGGCACCAAACGGGACGCCACCCTGAATGCTGCCGGAGTCAACGAGGAACACGGTCTTCCTCGCAACAAGGAAGACAAGTTTAATGCGGTTGACACAGTTTTGGCAGACCCTGAATGTAGCTGCCGCTCCAGTTCCTGGATTGCTGACCTGACAAAAACTTCGGTGCCGTACGTCGAAGCTCTCCGCAAGAAAGCAGACAAGGCGGCCAAGGAGTTGGGTAAAAAAACCGTGGCGCCGCGGACGCGTCTGGTCAAACGAAATGGTTGTGAATATGAGATGGTGATCCCGGAAAAACCCGCCAAGGATCCAGTGGACGTCATTCTTGGCAAGTTTGCGAAGATGGTAGGTACCTTGAACGAGGCTGATCGCGACCGGTTGCTCAAGGCTATTATCAAAAAGTTGGGAGGAAAAGCCGCCTAAAACAATTACGCTGGGGCGCCTTGCCTGTAGGCGCCCCAAAACCTTGATAATCAGCCCAGACCCACACCTGGAGATAAAATGGAATCAACACCCATCCAAGTAATCGCCGAGGAAGTTACCACTAATTCCCTTGTCGCAGCCAAAAGACTGGCGGTGTCGGTACGGAGTGTTATGGAAATTCGAGATTTACTGGAAGCTGGCAAAGCCCATGGCATGGCCCAAATCACTTTACTGGGCGAGGCGGCCCAACTCCAAATTCAGGACTGGGAGAGGACGGACATTCCCAGCCTCATTCCCTATTACCCCATGCAGGTTCAGCCAGTGTGCCAAAATCCCGCAACCAATCTCGGGTGCCGAGCCTCGCGGGTCCGGGAGGAAAATAAGCAGTGGACCAGGTCGGATGTGTGTAAATATACCGGCCTGTCAGAGTCAACAATTAAGAGAATGCATGAAGACGGTGAAATTCCCTTGAATGTCTACCGACAGCGGAAGAAAGGCGGGAAAATCGTATATTTTCCCAGACCCTTCATGGCTTGGTTTGAACAACACCCAAAAAATACTGGAGACAATCATGGCTCTGCGCAAAAAAGCGGGAAACGGCGAGGGTAGCCTATTCCAAAAACATAGGACCCTACCCAATGGTCGGAAAAGGCCCTACGGTAATTGGCTTGTCCAGATGTCCCGACCGGATGGCAAATTGGCTCTCGTCAATCTTGGCACCAAGGATTACAACGAGGCCAGACAGAAGCATATCAAGCTGCTAGCCGACCGGCAGTCCGGCGGTGGACTTATTCCGGCTATCGTAAATATCCTCGTTGTGGTGTTTCTGCAACAGTGGCTTGATAAAAAAACCACCGAATGTGAATCCCGCGGTTCTGTCAAGAAAAGCACCATCGCCCGTTACAAAAGTTACATCAATAACGTTATCGCCTTTCTGAACGAGTCTGGCCTCAATACGCTGGCGCTAAAGAACCTGACCACCGCTCACCTGAACAGTTACATGGAATGGCGCATCACACAAACCCGCTTCAACAACAAAAGCGAAGTGGCGATTACCCGAGAAGGTGTCAACCGGGAATGGCGGTTCCTGCGCGGCATTTTCATTCAGGCTTATAACGACCGCTTGCTTTCCGAGGACATCACCAAAGACGTTATCCCGTTCAAGGAAAAGCCGAAAAAATTCACCCTTCCGGCGATTTCTGAAATCCACGAGGCGATTGGTTACATTACCGAACCCATGGCGTTCATCTTCGTCAAGCTGATTGCCTTAACCGGCATGCGCCCTGGTGAAGCGATGCACCTCAAGTGGGGAGACTTGGACTTGAATACCCAGGTGCTGCACATCCTACCCGAGGAAGAGGAAAACGGCTGGACGGCCAAGAACGCCAGTTCGCACCGCGACATCCCGATCCCTGGTGAAATACTGGATGATCTTATCCGAATGCGTTGCGAACGGGCAAACGAACCCGAAGCTGACTACGTCTTCAGATTACCCGATGGTCGGCCTTTCAACGCCTACCCAAATTACGTCTATCGCCGTCTGACCAAGGCGGTGAACCAGGCAAACCGGCTGCGTGCCAAGGTCGGTCGCAGTGCGATTCCCGATTTCACCCTTCGGACCTTGCGGCATTTTTTCGTCACCTGGAGCTTGACTCGCACCACCGATCCCATGACCGAAACCGAGCTCCGTAAGCTGGTCGGTCATATTGATTCGACCATGATCAACAAGGTCTACTTCCATCTCGATCTTCAGGGCAACACCGGTAGGAAAATGCGCGGGGCTCGACTGTTTACTGGGGGCACGACTGCTGGTTTGGCAGGCGAAATGAATGACGTCGGTGAAGATGGTGACGGTGCGGCGGCAGCGGGTAGCTGAATCTGGCCATAGAACAGGATTTCTTTTGCCGACTCAGGAGGAAAAGCGTCACCCACAACAGGGGCAAGTCCCTTGTAGTGACTTTGGCCGCCGCCCACGCCCAATCCGCACCAAATAGGAGCAAGCGTAAAAGGTCTGTGTCCCGGGCGGCGGTGGTAGATGCGCATGGCTGGAAAGCTGAACAGGCAGTTCATCTGGTGCTTTTTGAGGTCATCCGGGGTCGACGATTATGTCCATTTTATGTCCATATCGCGAATCTCAATAAAATAACCTCTTGCTTCGCAAGAGGTTACAAAGAACTGGCGGAGAGACAGGGATTCGAACCCTGGGAAGAGCAAGCCCTTCACTGGTTTTCGAAACCAGCCCGTTCGACCACTCCGGCATCTCTCCTGAATTGATGGGGTACATGTATTGGGCAAATGGTTGACATAACGACCGCGATAACGGCTCTCGCTCGCGGCGAAACAAAAGCATAGCCAAATACGCCGGCGCGTCAAGGACATCTCGATTTTTTGTCGCCAGGAACATGGTGCGATATGTCCACGCCAGAAATTCGATGCATGGTACATTTTATAAAATCGGCGAGGGCTTTTCTTGTCGAGTCACGGATCATTTCACAAATTCGGCGATGTTTTTCTTGTCGATGAACATTTGCGGCACTATCACTTCCTTCGCCACACTCTTGCCCTGCAAGGCGTCGTTCATCACGTCGACGGAACGGGAACCCTGGAGCGCCGTGTTCTGGGAGACCGTGCCGGTCAGCCGGCCGTCCTTGATGGCGGCAAGAGCGTCCGGAACCGCGTCCAGGCCGTAGACCTTGATCTTGGCGCCGAGCTGGGCGTCTTCGACCGCCTTCAGGGCGCCAAGGGCCATGCCGTCGTTCTGGGCGACGACCGCGTCGATTTGCTTGCCGGTCTGCAGCCAGTTCTCGACCAGTTTCAGCGCGGCTTCGGTGTCCCAATTGGCGGTTTGTTCGAACACTACCGACATGCCGGGATTTTTGGCGAGAATCTTCTTGTAACCGGCCGAACGGCCAATCTGCGCGTCCGAGCCCATCGGCCCAAGGAGCAGGGCGACATTCCCCTTGCCCCCCAGCGCCTTCGCGCATTCGGCCATTTCCAATTCGCCGCCGTCCTCGTGGCTCACGCCCACGAAAGAGGTGGCGTTATCCTGATTGGTGGCTTTCTGGTTGACGGTGACCAGGGGAACGCCCATTTCCTTGGCCAGATTCACCGCCGGCTGAATGCCGTCAACCGAAACCGCTTCGACGATAATACCGTCGACACCCTGGGCGATCAGGGACTCGATTTGCCCGACTTGCCGGGCCGCGTCCTTGCCGCCGTCATTGACGATGAGCTTCAGGCCCAGTTCGGCGGCGCGTTTCTTGATGGCGTCGGACATTTCGATGGTGAAGGCGTTCGACATGTGGCTCATGCACAGGGCGACCGTTTCCTCGCCCGCCCGAACCGGCGCCGCCGCCAAAACCATGAAGAGCGCCGCAACAATGCAAACCCCGCTGTAACGTTTGCTGCCCATTCCTGTTCTCCTTTGTAAAAGATGGTTGAGTCTGTTCTATGCAAACAACGCCTGTCAGGCTTGATTACGGTAATCGGGGAACAAGCCGTTCCGGTACAAACTTAGGGGCAGCCCTAAAAATGTTCTATTGCTTGGCGTGCCGGTCGTACAATACCGCCAGAATGATGATTGCACCCTTGATGATGAGTTGCAGATGCGATTGCATGCCCAATAGATCCAGGCCGTTCCCCATCACCGCGATGAAGAGGGTCCCCACCACCGCCCCGTACCAGCGGCCGGAGCCGCCGGACATGCTTACGCCGCCGATGGTCACTGCCGCGATGGCGTCGAGTTCGTAGCCGGAGCCGGAGTTCGGATTCCCCGACACGATTCGGGAGGCGAGGAGAAGCCCGGCCAGGCCGGCCAGTAGGCCGGAAATGGCGTAGACCGCCACCTTCACCCCTCCGACGCTCAAGCCGGAAACGCGGGCGCTCATTTCATTTCCCCCGACTGCGTAGACGTGGCGGCCGAAGACGGTTTTGGTGAGGAGGAAGGCGCCGAAGAGGACGGTGACCAGGAAGTAGACGGCGAGTATGGGAATCCGATAGGCCGCTTGCCCGGGCGGGAAAAAGCCGCCGGCCAGGGCTTCGAAATCCTTCGACAGATTGTAAATCGGCGAGCCGCCGCTAAGGATGAGGGCGAGGCCCCGCGCCATGGTCATCATGCCGAGGGTGACGATGAAAGGGGGGATTTTACCGACCGCGACGATGGTGCCGTTGATGATGCCGAGGACCAGACCGACCCCCAGGGCGAGGAGAATCGGCACAGCCAGATGGTATTCACCCGGGTGGGCGAACATGGCGGCGACGACCCCGGCGACGGCGAGGATGGAGCCGACGGAAAGGTCGATGCCGCCGGCGATGATGACGAAGGTCATCCCGACGGCGAGGATGCCGTTTATGGAGGCCTGTTTGACGACCAGGATGAGGTTCCGTGGCGCGATGCTGTTCCCCTTGGAGACCGCGGCCATGACCAGGAGGAGGGCGATGAAGGCGATGAAAATGCCCAGTTCGCGCCAATTGCGGCTGGAGGTTTCGTTCCGCATGCTGTTTTTTCCATTGTCTAAGATTGAATGACCGACGCCGCTCCTTAAAAGAAATAAGGAACGGAAGCCCGGCGGATCCTTACCGAAGCCCGGAGGGTGATTTTTTGGAGCCGCCTGGTCAGGGCAACCCCGGCGCGGCAATAGGAGGCCTCACCACCCGCCCGTCCCCGTGACCGGTTAAATTGCACTTGCGCGCCTGAAAAAGCCCCCGGACCCCGTGCAACCGGGCTTCCGAACGGGTACTTCCTTCGCTACCGCGAAAGTTCCGCCCTCGCGATCGGCAGCACTTTCAATTATGGCTTGTACCCGCGTTCAGGCGGAGGGAAACATTTTTTTCTATTTCTTCGACAAGCACTCGATCGGAGACGCGACGGGCGCATCTCAAGTTTGTGTAAACAAAACTTTTTGTCCTGTCACATCGGACCTGATCCCACACGTCATTCCGGCGTCGGAAGCGTTCAACCGGGGTGAGGCAGAACTCGCCGGAATCCAGGCCGATAGACAATCGCTACCGTGGCGTTTGCTCTTTGTCTTACGGTGGTGCAAGTTCCGACACTGACAGGGCGTTTAGTGGAACCACCGAGCGACGTAGCGACGGTTTATCGGCCTGGATTCCGGCGAGTAACGCTTCCCCCCCGGTTCGACGTTCCCGGCGCCGGAATGACGGGCGGGGCGGGTTCTGGCGTGACAGGGTGGTCCAGACGCGTATGAGGCCGGCATAGGTTTCTAGCGAACTTCACAGCGCCTCCGATTACGCCTGACTCCTCCCCGCACGTCATT
>JAVBRG010000146.1:0-25430 GCA_031548195.1 Planctomycetota bacterium | reverse complement strand
TGACGCTTTGCTCCGTAGAGGAAATTTTTTAATGGGATAATTTCATTATCCATTAAAAAACAAACCGCGTTTCGACAAGGGGGCTGGTTGCGCCCCCTTTGGAACCCCGCAACCAGCCATTCGGCTGGATTTTATTGAACCGCTATTTTACCGCTATTTTACTGCCTTTATGCCGCCGTCTCCCCCTACTTCCTCTCCCCATCCTGATATTTGCCATGCCAAACAATATCCCGATAAAGCTCCGGAGAAGTATCACCTTCAGTCGAAATAAGAAGTACGTTCGATTTGTCAGTAATACCCAGCTTCTCCTTGATGTCCTTCCCCATCTTACAAATGTATTCAAGGACACCCGTGGTGCAGGCGCCGGATTCACCGGAAGTGACCGCCTGGTCGCCCGGCAGAGGATTCCCGAGAATCCGCATGCCGTTCGCGGCGAAATAATCCTCGCAGGCAATGGCGGCGGTGGCGTAATCGCGAATGGTGCCCCAACCGACCGTGGAAGGTTCGCCACAGGCCAAACCAGCCATGAGAGTGGGCATGTCGCCGGTGACAATGTGGGGCTTGCCGTCCAGGGCGGTCATGGAACGGTAGATGCAGTCGGCGAGACGGGGTTCGACAATGGTGGTGACCGGACACTTGTCGCCGAGCGTCGCGGCCAGGTAACCGAGAGCCCCGCCGGCATAGGAGCCGACACCGGCCTGGAGGAAGAGGTGAGTCGGGGCGTCGACGCCGTCGGCCCGCATCTGTTCCAGGGCCTCGATGGCGAGGGTCATGTAACCCTGCATAATCCAGGTGGGGATTTTCTCGTAGCCTTCCCAGGCAGTGTCCTGAACCATGACCCAGCCATTTTTTTCGGCGGCGGCATTGGCCATGCGAACGGCGCCGTCGTAGTTTTCCTCGGTGATGGTGCACTCGGCGCCGGTGGCGCGGATGTTCTGGGCGCGGATTTCGGCAGAGCCTTTGGGCATGTAAATTTTCGCGTGCTGGCCGAGCTGCTGGGCGGTCCAGGCCACGCCGCGGCCGTGATTGCCGTCGGTGGCGGTGGCGAAAGTGATGGTGCCGGTTTTCTTTTTAGTTTCGGGGGAACGGATTTCCTCGACGGTGAGGTCCTCGATGTTCTTGCCGAGTTTTTCCGCCACGATGCGGCCCAGGGCATAGGCGCCCCCCAGGACCTTGAAGGCGTTCAGGCCGAAACGCTTCGACTCGTCCTTGACGTAAAGACGCCCGACGCCGAAACTTTTGGCGAGGTTTTTCAGATTGACCAGGGGCGTGGGGGCATATTCCCGGAAACCTTTATGGTAATTCAGGACTTTCTTGGCTTCGGCGGCGGAATAATTGGCCAGGCTGGCGCCTTTGCCGGGGGCGAGTTTCTTCGGATTGTAGAAGAAGGATACATCTTTCGGATCCATGGTTGACTCCTTTTGCAGGGGTAGTTGATGAAATGGCGTTATGGTTGTTTCAGAATATGCAAACATCTTGCCATAACCATAGACCGTCTAGAGTTTGCGGCATCTTGTTTAACTACAGGAAATTATGATAATTACCGCCCAAACCGAAGGCGCCCAGGCAGGATATTATATCAATATGATAACTCTACGGCGTCGCTGATTTATCGTAATGATAAAGTGCCTCCCGGTCAATCCGTTTCCCCGAAAGCCGCATCCTCAAAACAATGCCAAACCCTCCGCTCCCCCCGTGTCGTCCAGGCTGAACTCGCCGATCCGGGTTCGCACCAAACTGGTCATCACCCCGCCACAACCCAAGGCCAGGCCCAGATCGTCAATCAGGGTTCTGACGTAAAACCCCTTCGACACCGTCATTTCCAGGATTCCGTCCGTGCCGTCGAACTCTTCCAGGCGTAATGCGTACACCGTCGCCGGCCGGGCGGAACGTTCCACCGTCAAGCCTTTCCGGGCCAATTTGTAAAGGGGTTGACCGTCTTTCTTGATGGCGCTGTGCATGGGAGGGGTCTGGAAAATTTCGCCGATAAACGGCGTCAGTGCCGCCGTCACTTCCGTTTCGCCCAGGGGAGGTTTCCGATCCGGCGTGAATTCGGCGAGGGCGGTTCCGGTGCTGTCCTGCGAGTCGGTGCGCATCCCCAATTTGAATCCGGCCCGGTAAGTTTTCGGCCGTTCCTGCAATAAATCGAAAAGCCGGGTGGCATTCCCAGCCAGCAGGAGCAGGAGCCCGGAGGCCAGCGGGTCCAGGGTTCCGGCATGGCCGAGGCGCTTGGTGTTCAGGGCCTTGCGGGCCCGCACCACCACCAGGTTGCTGGAGGGCCCGCTGGGTTTGTTTATGGGCCATAGACCGGGGTTTCTATGCAGCATGGCTCGGGGGTCCTGGTTGAATTGGGCCAGGATCTCGGGGAACGGGGTGGGATCGGGCATGATTGGAGGGACCTATGTCGGCTTGAAATGGTGAAAATACTAATATTCTGCCAGCGGAGTGAAATTGTGAAAAGTTTTATTTACCACAGAGGCACAGAGGACACAGAGAACCGCAATAATCTACCAAACCACATACTGGTAAGGAAATTATTAAAACTGAAGTCTTGCAAAATCACCATTCAAACTGGAGCATCTCAATTCAGTTACGTCAATCCGCACCCTGGTACCCTGGACACCACCCCACACGTCATTCCGGCGCCATAAACATTGAACCGGGGGGAAGCGTAACTCGCCGGAATGACGTGTGGGGTGGTGTCCTCTGTGCGCTTTATGCCTCTGTGTTAATGCGGTTTGTGTTAACGCGGTCTTCGCAATTGAGTCAGGCGTTCGGTATATTATTCCCGGTTTCTCCGAAATATCCCGAATAGTCCACGTCTTTTCCGGGGTGCCTTCTCCTCCCCCTGCGCCTTGTCCACCTTACCCCCGCTCTTGCTGGCCACCGCCTCGCCCTGTTGCGAAGCCCCCCGGGTCTCGTCAATCTGTGCCATCACCCTCTCAATCAGCGCTTCGCCCTTTTCATAGCCGTCCGGCCGCGCCGCGATAATCAGGGCATTCCGGTAATTCGTGAACAAAACCCGGCCCTGGTTCGGATCCACCCCCTTGGTGAATTTCATGCCGTCCCGCTGGTATTCCTCGTGATACTCGGCGTGCAGGCGCAAATAGGCGTTGTAGGCGGTATACATCTCCTCCGCCTCGGAATCCCGCGGCTTCGTGCAGATGAACAGGTCCGACGCCGGACTCCCCCCCGCCGGAGCGCTCGCCCGCACCGCCGGCGGCAAAAAGGGCAGGCTGAAGGCATAGCCGTTCGTCAGGGCTATCGTCTCCGGAGCTATGCCCTCGACGTCGATGTACTCGAAGCCGTCCGGTTTGGCGTCCAGGCCGGTCGGCAAATGGCTGTCGACATACTCGGCAATCGGCAAGAGGGAAGGCGCCTTGCCCTTTCCGGAATAAACGATCTTCACAAACAGGTTCGAACGGTAAAAGTAGAGGTTCCGGCCCTCCCGCGCGGTGTCGACCAAACCCTCGGCCCCGACATCCACGCTCTCCCCCTGACCCTTCAGGATTTTACCCCGGTGGTAATGAAAAAGGCCCGCCGCCGCCGTGGGGCTGGTCATGGTGGCGATTTCCAGGCTCACCTTGCCGTCGTTCGCACCGTAGGAATAGTCCGCCGACATCATGCTGGTCAGGCCGTATTCGATATAACGGTTGCCGGCGGCGCCGTACAGCTCCTGAAAGCCGCTTCCCTTGTAGGTTTGCATTTTGCCGATCGGCTCCAGATCCGCCACATCGCCGGACTGGGGGAACCAGCCGCCGTTGCGGGTGCCTTTCTTCGCGTTCTTGCCGGATTTTTTCCGGAAAAACCCGAACATCGCCGCATCCGCGGTAGCGGGGAAAGGGAACGCCATCGCCACGCATAGCGTCAGGGCAATGCCGGCAAGAACCGATAGGCGGCTTTTCAACATGGGCGTTATCCTCTGTATTTTTGACAAATGGAACGTGATGCCGGCAGGCTGACAACATTGTAAGAAAGTGTTGTTACTGAACTTTTGCAAAGTGGCGATTAAACCGCCAATCGCCACTTTGCAAAAATCGTTTTTGTCCGAATTTCAAGGGTTTTTGATTTTACAAAATCGCCATTCGGCGGTTTGAATGGTGATTTTGCAAAAGTCCTGTTGTTACATAATCGCAATCGACATACGGGCAGTTTTCAAAATGCTGTTTTTAAAGCTGCCCATCACCCGAGGATTGAATCCCCGTTCCCTACCTCTCTTCCGCCGCTTTCCGCTGCCGCGTCGCCACCCCCAGGTTCCTCCGCGCCGCCTGGCTGTCCGGGTCAATCTCCAGAGCCTGGCGGAAATAGGTCTCGGCCGCCGAATACTCCCCCTTCGCCATCCAGATAATCCCCATGTTGTTCGCCGCGCTGGCGTCGTGGGGATTCAGTTCCAATGCCCGCCGGAACGAGTTCAACGCTCCCTCGCCGTCACCGAATCTCCAGAGGGCGGCGCCGATATTGTTGTGCAGAACCGGGGAATCGGGGTGCAGCGCCTCCGCCTTGCGGTAAAACGCCAAGGCGTCGGCCGAACGTTCCAGCCGGTCCAGGGCGATACCCATATTGACCGTCGCCTCGAAGTCGTCCGGGCAGAGATTCAACGCCAGTTCCAGCTTCTTCACCGCCCGTTCCGTTTCGCCACGGGTCAGCAGCAGGTAGCCCCAATTGTTCCACACCCTGCCGTCCCGGGGACAATCGTCCGCCAGGGATGAAAACAATTCTTCCGCCTCGTTCTCCCGGCCCACCCGGGCCAAAAGCGAAGCGTAGGCGATAGCCAGATCGGAATTGTCCGGCTCGGCCGACCAGGCTTCGAAGAGAAGCTCAATCGCCGTGTCGGGACGATTCTCCGCCACCAGTCGCGCGGCGGTCTGCAATCGGGGATCGTCGTGGTCTGGATTCATGTCTGCCTTCACTTTAATCGCCGCCCCTAATACCCTGCGAAATCGAAGGCCTCGCCGTCGCGAATGGTCGTCGATTCCATGTTCCCCTCGAAATTCCAGCGCGCCGGCTTGGCGTTGGGGTGAAGCACAAAGCGATCCGCCGTAAGGCGCTGCCGGCGCGAAATCCCGCCGCCGTCGACGATGTTGAGCAGGAGCTGAGGCTGTTTGTTGTCGTGCCGGAAAATGGAAATTTCCCCGCCCTGGATGTCGTAGGTCGCCTGATCCCCCCGGGTGTAAAATGTCGTGCCCGGACGGAGATACCATTCCATGGACGGGTTCTCCGGCGGCGGCTCGGCGTAAACCCGCAAGAGGACGTTCCCCATCGCGTCCATGCGGGAGATGCGCATCAAGGCGTCGTCCCCGCGCATGTCCGCCTGCGGCGGCTCCAGCAGGATGATGTCCATGCGTTCGCAAATGCCGTCCAAACTTGGGTACGACCAGTTACCGTCGATACCGGGCTGCACAATCCGGACATTGTCCGACACTTTGATGTTCAGGGCAAGCTCATTGTACACCAGGGAGCCGTTTTCGCCGTATAAAATACGGGTCGGCCGGGCGTTTCCGCCGTCCGAAGCCCGGCTGGCCGGTATCTGCACGTCGCCGGGACCGGCCGCCCGGGTGATGCCCTGGGCTTCGCGAATCTCCAGCTCGGGAGAGCGGATGGTCATGCCGTCGGCGTCCTTGGCCATGACGAACCGCCGGGCGTCGATTTGTTTGTCGGCGGTGAGGCGGATGATGTTACCCTGGCCGGTGAACTCCACCACCCCGATGTCCCCGGCGGCGACGGAACGGCCGCCGCGGGGTTTGGCGTGTTCGAGTTTGACGTTTTGCCGGGCGGTGACCCGCCGGAGGCGGCCGATGTGTTCGAGTTCGACATTCTGGCCGGTGCCGGCGAAGGTCGCGGCAGCGGCGGCGGTTTTCGTATTGTCGCGGATGAAACGGGCGTCCATTTCATCCGCCACCACATAAACCGAGCGCGAGGGGTAATTCAATTTGACCCCGCCCCAAAAACGCGCCTCGGAGGTCTGGCCGGCCAATTGCGCCTCGTAGCTGGCCGCGCCTTCGAAATGGATTTCCGAACGCTTCTGCGGGACCTCCCGCGAATCCTCGTCCGGCATGGACAATTGACCCGGGCCGTTCGCCTGGATGTGATCGCCGTTCGCCGTCGCCTTGATGAGGGGGGAGACGAACATCGAGCCGACCTGGTCGCCGGTTTGTTCCCGGTAAACTGCCGGCATGGGCGGGCGGCCGTCCTTCGCGTCCTGGCCCTGGAGGTAGATGTCCCCCTTCTTCGGATCCTGGGTGGGGAAGTCGCGGATGATGTTCATGGCTTCGCAGATGCGCATGTCCTGCATGAGCCGGGCTGTCCCCTCGGCGGTGATGCGGCGAATCCAGGTGACGACCTCGCCCGGCTTGTCCGGGTCGGGGGACTCCTCGAAGTCGAGAATAAGCCGTTCGGAAGTGAGAACGTAATTGTCCTCCGGCGCATCCGACGAGGCCATGACCTGGCCTTCGAAGCGGGCTTTTTTATTGGCCTGATTATATTCCATGCCGCGTTCGCACTTCACGGAGACGATGCGGTCCTTCTCCCCCCCATTCTTCCCCTTGTGGACGAAATCGCAGACCGAGACGCCCCCGCGCGCGACCAGCAGGTGCTGGTTGCGGTGTCCCGCCTCGGCGGTGAGGCGCTGCATGTGGATTTCCGGGGCGGTGATTTGATTGCCGATTTGGTCGCGAATCCAGGGATGCGGCGGCGTGGCGCGGGGGGGGCCGAAGAGACGGAGGGTGTCGAGTCCGGAACCGATTTGCCCCACCGGGCCTTGAAAGACGTCGTACTCGGCGCGGTGGGCTTTGGCGTGATATTCGCCGGATTTGATGTCGACCTCGTTTTCGGCGGTGATTTTGTCGACCTGGTTCGGTTCGACGGAATTTCCGGCCGATGAGAGGCGGATGTCGAGGATTTCCGCGGTGATGGCGAGGTCGCCCCGGCGCAGATTGACTTTCTTGAGGAAACGGATGCGGCCGTCGGCACGCTGATAACTCATTTCGCCCTGGTAATTGACGATGGTGGGGATGACCGGGCCGGAGTCCTTGTCCCGCTGCGAACGGAGAACCACCTCGCCCCGGCCGCCGGTGGTGGTGAGGCTGTCGAGGACCGTTTCCCCCCGGCCGGCTCCGGAGTCCGCCTGCGGCCGGAGAGCGACCTTCTGAGGGGGCGGAGCTTTGACCTGGGCGAAAACAAAGGTGAGGGAGCCGTCGGTGATGCGGTCCTTGTCGGGGCCGAATTCGACTTCGGGCCAGCGTTGCTCGCGGGTGTCCGTCAGGTTAATCCGATTGGTGTCGTAGTCGTAGTCGGCGCGGCCGCCGCGGGCGGAATACTGGACCGTTTCGGCGCCGGTCTTTTCATCCACTTTGTAACCGGTGATCACCACCGATCCGGGACGCTTGCCGATAGTGGCGACGATGGTCTTGACCTGTCCCGGGAGGGGCGTTTCACCGCCGGGCGTCGCGCCCTCCGGCAGCGGATCCTCGGGGCGGCGCAGGGAGACCTTGAGAATGTCGGATTCAATCAATAGTCCCGGTCGCCGGGTTTTGACGTCGCGTTCGAACTGTACCTCGCGTTCGTTCAGTTTGTAGCTGGCGGTGTCGCGGCAGGTGATTTCCGTTCGTTCGCTGGATCGGCCGGCCGGGTTGGAGCCGCCGGGGGAGTCGATTTCCATGCGGGCGTTATGTTGAATAAACACCACCCCGCCCCATTCCTTGTAATTTTTCGCGTTGGGGCCGGCTTCGAGGGCGGAGTCGTCGGCGATATAGAGGAAACCGTTGCCGGTGATGCGGCTGTTTTCCTGTAAAAATTCCACTTCGCTGTCGCTTTTCAGGATGCGCTGGCTGTTGTTCCATTCCGCGTGCTGGCAGTGGATTTCCGTCTCGACGCCGGGATCGAGCTTGGAACGGCGTCCGGCGTTCCGGCCGGCGCGGGAATTTTTTTCGGCATTGGGGCCGAATGGCGAACGCATGTGCCTGACGACGACGTTTCCCTCCAGATTGGCGATTTCCTCGGGGTTTTCTCCTGGTTCGGGAGGACGCCGGGAGAAAAACCCCTTGTCGGAGGTTATGGTGATTTTGACCGGCAGGGGCTGGTCGTCGGGGGTGATTTTGAGCGCTTCCTCGGAGTCGTCGTAAATGGTGATGACCACGCGCCTGAGATTGATGCTGGGGCTGCCCTGGGTGAGGTTGTAGGCTTCGGCCGATTCGGCTTCCAGCAGGGATTGAAGGCGGCCGGAATCGGAGAAGGTGGGATAGCGGATTTGTTCGTAGGGCTGACCGGCGGCGACCGGCGCCGGCGAAGGGGCCGCGTCGGAGTCGACTTCGCCGGCGTGACAGGGGCCGGTGGCGACCAAAACGGCGTTGACGAACAGAAGGGACAGGATGATGGCGGCCACGGGAATCGGCATACCGCACCGATTCGGTTTAATGCGGGGATTCGGCATGGACGGTTTATCCTAAATATGGGGCGGCTCTAAAATGCTATTGATAGTGGTGCCCTATGGTCATGGCAACGGAGCTTGGTGAAAATACCCTGCTTAACAGCCCGGACCAAAAGTTGCATACTGACGCTGGTTTGCTATAATGGAAATGCGAAAAATTTGACAAAGGATAAAAATGGTTCGGCTTATTTTATCACCCATGTGCGATTTTGCCTTTAAGTCGATATTGGGCCGCCAGGAAAACGGCTCCATCCTAATCAAATTTTTGCAAGCGGTAATCAATGTGCCGCCGGAAGAATATGATAGCGTCACCATACTCAATCCCATTTTGACCAAGGAAACCGTCGAGGGAAAAACCGGTATTCTGGACTTGATAATTAAGACCAAATCCGGTTACCTGATTCATGTCGAGGTTCAGGTCAACCATCAGGAATATTTCCCGGAACGCATGGTTTACTATTCCTCCAGGCTGATCACTAAACAGGTGGGCAAAGGTGAACACTACAATAAAATTCAGCGAGTAATCAGTATTGTCATCGCCGGTCATAACATCCTTGACGAAGGCTCAACCTATCACCACCGCTACACGCTTTACGACCAGGATGCCAAACACGAATTTCCGGGTCGACTGCTGGAAATCCATGTTCTTGAACTACCCAAACTCCCCCGCCGTGACGACACCACGGCACTGTGGCCCTGGCTCCGTTTTTTCGGCGCCAAAAACAAAGGAGATCTCCAAATGGCAGCCAAACGCGAACCCCAAATTGCCAAAGCCTGCGAAGTTTTAGTGGATTTGAGCGCCAGCAACCTGCGCCGGCAACGCGCGGAAAGCCGCGAAATGGCCCGTATGGACGAGATATCCCGGATTGACTATTATAAACGCATCGCCGAGGAACACAAACGCGATGCCGAGGAACAGAAACGCAATGCCGAAGAACAGAAACGCAATGCCGAAGAACAGAAACGTATCACCGAGGAACAAAGTCGCATCGCCCAAGAAAAAGGTGAACAGGAAAGGGCAATGCGCATCGCCAAAAATGCCCTTCGGAAAAAATATCCGATTGAAGATATCGCCGAGCTAACCGGTCTGAGCGTCGACGAGGTGCTGGCCTTGAAACAACCCCGGACCCGGGGTCTCCGGGCTGTCCCTATCAAACGGCGTAGTGGCAGCAAAACCCGGACCACCCGAAGGTAGATCCCGCCTGCCGACGCCCGTCCTTGCGACGGGCGTTATTGCCAATTTGGTTTGCTGGTAATTATAACCCCGGTATCCCATTCCCGCAATATCACAAATACCTCTCCATAATTCCCCCCCACCGATCCTGGGCTTTAAGTAAATATTCTATCACTTCCCTGACCGCTCCCTTCCCGCCTTTCCTGGTGGTGACCAAATCCGCCGCTTCCTTCACCTCATCCACCGCGTCCGCCACCGCCACCGCCAACCCCACCCGGCGGAAAATCGGCAGGTCCGGCAAATCGTCCCCGATCATCGCGGCCTCTTCCGGTTTGACTCCGGCCGCCGCCAGCATGCGCTCCAACGCCGGCGCTTTCTGTTTGGCGTTCATCTCCACCAGGGTTATGTCCAATTCCTTGGCCCGGCGCAGCACTACCGGGCTGGCCCGCCCGGTGATAATCCCGGCGGAGTGTCCGGCGCGCAACCAATACTTTATGCCGGCGCCATCCTTGACGTTGAACGCCTTCCATTCCTCGCCGTTCGAACTGTAAACAATGGCGCCGTCGGTCATTACTCCGTCGACGTCGAGAACCAGGAAGCGAAGGGGCAGGATTTTTTCCAGGGGCGGGGGCGATTTTTGCGTTTTTTTTGACATAACCTGCTTTCTATGAACACTACATATGAATGGACTACCCTTCAGCGCAGTCAGGCGATATAGATGCCGCCGGCAAACCAAGTCAATATTTTAGCCGAAAAGTCCGATAAGATATTGGATGCAAGGTAGTCGACTTTCCGAGAAAATCGGCAAACAGCCCCGCGATTGCTTCGAAAAGTCCACAGGGTAGGCAGACGTACGATTTTCGACAGTAAAATAGGCGGCGGTTGACCCGGTTTTTTTATATGCCATTATGTCCACAAGGACACACCCATGCGGAAATTTCTGATTTTTCTGGTGCTCGCCGCAACCGTCGGCGCGGTAGGCTGGAAATACTTCACCACCGGAACCGACGTCAAGCAAAAGCGGAAAGGCCCCGGCAGCGTCGCCGTCGAAACGGCCGTAATCCAACGCGCCGACTTGGGGGACCGCGTCCTCTTCACCGGTTCCGTCAAAGCCGAGGAACGCTACGACGCCGCCCCAAAAATCGCCGGCATCGTCGAGCACATTTTCTACAATGTTGGCGACAGCGTCAAGAAAGGCGACGTCCTCGCCATTCTCGACGACGATGAATACGTCCTCGCCGTCGAGCAGGCGGAAGCGAACCTCCGCGTCGCCATGGCCAACGCCAATGACGCCGAAAGCCAATTGGAAATCGCCCGCCGGGACTTCGACCGCATGGAAAACCTCCGGAACGAACGGGTCATATCGGTTCAGGATTACGACAAGGCCGACGCCACCCTCAAAGCCGCCGAAGCCAAGTTCGAAACTTCCATCGCCCAGGAACGCCTCTCCCAGGCTGCACTCAAAACCGCCGAAGTGAAGCTCGGCTACACCCGCATCCGCGCCAACTGGGAAGCCGATCCCGACGAACGGGTCATCGGCGCCCGCATGGTCGATCCGGGGGCATTGGTCGCGGCGAACACCCCCATACTGTCCATCCTGGACATTTCGACCGTCCGGGCCATCATCCCGGTCAGCGAAAAGGAATACCCGAAAATCGTCATGCACGGCCCCGTTACCGTAACCTCCGACGCCTTTCCCGGCAAGATCTTCCCCGGGGAAATTTCCCGCATTCCCCAGGAACTCGGCAATCTCTCCCGTGAAGCCGAAATCGAAATCGCCATCAACAATCGGGAGCGCCTCCTCAAACCCGGCATGTTCGTGCGGGCCAACATCGAGTTCGAACGCGCCAACGACGCCGTCGCCGTCCCGCAGGAAGCCATCGTCCGCCGCGACGACGGCCGTCGCGGCGTCTATATCGTTAACGACGAACAAAACCAGGCCGCCTTCCAACCCATCGTCGAAGGCATCGTCGACGGCAAATTCGTCCAGGCGATTGACGGTGACGACCTCCTCGGCCGCGAAGTCGTCGTCCTGGGCCAGCACCTCCTGAAGGACGGTATCGGCATCCGCGTCGCCGACAACACCGCCGGCATCATCGCCCCGCCCGGCAAAACCGGCGGTCCAGCCGAAGACCCCAGGCCGGCCCAAGGCAAACCCGGCTCCGAACCCGGACGGCAGGGCCAGGAACGCGGGACGCCGGCGCCGGGGGTACGCTCGCCGCAAAGCACCCTGCCCGCCAGCGCCCACGCGGCGGAACAACAACCCGACGCCGCCGTCACGGCCAAGGCGGACGGCATATGACCATCGCCAAATTCGCCGTTCACCGCCCCATATTCACCACCATGGTCACCCTGATCGTCGTCATTCTCGGGACCATCTCCCTCCTCCGGCTGCCCGTTGACCTGATGCCGGACATCACCGACCCCACCATTACCATCCGCACCGAATACGAAAACGCCGGCCCGGAAATCGTCGAGGAGCTGGTCTCGCGGCCGATTGAGGAAGCCATGGCGGCGGTCCCCGGGGCCGAGGAAGTGTCCTCCAGCTCCTCGGAAGGCAACTCCAACGTCACGGTGAAATTCGGCTGGGGGACCGACCTCGACGTCGCCTCCTCCGACATCCGCGACCGCCTCGACCGGATCATGGGCCGCCTCCCCGACGACTGCGACCGCCCCGTCCTCTTCAAGTTCGACTACTCCGCCATGCCCATCATCTTCGTGGGGATTTCCAGCCAGATGGACCCGGTGGAAATGCGTAAGGTCATCGAGGACCAAATCAAATTCCGCATTGAATCCATCACCGGCGTCGCTTCCATGATGATCTTCGGCGGCCGCGAGCGGGAGATCTCCATCGAAGTCGACCCCTACCGCCTCCGGGCCCTGGGGGTGAGCCTGGACGTGGTCATGGCCGTCCTGAAGCGGGCCAACATCAACCGCCCCGCCGGCTACGTCGACCAGGGGAACCACGAAATCACCATCCGCGCCCCGGGGGAATACACCTCGGTCGAGGAAATACGCCAGACCGTCATCAAAATGCGCGACGGCGTCCCCATCCGCATCGGTGACATCGCCACCGTCGAGGACGGCATGGCCCGGCAACGCCGCATCTCCCGCATCAATGCGGAAGACGGCGTCCGCGTCGCCATCATGCGCCAGTCCGGCGCCAATACCGTCCAGGTCGCCGCCCGGGTCGTCGAGGAAATCAAGCGCCTGCAGGAGGAATACCACAACCTCGACATCCGCATCATCCGGAACGCCGCCGACTACATCAACAATTCCATCAACAACGTCTCGACCTCCGCCATCACCGGGGGTCTCCTGGCCATCATCCTGGTGTTGATATTTTTACGGAACATCCTCTCCACCCTGGTCATCGCCGTCTCCATCCCCGTCTCCATCATCGCCACCTTCGCCGTACTCTACTGGAACGGCCTGACCCTCAACCTGATGACCCTCGGCGGCCTCGCCCTCGGGGTCGGCATGCTGGTCGACAATTCCATCGTTGTTCTGGAAAACATCTACCGCATCAGCGACGAGGAAAAGCTCAGCCCCGAACATTCCGCCGAAAAAGGCGTCGACGAAGTCTTCGCCGCCATCGTCGCCAGCACCCTCACCACCCTGGTCGTCTTCCTCCCCCTCACCTTCATCCAAGGGATGGCGGGTCTGCTGTTCCGCGAATTCGCCCTGGTGGTCGCCTTCTCCCTCGTGTGCTCCCTTGCGGCGGCGGTGTTCCTGGTGCCGATGCTGGCGGCGAAAATGCTCCGCGCCCAAGGCACTACCGAGCGCAAAGGCCTGGTCAAGCTGGTCTTCAACACCAGCGAAGCCGCCTTCCGGCGCATGGAAAACGAATACAAGCACGCCATCACCTGGTGCCTGGGACATCGTTGGCTGACCCTCCTGGTCACCCTGGGCCTATTAATCGGCAGCATCTTCCTCAGCCGCAAAATCGACGTCGAGCAAATGCCCAAAACCGACGAAGGCTCGGTCATCGTCAACGCCCTGATGGACCCGGGGATTCGCCTCGAACTGAACAGCGAACGCACCCGGGAGCTGGAAAAGGCCATCCTCGCCAATGTCCCGGAAACGAGGGCGATGATCAGCAGCGTCGGCGGCAGTTCCTGGAGCGGCGTCGCCACCAACCAGTCGAACATCAATGTCCGCCTGGGCACCCGCGAGGAACGCCAGCGGGCCGGCATGCGGAGCACCGAACAGGTCGCCAACGATCTGCGCCGGCTGTTCGCGAACGTCCCCGGCATGGAAATCCGGGTCCAGGAAGGGCGCTCCTTCGGTCGCGGCGGCGGCGGGGCCTCGGAACCGGTGGTGGTGGAGATTCGCGGCCACAATCTGCTATTGGCCCAGGAATTGGCGCAACAGGCCCTCCTGGTGATGCGGGAAATCCCCGGTGTCGCCGACCCCCGGATCACCCGGGACGGCCAGGTGCCTGAGGCGCAAATCCGCATCGACCGGCGCAAGGCTGCCGACATGGGCCTGTGGGTGCAGGATATCGCCACTTTCCTGGAAATCTGCATGGCCGGAAAACAGGCCGCCCAATTCCGGGTGGAGGGAAAGGAATACCCCATCAACGTCCGCCTGAAGGATGCGGAAAAAATGTCCATGGAGCAGCTTCTCGGGCTGTCCCTGACCAACACCGAGGGCCGGCAGGTGGCGTTGAACAACGTGGTGTCGGTGGACACGGGGAAAGGTCCGGCGGTGATCGAACGGAAAAACCAGCAGCGGGTGACCACGGTGGCGGGTTCCCTGGACGGGACCAGGGCTTTGGGGTCGGTCATGGCGGAACTTAGGAACGAAGTCCGCAACATCCCCCTGCCGTCCGGGTTCACCATGCAATTCGGCACGGATTACGAAGACCAGATGAAGATGATGTCGGACCTCACCTTCGGGGTGATTCTCGCCCTGGTCCTGGTTTACATGGTGATGGCCTGCCAGTTCGAGTCCCTGCGGGATCCGTTTGTGGTGATGTTTTCGGTACCGCTGGCGGCGATCGGGGTTTTGGGGATTCTCTTCCTCACCAACACCACCATCAACATGCAGTCGATGATCGGCTGCATCATGCTCGGGGGCATCGTGGTCAATAACGCGATTATCCTGGTGGACTACGCGAACCTGCTCCGCCGCCGGGACGGCTACAATGTCCGGGGCGCCCTCGAGGAGGCGGGCCGCCGGCGTCTCCGGCCGATTCTCATGACCGCCCTGACGACCATCCTCGGCCTGGTGCCGCTGGCTTTGGGTTGGGGCGACGGCGGTGAAGCGCAGGCGCCGATGGCCCGGGCGGTGGTGGGCGGTTTGTTCACCTCCACCCTGATTACCTTGCTGGTGGTGCCGGTGGTGTATTCGCTGCTCGAGACGAAACGGGAGCTGGAAGGGAGAACCAGCAAACGAATGGTGGCGAAAACCGGGGACGGCCACGACGCCTTCCTGCCGGGCAAATGATGGTCGCGTTCTGATTCAATTCCCCACTTTCCGCAGCAGAATCTCCTTGAACAGATCCCGAAGCAATTCCGTGCCCTCGAACGATAAATGGTCGTCGTCGGAATAAATGCATTTGCCGTTCACCATGACCGGGTATCCCGTCCCGCCGCCGAGTCGCCATAGCCCGCCCGGCACATCGATTCGCCGGTCCGGGGCGGCGTACCGCCCCAGCACTTCCAGGGCCAGCCAGTGGCGGGCCTGGTATTCCGCGGCGCTTTGCCGGTAAGCCTGGAAATCGATATTGGTGAAAAAGCGTTTCGACAGCATGACGCCCCGATAAGGGAAAAAGACGAATTCGGGAAGCGGCATGGCGAAATACACTTCCTCCACCCCCAGTTCCTTGAATTCCGCCAGGGCGAGTTTGATGGCCGTCTCGACATTTTCCCGGTGCGTTCCCGGTTTTTTGGCAGGATCAATCGGATACAACCGCATGAACTCGTGGCTCATTTTGTTCTTCGGATGTTCCGATTCGCCGGTGTACACGGCCCAGCGATAAGCCAACACCACCTTCCTGACCGCATGGCGGCGGATCAATTCCCGTATCGCGTTCTGTATCGCCGACACCCGATGCCGCCGGAACGGATCGCGGTTGTAATCAAGCATAAACGCGTCGCCGGGCACCATGATGATGCCTGCCGCGTTTTCCTCCCCCAGGCGGTGCAGGGTGGCGTCCCACATCCCCGCGTGGCTGTCGCCCATAACCAGCATATCCGCCCGTTCCCCGTCCCGGAGCGGTTTCCCCAAAAATTGCACCGGCACCTCCCGCTGCTCTCCGTAGAGGTTCGGCGCCTCCATGCTTACAGCCAAACCCCTGGGCGCGTCATGCGGGGGAACATCGCCCCAATAGCGGTCCAACAGCAAATTGACCATGCCCACCGCCAATGAAGCGGCAATCGCCCCGGCCAGCAGCCGTCCCGGCCGCCAGGTCAGGCGGCGTCCGGGGTTTTCGACCCAATAGTACAAGCCCAGCGCTGCCAATATCGACAAGACCAGGGCCAGGGACTCCCAGAACAAATCGTTCCGTACCGGAAACGCCTGCAGCACGAAGCGGCAGAAAGCCAGAAACGGCCAGTGCGTCAGGTAAAGGGAATAGGAAATTTCCCCGATATACACCAGCGGCCGCCAACACAGGAATTTCTTCACCGTCAGGCCGCTATTCCGGTGGCAGGCAATCAGCAGGGCCGCCGCCAGGCAGGACGGCAGGGCTGCCGGGCCGGGGAATATCGGCTCCCAATAACCGTAGCACACCATGGGGGGGAACAACAGCGCCAAACCCAGGAGGTAACCCCAATCCCAGCGGCTCCACCCGGTCCGGACCGGCGCGGGGCCGGTGGCGGTTTGCCCGGAGTCGACCTCGGGGGCGGGGATGAGGAAATTCAGGGAAGCGCCGAGCAGGAGTTCCCAGGCGCGGAAGGGGAGCAGGTAGAAGGCCATTTTCGGTTCGAAAAAGACCACGAAACTGGCGGCGAAGGACAACGCGGCCAGGATCAAGACGCCCCGCCGCAGCGTCTTGATTCCCCAATGCATCAATAACAGGAAGATGATGGGGAAAACCAGGTAAAATTGCCATTCCACCGCTATGGACCAGAAATGCAGCAGCGGTTTGGTGATCGCGGCGCCGTCGAAATAGTCGGTATGGCGGTAGAAATAATGATTGGCGTATTGCAGGAGGGAAGCGCGGATGGTGCGGAACAGGTCGACATAATCGCTGGGGAGAAAAACGATCCGCGCCAGCAACATGGTCAGGGCCAGCATGGCAAGGAAAGCGGGGTAGAGCCGCTTCACCCGCCGGGCGTAAAAGGAGATCAGACTGAACTTGCCCGCCAGCAGATCGCGTTCGATCACGCCGTAGATGAGAAAGCCGGAGATGACGTAGAAGATGTCGACCCCGATGAAAGCGCCCATCAGCCAGGAAACTTCGAAGTGATATAGAACGACGGCGATTACCGCGATGCCGCGGAGTCCCTGGATGTCGGCCCGGAAAGCCGACGAATCCCCGATGGTTTTAATTTTCATTGCTATTCCTATCCCCCCCACTAAAAACACCTGGGCGCCCCGAATCCGTTTTCGGGGCGCCCCGAGTTCCAATCAATCGCCGGACTCGCGGCGCTGTTGCTGCGAACGGCGGAAGAACTCGCGCACCCGCTCCTGCTTGTCGTTGTCGCGGATGATTTCGCCGGTGGTCGCATCGACCCGGAGTTCCCGTTCCTTGCCGCCCACGAGAATGTCGAAATCGTAAACCAGGCGCGGGACGCTCCGCATCCCCACCTCGACTTCCATCACCTCGCCGCCGCTGGCGGCGTTGAGGGCGATTTCCCGGGCGCGGGGCAGGGTCACCGCGGCGGAGGCGGCCAGTTCGGCGCCGCCCTTTTCCTGCTCCCGGCCGGGGCGGTAATAAACGATGTCCCGTTTCTGGTAGCCGATGATGTCGCCGTCGGCGGCATTGATTTCGTAGATGTAATGGTAATCGCTGTTCAGCAGATCGATGATGTGGACATTCCCGCGCCGGCTGTTCACGGTTTTGCTCCGGACCACCCGGGCGCCCCCCGTTTCCTTGGCGGCAATCGCCATCGCCTCCTCGAGGGGGATGTCCTGGCCGTCGACGATCGGTTCCGCCGCCGCCAGTGCCGCGCACATCAGGATGGCCAGGGCGGCTCCGCCCAACACAATTCGCAAATTAGTCCGCAACCGCATATTTGTCCCCTTCCCATGATTAATCCAGCACACCGGTTTATAGTAAAACCGGCGTGGACATATCCACGCCGGTTTCCGACGCTGCTTATCATATGGTAAACTTCCCGGCACTTCAATCAAAAGCGTGGCCGGAGGAGCCGAGGACAGTGTCGTTTTTGTGTTTGTAGAGGTCTTTCAGGGCGTCGCGGGCGGGGCCGAGGTATTTCCGGGGGTCGAACTCGGAGGGCTTGGTCGCGAAGACTTCGCGGATGGCGGCGGTCATGGCCAGGCGGCCGTCGGAGTCGATGTTAATCTTGCAAACTGCCGATTTGGCGGCTTCGCGGAGCTGGCTTTCCGAGATGCCGATGGCGTCGTCGAGCTTGCCGCCGTATTGGTTGATTTTCTTGACCAGCTCCTGCGGGACCGAAGAGGAGCCGTGCAGGACAATCGGGAAGCCGGGGATGCGCTTCTCGATTTCGCGGAGGATGTCCAGGCGGATTTCCGCTTTTTGGCCGGGCTTGAACTTGTAGGCGCCGTGGGAGGTGCCGATGGAAATGGCCAGGGAGTCGACCCCGGTTTTCTTGAGGAAATCCTCGACTTCCTCGGGTTTGGTGTAGGTGTGGTGTTCGGCCGAGACTTCGTCCTCGACGCCGGCGAGGACGCCGAGTTCGCCTTCGACGGTCACGTCGTGCTTGTGGGCGTATTCGACGACTTTACGGGTTAGCTCGACATTCTTCGCGTAATCGTGATGGGAGCCGTCAATCATGACGGAACTGAAGCCGGATTCGATGCAGCTGACGCAGAGTTCGAAGGTGTCGCCGTGATCGAGGTGGAGGGTAATCGGCACGTTTTTGCCCTTGCCGAGTTCCTTGGCGTATTCGACCGCGCCTTGGGCCATGTACTGGAGGAGGGTTTGATTGGCGTATTTGCGGGCGCCGGACGAGACTTGCAGGATGACCGGGCTTTTGGTTTCGGTGCAGGCCATGATGATGGCTTGAATCTGTTCCATGTTATTGAAATTATAGGCCGGAATGGCGTAACCGCCCTTAACCGCCTTGGCGAACATGTCCCTGGTGTTAACGAGTCCGAGTTGTTTGTAGCTGACGGGCATGGTGGGGGTCTCCTTTGGGCAAGGTCATTAACGTAGCATTAACGGGCACGCGCGATGGCGACATGCAATCATGTTAAAAATACCGCACCCGAATGCGCTTTGCAAGGGGATTTCCCGAATAATGCGGCAAATAAAACCGTGAGGCGAGGGAGATTGCCTTTGCGATGCGATAGGGTATAATCAAAGTAGACCATGATCGTAGCAGAAGTTTTGAAAGGGGAAACGATGACCACTATCACCATCAAACTGGAAGAAAAGCAAGACACCTGGTTGAATAGCATGGCGGAATATACCGGCCAGAGTAAAGCGGAAATCATAAATGAGATGATTGAGACGGGAATGCCGGATATGCGGCTGAGATATATGTTCGAAAAGGTTTCCCAAGAAGAAGAATCCAAAACCTGTACCGTTAGCGAATGGTTGGAAGAAATTGGCTTCGGTGATGAGGCTGACGACATATTGAAAGAGGTCGAAAAGGACAGGTTCCGTAAAACTCATTTGTTTATGCGACGACAAGGATAATTTTCTGCCACGAGGGAAATAATCCCCTTCACCTCACCTCCCATTCCTTCGCCGCCAGCTGAAACGCCCCCTCCTTCGCCACCGCCGCCACCGCCGTCACCGGGTTCGCGTAAGACTCGAACTCGCCTTCCCCAAGAATATACTCGCACGCCCCCGCCGCCGTGTCCGCCATATAATCGCCCAGGTAATGCAACGACGGAATCGCGTGTTCGTAAGTCGACAAATGCACCACCTGCCCGGGACGCAAGGTGAAAGCCCGCACGTCCAGGCCGTCGTGGCGCACCGTCCCCAAATAGCCCTGGCGGGTCCTCGCATCCGCAACCACCACGATCCGCGGCGTGTTGTAGGCGTCCTTTTCGTAATCCAGCGCCAGCAGGGACAGGGCGAGCGCATCCCGCACCGGATAGCCCATGGCCAATTTCTCGCTAATCGGATCGGTGTGGGAACCGTTCGCCAGCACCGCGTAATCCCCCACCAGCCGGGCCGCATTGTAGGCGATGTAGGGGTTTTTCTGAATGTCCGCCTCGTGCCCGGGTTTGGGGACAATCGCCACCGAACGGCCGTCCCCGGCCGGCGCCGCCAGCCGATTGGGGAAGGACCGCGACGACACCCGGTACAAAGCCGCCGGAGCCCCCGACGGCGTCACCGCAAAGGCGACAATCCTGCCCAGATACAATTGTTCCATAATCCTATTCCCCGTTTCATGGTCTTTGGGGCAGCTCTAAAAATGTTATTTTTAGAGCTGCCCTTTGGTTGTGGGTTATTTTTTCCCGCCCTGCAAATCCTTCGCGCCGCCAATCTCCGCCAGGGACGCGTTCTTCAGATCCGTCCACAGGGTTCCGTCCCCGGCGTGAATCAGGTTTATCTTCATATCGGGATTCAACTGGCTGGCGAATTCATACAAGGCGTAACCACCGCCGTCGCCGCCAAAGGCTGCCACCTTCAAACCAAAGCCCTTCGCCTTCTCCTCCTCCACCAGGCGAATCGCGTCGGCCTGCGCCTCACCCAGGGCGATGGTGCGCTGGGCGTCGACGGCGGCGGTTTGCTGGTCAATAGACGCGACTTCCCGCTGGGTCTCGGCCTGGATGGTCGCCACTGTCTTATGCATTTCCGCGTCGATTTCCGCCTTCAGCTTCTGGGTCTCCTGCGCCACCTGCTCCCCGGACTGGCGGATGAGGGACATCTCGCGGTTCAGATCGGCCTGTTTCTTGGCGGTATTCTGCTTTTCCTTGTTGGTCAGGTCCGTTTCCTTCGACAAACTCGCCACCCGCAAGGGCTCCAGAATCTGGGCCGGGACATTGACATTGCGGATGAGGGCGCTGTGAATCAGCAGGTTCTTTTCCCCGAGGCTTGTTTTCAGGGCGTCGGTTAGATCGTTCTGGAACTTCTCGCGGCCCTCGCCGGCGATGAAGTCGACGGCGCGGTAAGCCGAACCTTTCAGCCGCGACACCGAGAGGATCTGCGGCATGAGGATTTTGTCCACCACCGCCGGCAGGTCGCCGTAATCGCGGTAAATCGCGGCCAGGCGCTCGGGGCGGAGCTCAAACTCGACCGTCATGTCGAGGGAAATGTCGAAGCCGTCCCGCGAGGGGAAATTAACGAACTGGTTCAGGATAAAGGCCGGCGGCACGTCCTTGTCCATCACCGGCGAACGGCCGGGACCGGCCGAGGGGGCCTGTCCGGCGGGGAGATTCTTGACGATTATCCGCCGGGCGGCGGCACCGGGATCGTTCGCGAAGGAATCGACGTAATCCGCCATGCCTCCGCCGGAGTAGGCCGCGCCGTCCCGCTCCCGCTGCGGCATGGGCACGGCTCCTTGCGGCCTGGGCGCCTGCGGCTTCGCCATCTGCGCGGGGGGCATGAAGTTCGAGGCCGCGTTCTGGTATTCCTCGCGACGGCGTTTTTGTTCTTCCAGGACATTCTGGTTCAGGCGCTGGATCATCTGGTTGTTTTCATCCATCACCACGTTTTTGGTCAAGACCACCGTCCCGGCCTGACCGACCAATGAAACCTGGTTCACCCCCACTTCCACCGCCGATACCTGGTACTCGCGGGGATTGATGTAATAAATCCCCGGCTGCAGGACGTTTTCCCGCACCCCCTTTTGCCCGGGCTTCGCGAACGCCCCCTCCGGCGCGGGATCGCCGGACAGATTGGTGACAATCCCGGCGAAGCCGACCGGGATCGACACCGCGTCGATAATGTCAATGGTGTAGCCAATCGGATTCAGCCGGTAGCGCCCGGGACCCAAAACCCGCCGCCAGGTGCCCTTCTGCCCCGGTTCGGCCAGGAATTCGCCAGGCGGCAGATTTTCCCCCACCAGCGAGGTGACAATGCCGATTTTCCCCGGCGGGATGAACTGGGCGTCGACAATCTCCCAATCGTAAAAAATGGGGTTCCAGATATGCCGCCCTTCGCCAAGCGGTTCCTCCAGGACGCCCTTTTGCCCGGGTTGGGCGAGAATCTGCCCGGGCGGGAGCGCTTTCCCCGACTTCGCGGTGATGACCGCCATCTTGCCGGGACCAACATAAAAACGGCAGAACCCCCACGACCAAATCGCCCAGGCGGCAAGGATGATTATCAGGAGCGTTCCCAAAAGACCGAAGCGCCGGATCAGCGGATTCGGCGCCTGGGGTTTGGGGAATTCCGTGCCGATCACGGTGGCGTCGGCGTCTTTGAGGGTGGACATGGGGGGCTCCGTCGATGAAAATAGCCTTTGCCGAATCTTCCGGCAAAGGCTATTGTAACAAAATGCGCGTCTCAAACCAAACAAAACCCCCTTCAGTCCTTGAACATCATCTTCCTGACCACCTTCCCCGCCGCAATGCGAATCTTCGGCAAATACGCCTCCTGCACCACCGCCAGACCCTTGTACAAATGCAGGGTGTCCTTGTCGATAACGTCCACCGCCCCGTATTCCTTCGCCTTCAGGGCGACCTGCGACTGGTCCTTGGCGATGGTGGAACAGATCACCACCGGCTTCGGGTAATGCTGGGAAAGGCTCTTCAGGAACTTGAGACCATCCAATTTCGGCATGATGATATCGAGGCTGATGACGTCGGGGTCCAATTCGAGAATCTTGTCCCGGGCCTCGAAGGCGTCCCCGGCTTCGCCGCAAACCTCCATGTCCCGGGTGCCGCTAATCGCCTGCACCAGGATTTTCCGGACCAAAGGGGAGTCGTCCACCACCAGGACCTTGGTCTTGCGGCTGGCGATGTCGCGGCGGCGCTCCTCCAGCCGCGCGCCTTCCTCGGTTTTGCTAATCATCTTGACGACCACGTTGTTCGCCGCGGTGTCGAAGTAGATCCGCCGGCCACTGGTGCCGGCGACGTCCTCGGCGATGATGGGAATGCCGTGCTTCTTCAGGAGGGTCCGGGCCATGGCGATGTTTTTGCCGCCGATGTCCGAGGTGGTCCCGAGGTGGCCGACGACGGCGCCGCCGCCGTAAATTTTCGCGACCATCTTGCCCTTCTCGTCCAGCCGGCGCATCAGGCCGATGATGGTTTCTATGGAACTGTCACCGTAACGGCCCTTGTCCGGATCGCTGCCGCCGGGATTGGTCGCCAACAGATAATGGTTCATGGCGGCATACGGTTTGGTTTCATTGCGTAAGCAAACCGAAACGCAACTGCCCAGAAGCGTGGCCATATGGCAGGGGGTGCGGGCGACATGAAATTCGCCCGGTAACAGAAATACGCGGTCGGCGCTGGCGGACATGATGTATCTCCTCTCGCGGCTTTGGCAAACCACCTTGTGAAAAAGGTGCCGGCGCACCGCAGATTCCCGCGTGCATCCGGTATACGCAAATTGCTTGTCTTACCGACAAGCAATTTGCAAAAACTTCGTTAAGCATATTTGTAGCAGATAACGGCGGGGCCGTCCACCGCAAACTTGAACCCACGCCCTCCAACTGATAAATTCGGTTGAACCGGGAACAAGGCTATCCTGACCAAAAAGCGTCATTATCCTTCGCGGGTACGCAACAATTCGGGGTTGACCTTGATTCCCCCCTTGTTGAAACGGTCGGAAAGCCCGCCCATAATCGCCGGACTCGGCTGGATGGTGGCGGCGGGGCCGTTCTGGGTATAGGTAAAGCCGTAATTGCCGCGGTAGTTCGCCCGGGCGATATTCTTGTACATGTTTTTCGTCTCGGCCGATTCGGCCTCGAAGGCGGCGCGACTGGGCACGCGGCGCTCGACCAGCACCACCAATTCCTGGCCGCGTTCGCCGCTCGCCGGGTCGCGGTAGGGTTTGGGGCCAAGCAAATCGCCAATCGGCAGGCGGCCAAGTTCGTAGTCGGAATCGGCCAGCCTAAGGTAACTCACCGTCTCGGTGGGGAGGCCGGCAAATTCGTGGGCGAATTCGGCGTCGGGGGCGGGCTCGCCCTTTTCCTTCGCCAGCATGTAGGCGCGCACCTTCGCCTCCATCGCCTCCGCGTCGGCGCGGGCCAGTTCGGTGGTCCGCTCGCCGACCAGATCCTCAACCGCCTTGTCGAAATATTCCGGCTTCACCTTGCCGTCCGCGTCTTCAATTTGCGCGGGGGTGGAGGGGAGGTAATCGAGGAGGCGCAAACGGTAATAGCCCTGCTCACCCTTGAAAGGATTGCCGGAAAGATTGAAGCCGGCCTTCCATTCGTTGACGATGGCGTCGCGATCCGGGGGACCGCCGGCGTCGATGCCGTCCAGGAGCATTTTCAGCTGGAAGTCGCTCCCCTGGGGAATCTTCGCCACCACCTGTTCCGCCGGAAGCGGTTCGGCGCCGGTGTCGCCGGCGGTGACGCCGAATTTCACCATCTGGGCCAGCTTGACCATTTCCGCCGGCGGCATTTCGGCGGCCTGCCCGAGGAGCTGGCTGTCGATGTCGACCTTGAAATTGCGCAGGGTCTGGCGTTCCACCTCGGCCTTGAGGAGTTCGGCCTTGATGCGGTCGTGGACCTCGGACAGCGGCTGGGCGCGGTAGAGATATTCGCGGCCCTGTTCGTAACGATCCCGGATCTCCTGCTCGGTGGGCTGGTGGACGGAGTTCTGCGGCACGAAGGGGGCGAGGAGCCAGGCGAAACGCCATTTGGCCGGTTCGCGGTAACGCTGGCGCTCGCCGTGGGCGGAGATGTAGTCGCGCACTTCGCGGTCGAGTTCTTCGGCGGGTTTGGCCAGAATTTCCTGCTTCGCCCGCGCCTTCAGGGCTTCCGACTCGGGGAAGCGGATGGTCTTGGTGACCACTTCGCTTTTGTTCAAGGAATAGAAGGCGAAGACGGTGTCATCGTTCACGGCCGAGAGGTTCGAGTCGGCGTCGAGATAATTGCCGATGGTCTGCCAGTCCCGCACCCCCTGCACGAATTCGGTGCGGGTGATTTGCATTTGCCGGCAGATGTTGTCGACCGCCCTATCCTTGGCCTTGGCGCCTTCCTTGGCGATCAAGGGGGCGATGGAGGGGTGGCCGTTTTCGATGTAGGTGCCGACCTGGAGGTCGGAAGCGGTGACGCCGGCCTTTTCGGCGTCCTTCAGGAGCTGGTAGGTGAAGAGGTATTTGAAGATTTCCTCGTTCGGGGTGCCGGTGCCGGGCGCTCCGGCGAAGTGGAGGGGGACGCCGCCGAGGGCGGCGCGGAAGCGCTTCTGGAAGTTTTCGAATTCGTGGTATTCGAGGCCCTTCCCATCCACCGATCCGACCTCGAAGTTCGCGTCGCGAGGTCCCCGGTCCATTCTGCCGACGCCCCAAACCAGGACGAAGGAGGGGACGATAATCAGGGTGACGATCCAGAAAATGATTTTTTGATTTCTGCGGAACAGATCCATTGACACGGCGAGGCCCTCTGCGAATTGGGGTTAGAAAATGGCTTTTCCGGCCCGGCGGGCTGTGCGCCGCCCGTTTTGCCGGAAAAGTCCAGGAAAAGACCATATACCGAACGCGTATTGGAATTGTGAAAATGTGTATCGTCCTGTCAGACGAGGAAGCGAAGGCGGAAATCACTTTTTAGGCCGGCGGCTAGTGCCCCGTAAAGCCTAAATTTGCGAGTGATTTTTCGTTTTCGTGCCCTT
>JAVBRG010000103.1:0-12209 GCA_031548195.1 Planctomycetota bacterium | reverse complement strand
GCCCTACCCCTCCATATCCTCGATGCTCACCGAGCTATGCCGCGCCCAGGACGGGTCCTGACCGGGGAAGTCGCTGCGCTGGTGCGCACCCCTGCTTTCCGTCCGGGCCAATGCCGAAACCGCAATCGCCCGCGCCGTCGTAAGCATGTTCTGCACTTCGAACCCCGGCCGCATATGGAACTGTTCCGCCAATACATACCGGCTCCACGCCTTCAAGGTCTCCACCGTCTCGGTAAGGCGTATGGCGTTGCGGTACACCCCCAGGTTACGCCAGGTCAGGGACTTCAGGGACGCCGACAAATCCCCCACATCCAGCCGCGCCCCGTGGGCGGTAAGGTGTTTCTTCAAGCGTTCCAAGGGAAACGGCCCCGGCCTCTCCCCTTCCGCCATACCGGCCAAATGCCCGAAAACCAAACCTTCCAAAAGCGAATTGGACGCCAAACGGTTCGCGCCGTGAACCCCCGTGAAGGCGACCTCCCCGGCGGCGTAAAGATTCCTGACGTTGGTGGCGGCCCGGTGGTCGGTGTTTACCCCGCCCATCATGTAATGCACCGCCGGACGCACCGGTATGAGGTCTTTCCTGATGTCAATCCCGTAGTCGGCGCAGACGTGGCCGATGGTGGGGAAGCGCCGGGTGACCAGCTCCGGGTCGAGGTGGCGGAGGTCAAGGTAAACGCAGGTGTCGCCGGTCGCCTTCAGTTCCTGGAAAATGCTCTGGCTGACGACGTCACGGGGCGACAGCTCCGCCTTCTCGGAATAACGCGGCATGAAGCGTTCGCCGGCCTGGTTCACCAGGTACGCCCCTTCCCCCCGGACCGCTTCGCTGATTAGAAAACGCGGCGCTCCGGCGAGGTATAGGGTGGTGGGGTGGAACTGGACGAATTCCATGTCCGCCAGCTTCGCGCCGGCTCGGAACGCCAGGGCGTAGCCGTCGCCGGTGGCGCAGGCGGGATTGGTCGTTTCCCGGAACACTTGGCCGACTCCGCCGGTGGCGATTACCGTCGTTTCGGCCTCGACCCGGATGTAGCGGCCGTACTGGGTGTCCTGGAAAAGGGCGCCGTGGCAGACGCCGTCGTGGTGCAGCAGGTCGATGGCGTAATGGTTTTCCAGCAGGTGAATCTCGGGGTGGCGCTTGCAGGTTTCAATCATGGTGCTGGTGATGGCGCGGCCGGTGGCGTCACCGTCGGCGTGGAGGATGCGGCGGCGGGAATGGGCCCCTTCCCTGGTAAAGGCGATTTTGCCGCCGTGCTTGTCGAAATTGACCCCCATGGCGATTAGTTCCCGGCAGCGTTCGCGGCCTTCCGAGACCATCAGCCGCACCGCCTCCTCGTCGCAGAGGCCGCCGCCGGCTTCCAGGGTGTCCTTTATGTGCAGTTCGACCGTGTCGTCGTCGGCGAGGGCGGCGGCGATGCCCCCTTGGGCGTAGGTGGTGTTCGATTCCATCAGGTCGGATTTGGCGGTGAGGAGCACCGGACCCCGCTTGGCCGCCGCCATGGCGGCGGATAGCCCCGCGATGCCGGAACCTATGACGAGGCATTTGGTGGTGTAGAGGGGGACGGTCGTCAAGTCGACTTCGACCAGGAAACGTTCCTGCAGGGGCATGGCGGTTCTCCTTGGCGCTTGGCGGCGCGGTTTTCCCTGTGGATTGGCGCTTGGGAAATAAATCGCTCGCGGGTTAAATAATTGATTGTAGAAGTGCCCCGTGCTAATTTGCCATCACTGGGTGTTTCTTGTGACGCTTGGTTGGGGATGTTTTTCTGGCCGGCTGCTCCCCCGCATTATGCCCACATCCAATTGAAACCGTCAAGCCCAACGCTTTGGTTATTTTCCAAATCGTATCAAATTGGGGTTGGCGTCCAGGCGTAAAGGTTTTATACATTCCTTCCCGCGACAAACCGGTTTCTTTGGCGATTTGGGCTATGCCTTTTGCCTTTATAACGTCCCCCAAACCGATAAAAAACAACTCGGGTCCGCCCTCTTCCAAACAAGCCTCAAGGTAACTTGCCATATCCTTTTCCGTTTTCAAGTGCTCCAGCACATCAAATTGGCTTACCTTCAACTCCTCTTTCGTGAAGGAGTGCTTTTTACGACTCATACCAGTCCCTCCTTCCTGCATGCTTCCCATAGGTCGATTGCTTTCTCTATATCTTGGCTTTGTGTTCGCTTATCACCTCCCACAAGCAGAAGGTAAATGGTCGAACCCTCCTGTGCGTAATAAATCCGGTAACCCGGTCCATGGTGAATCCGCATTTCCCAAATCCCGTCCGCACAAAAATGATGGTCGCCGAAACTTCCATTTTCCGCCAAACGGATACGGGCAACTATCCGCTTTTCCGCAATCCGATCTTTCAATCGATCCAACCAATCACTGAAGACCTGAGTTTGCTTAATTGTGTTCATTGCCACCCCCAAGCACCCAAAGGTTTGTGATTGTAGTCTATAGCCTACTAATCGTCAATGGGCAAGGCGATGAAAATCCGCCTACCCCCTGCCGGAATTCTTCCCTGGACATTACTCGCTCAACCCAGCCTCCCGCCGGCGAACTGGACCGCCATCAATTCCAGGGACAGGAGGACGTCCGCCCCGGTGTCGTGGCTGCGGCGGATTTGTTCGGCCGCGAAGTCGAGCATGTGGCGGAGTTCGCGGGGGCTGTAGCGTTGGCTGGCGGAGAGGAGCATTTCCGCCCGGTACGGGGCGATTTTCTCCTCGCCGGCAAAGGTCTGCGCGTCCAGGCGGCGGCTGGCGGCGATACGGGCTTTCATGAGGTTCTGCAAAGTGCCGGCCAGCATGGCCAGGATGCGGTGGGCGGAACTTTCCGCGTTCTCCCTCTTCCCCTTTTGGTCGCGGCTGCCCTGGACGGCGATACGCCGGGCGTAAAACAGGGCGTCCCTCAAGTTCTTTTGCTCAATGGCGTTTGTGAAACCGAAAAACTCGAACTCGATGGAACCGGTCAGGAATTCCCCCGCCATCGCCGCGTCGATGCGTTCCGCCGCGTCGGCAAAAAGCACCAGCTTGTCCACTTCCGAGGCGAGCAGGCCGGGGTCGTTTCCGTGGGAACGGAACAATAAATCCAGGGCGGCGTCGGCGAGGGTTTTACCGGCCTGTTTGGCCCGGGCCTGGAGCCATGGGGCGAGTTCGCGCTGGTTCGGCCGGGGACAGGGTATGACGGCCGCGTGTTCCTGCAGGCGTTTCCCAAGGGTGCGGTTCTGGGGCAGTTCGGCCGTTTCGATTATCAGCCAGATGCGTGAAGCCGGTTTCTCCAAACAGTCGACAAAAGCCTTTTCCCGATCGCGGGGTTTGCCGGGGGAATTATCGGCCGGAGGCGCGGCTTCCACCGCTTCGTCGCCGCCCTTTGCGGCGGTGGGGAAAAGCACCCGTCCGGCGTCACGGACCAGGACCAGTTTATCCAGGCCGAATAGACTCCCGCCGGAGAGCTCGCGAACAATATCCGGCAGGGTGACCGGTCGCGCTTCGCCGGAGCAGCGCACTACCAGGACGTCCCCGCCGGGGAAATGTTTTTCCCATTTTTCGCGGCTGGCTGCGACCGCTTCGGAGCGGAGAAATCCGCATTCCCCCGCGATAACGGCGGTTTTGGGGAAATTTTCGCCATAGGCGGCGAGGGCGTCCTGATATTGGCGTAGACCGGCGGAATCCTTGCCGGGTTTGCGCTGGGCCATTGGGTAATTCCTTATGGGACAGGTTATTGGAAACCGCGCCTTTCCCCCATTGTGACGCACCACTCCGCCTTGTCAAGAAAAGTCCCTCTTGGCGTCCGGGCCGGCGCTTCGGGTCATTTTTATTGCCACGCCGGATTATACCCATATAATTCCGATTGATTGCTGATACCAGCCACGGATTATCGCCGGGCTGGCCGGCGGCGCTTTCGCGGCCGCCCCATGCCGGCGGTTCACAACCGAAAGGAAGTCAATGGCGGATTCACCCTTCAATATGGGAAAGTACGGCCGGCCCCTCTCCCAAAGGCCCGGACAGCCCGGCAGGGACACCTCCACGGGTAAACCGGCTCCGAAGGCGCCCAGCATGCAGATTTCCTGCCGGGCCACCAATCCCCTCTCCCTGCAGGACGACCTCAACAAAGTTTTCCTCGACGAGAATCAGGCCAAGGCCACCACCGCCACCCGCCTCTTCCGCAACGACGACCTCTTCGACGCCACCAAACGCATCGTCGGCGAGTACATAGGAAACAGCCGCGCCGGAAATTTCACCATGTGGTCCACCGGGTGTTCCAGCGGCGAAGAGGTTTATTCCATGGCCATGGTAGCTTTGGGGGAATTTGAAAAAAACCGCCGCAAACCGACCCTGGAAGCCTACGGCACCGACATCAACCAGAACCGCATCATGGAAGCGCGCCAGGGGGTCTACCTCCGCCCCTCGAAGGACGCCTTCACCCAGAATTACTGGGTTTTATTGAACAAATATGCGCTCTGCGAGGGGAGCGAGGTGTGCATGGGGGATTTACTGAGGGGCATCTGCAAATTCACCCTGTTCGACATGCGGCAGAAACCGAAGAAGCACACCTTCAATTTCATTGTCTGCAACCACGTCCTCCAGTACTACGACGCCCCGGGCCAGAACGTGATTATCGGCAATCTGAAGGCGGTCCTGAAGCCGGGCGGCTACCTCTACCTCGAAGGCTGCACCGCCCAGGGGATGGAAGGCCTGTCCCTGGAGAAACAGCCGAACACCTCGAACCTGTACCGGGTAAAAGGCGGTTTGGGGAGTTCGTTGACCAGGATTTTCACCCGGAAACCGTAATTAGGGCAGCTGTTTTATAAAGGATCTTCATGCGGGACAAACCACGCGACAAAACCCATGCCAAAGACATCGCCCTGGCGAAAGAACGCTGTTTCCTCTGTGCCGTCGTCACCCCCGAGCGTGCCGTCCCCGGCGAAGACCCCCTCGAGGAAATCGGCCGGCTGGTGGACACCGCCGGAGGGGAAATCGCCGGCGGGATAATTCAACGCTTGGAACGGCCGGTGGCCAAGAGTTATTTTGGCAAAGGCAAACTCCAGGAAATCGCCGAAGCGGCCCATGCGAATCAGGCCGACACCGTGGTCGTCGACGACGACCTCTCCCCCAAGCAGCTTTCCGCCATCGAGGACGCCTGCAGCCGTAAGGTCATCGACCGTAACGAGGTGATTCTGGACATTTTTCAGGCAAACGCCCGCACCGCCCAGGCTAAACTCCAGGTCGAACTGGCGCAGCTTCAGTACGAACTCCCCCGTTTGGCCCGGAAATGGACCCACTTGGAAAGGCTGGGGGGAGGCATCGGGACCCGGGGCCCGGGCGAATCGCAAATCGAATCGGACCGGCGGCTCCTCAGGGGAAAAATATCCCTTTTGAAACGTTCACTCGCGGAAATAGAGGCGCGGAAGGAACGCGAAGTGAAGTCGCGCGGGAGCACCTTCTCCGCCTGCCTGGTCGGTTACACCAATGCCGGCAAAAGCTCGCTCCTGAACCGTCTCACCGGCGCCGGCGCCCTGGTCGAGGACCGCCTCTTCGCCACCCTGGACACCCTCACCCGCCGCCTCGACGCCGGGGACGGCATGGAAGTGCTGCTTTCGGACACGGTCGGCTTTATTCGCCGTCTGCCGCACCATTTGGTCGCCAGCTTCCACGCCACCCTCGAGGAAGCGGCCAAGGCCGACCTGCTAATCCAGGTCGTCGACGCCGGGGACCCCCTCGCCAGCGTGCAAATCGACGCCGTCGACGCCACCCTGAAGGAAATCGGCATCGCCGATTTACCCCGGATTTACGCCCTCAACAAAATCGACCGGCTGGAAGCCCCGCTGGCCATCCAGGGGCTAATGCGGAAAGTCTCGCCGGCCTTTCCCCTTTCCGCCCATACCGGGGAAGGTATCGAAGCCCTCAAGGCCAATCTCCGCGAGCGGGCGGCCCAGGGCCTCAGCAAGGTCAGGCTCAGGTTCGAGGCGGCGGACGGGCGGCGCTTCGCCCTGGTGAACGAAATCGCCCAAGTACTCTCCACCGAGTACGACGGTTCGGAAGCCATCCTCACCGTGCGTATCAATCCCCAGGATTTGGAACGCATCCGCAAGCTGCCCGGGGAGATGAAAGTGGACAGCGCCGGTTTCTGACCGTATCATTTTGTAAAGCATATCCACCATATCACCGTCCCCCCATATTGAAGGCGACACCGTGAAAAAGAGCGAAAACCTTGCCCCCGCGACCAATACCCCGCAGCCCAGCCACAGCATGACCGGCTTCGGCGTGGGGTCGGCCGATGCGGAGGGTGTGAGCGTCAGGGTCGAAGTGAAAGCGGTCAATAACCGGGGGCTCAAAGTGTCGGTGCGTTCGCGCCCTAGCCTCGGGGTGACGGAGAAGAATCTCCGCGATTTGGTCGGCGACCGGCTCCGGCGCGGTTCCGTGGACGTTTACGTCAATTTCGAACGGCGTAACGACGGCGTGTCCTGCCCCATTCGCGCCGGGGCGGCGGGGGAAGCGGTGGCGGCGCTCAGGCGGATTGCGGCGGAACTGGGTTTGGAGGACAATCTGTCGGCGCGGGACCTCGCCTCGATACCGGGCGTGTTCGAGCATTCGGCCGAGGAACCGGCGACGGCGGAGGAGTGGAAGGTGATTGAGAAGGCGGTCCTGCAAGCGCTGGAGCAGGTCGAGGACATGCGCCGGGCGGAGGGGGGGAAGCTGATTGGCTTTTTGGCGTCGCTGGCCGACCCCCTGGACCATTTTCTTGAAACGACCAATCGTTTGGCCCCGGGCGCCCTGGCGAAGGCACGGGAGCGTTTGAAGAGCCGCCTGGAGGAAATCTGCACCAATGGCATTAGCGCCGGCGACAACCAGGCGTTGGAGCGGGAGATGTGCCTGATTGCCGAAAAGGCCGACGTACGCGAGGAACTCGACCGTCTCGCCAGCCATCTGGGGCAGTACCGTTCGTCATTGGCCCAAGGGGGGGAAATAGGGAAAAAGATTGAATTCCTGGCCCAGGAGTTTTTGCGGGAGATTAACACCACCGCCTCGAAGACGAACGACACCGACATCATCCAGGAAGCGGTGCAGGCCAAACTAGCGGTGGAGAAAATCAAGGAACAGTGCGCGAACCTGGTTTGAGAGGGGGAACCGAGCATGCCCATACGTGATGACGGCCTGTTGGTGGTCATCTCCGGCCCGGCCGGCAGCGGCAAAAGCACGCTGGTCGAAAACCTCATCGCCAGCAAGCCCGGGACCGCCCGCCGGGCCGTCACCGCCACGACCCGGGCGCCCCGCCCGGGCGAAGTGAACGGCGAGGATTATTACTTTATCTCCAGGGCGGAATTCACCGAGATGATTGCCAAGGGCGAGCTGCTGGAATACACCCAGTTCAACGGCAATTATTACGGCGTTCCCAAGAAGCCCCTGCAGGCAGAATTGGTCAAGGGCGGCGTGGTGATACTGGTCATCGAGGTGGACGGCGCGGAATCGGTCAAGTTTTTCTTCCCCGAGGCGATTTTCATCTTCATCATCCCCCCTACCCCGAAGGAACTCCGCCGCCGGCTGGAAAGCCGGGGGACGGAAAGCAAAGAGGATATCGAGAACCGCCTGGCCATCGCCAAACGGGAGATGCAGCGGATTGGCGAGTACGATTTCCTGATAATCAACGACGACCTGGAAACAGCCACCCACGACCTCGCCGCCGTCATCCGCACCGTGGACCGGTCGCTGATTTTCGGCGGGGAAATGGAATGTTGGGAATTGGGACAATACAGCAACTGGACCACCCGGCGCATCTTTTAGGTCCCGTCAGCCGCACCAAGACCGGCGGCCGGCCTTTTTAACTTGCCTTCCCCCTCCTAAACCCGTAAAAACTAATCTTTGCCGGATACCCGCGACCGTTTCCGGCCAATTCCTGGTTGCCCGTTTAATCAACTTGTGCCGGAAATGCCATGTCGGGGGGACCGCTCGCGCTATTATGATGACCCATATTCTAGGACTAGGGAAAGCGGTGTCCGACAGTCTGCGCGGGGTGGGGGAAATCGCCTCGCTACTCTGGCAGTGCCTGTACTGGCTGACGAAGGGTCTGCCGTACAAGAAGGAGCTGGTGCAGCAGTTCTTCTTCATCGGGGTGCAGAGCCTGCCGGTCATCCTTACCACCGGCGCCTTTACCGGCGCGGTGCTTGCCTATACGTCCTACAATCAGTTTGTCGCCTTGGGGGTGCAGAGCTGGACCGGGGCGATTGTCGCCAAGGCCCAGGTCTGGCAGCTGGGTCCGGTGCTGGTCGGGCTGATGCTGGCCGGCCGGGTGGGCTGTTCCATAACCGCCGAACTCGGCACCATGAACGTCACGGAACAGGTCGACGCCCTGGACACCATGGGCACGAATCCGGTGCAATACCTGGTTCTTCCCCGGGTGCTGGCGGCGTTTTTCATGACCCCGGTGCTGACCTGCTTCGCGATGCTGATTGGCATTATGGCCGGCCTTTTCATGACGGTGGTGGTGATGGGGGCGGAGTTCCATTACCAGTGGACGCAAATCCAGGCCTGGATGATTCCCTACGATTACGTGCAGGGTTTGTCGAAGGGTTTGGTGTTCGGGGTGACGATATCCCTCATCTGCTGCCGGAACGGCCTGAAGACGACCGGCGGCGCCGAAGGGGTGGGGAAGGCGACCACCTCGGCGAACGTGTCGTCCTGCATCGCGATTCTGATTCTCAATTTGGTCCTGTCGATTATTCTCTACTACGCCCAGCCGTTCTGGGACTCCTTCGCCTACGCGGCGGACACGGCCTGGATGGAGTTTTACTCGTGGCTCCACAAAACGGTGATGCAATAGTCACGTCGGGAGAGGCTGATGTCGGAAGACGATTTGGAAACGCTCGGCAAGGGTCGGCCGGTCACGGCAATGCCGGTGCCGGCGGAAGCGGCAGAGCCGGTTAAACCTTATTTCGACTGCGAAGTGGCGAAGCCTCTGGACTGCGTCATCCGCCTGGTGGAGGTTTATAAAGGTTTCGGTTCGGGGAAGAAACGCATCGACCCGGTCAAAGGGGTGACCCTGGACATCGAACGCGGCAAGACCCTGGTGATTATCGGCCCGTCCGGCACGGGGAAATCGGTCACTCTCCGGCTGATGCTGGGGCTTTTGGAGCCGGACCGGGGCGAGGTGCATGTCTTCGGCAAAAACCTCGCCAATCTGAATAATTTCGAACTCGGGGCAATCCGCAAGCGGATGGCCATGCTTTTTCAGGGGGGCGCACTTTTTGACAGCATGACCGTCGGGGAAAACGTCGCCTTCCCCATGCGGGCGGCGGGGGAAAAGGACGAACAGAAAATCCGCGACATCGTCTCCCAGCGGCTGCGGCAGGTGGGCCTTCCGGGTACCGAAGACAAGATGCCGTCGGAACTCTCCGGCGGGATGAAGAAACGCGCCGCCCTGGCCCGCTCCATCGCCACCCGGCCGGAAATCATCCTCTACGACGAGCCGACCACCGGCCTCGACCCCATCATGTCCGACGCCATCGCCGATTTGATAATCGACACCCACGCGAGCCTGAAGGACGCGAACGTGACTTCGATAGTGGTGACCCACGACATGCACGTGGCGGAGAAGGTGGCGGACCGTATCGTCATGCTTTTCGCCGGGCGGGTGGTGGGGGACGGCCCGCCGGAATTGTACTCGCGCCTGGGCCGGGGAGACCTCCCCAAGGACGCGTCGGAAATGGACCGGATGATTCGCCAGTTCGTTCGCGGCGAAGCCGACGGTCCGATTCAAACCGTGGCGTGATACGCCAGCGACGACAAGCGACTTTGTTACCGGGCTGTTAAGTGATAGGTTTGGCATACCAGCTTGCATCGGGAGTAAACAGCATGGCGGGCAGAAAATCCACGGCGGCCATGGAACTGGCCATCGGCGCCACCATTATCGCCGGCATCATCATCCTCATCATCATGCTCATGGCCTGGGGGAACTCCAGTTCCATCCTGGCCCGGCATTACCGGGTGATTGTGAATATGCCCAATGTCGGGGGGCTCAAGGAAGGGGCGCCGGTGAAGATGGGCGGCTTCCAAATCGGCCGGGTCGCCAGCATCCAAATCCGTCCCGGCGGCACCGACATGGAGCTGGTCCTGGACATCGACGAAAACCGCCTGCTCCCCGCCGGCAGCACCGCGAAAGTCTCCACCGCCGGGCTGATTGGGGACGCCTACCTGGAAATCATGCCCGGGCAATCGGCGGAAATGGTCAAGCGATCCACCACCATAGCGGACGCCCAGCGTCTCGCCAGCATCCCCTCGGGTGACATCTCGGAAGTCCTCGCCAAGGTCAATGCCTTCGGCGACCAAATCACCGTGTTGACAAATAACCTGAACGACATCGTCGGCGACGCCCAGTTCCGGCAAAACCTGAAGTCCCTCGCCAATAACCTCGACAACGTCACCTATCAGACCAATCTCATCCTCCAGCGCGGGCAAAGCGTCATCGACAACATCGACGCCGCCTCCCAGAACGTCGCCAAACTTACGGACGTCCTGCGGGAAAGCGTGGTGAAGGTCACCGGCGACGTCGAGAAAATCACCGACGCCGCCCTCTCTATCGCCGAAGAGGTGAAGCTGAACCTGGGTGACGTCAAGGAAGTGGTGGACGGCGCGAAGAAGGCCATGACCGGGGTGAACGAGGTGGTCGCGAAGGCCGGTGAATCGATGACCACGGTGCAGGAGACGCTTACTACCGCCAAGGACGGGGTAAAGACCCTGGTCGACACCGCCACCGATTCGATGCACAAGGCGAACGACGCGGTGGCGACGGCGAAGGCGACCCTGGAGTCGGCCAAAACCGGGGTGGAGCATATTCTCGCCAAGGCGACGGATTCCATGGACAAGGTGAACGAAACCATCGTGGTGGCGAAGGACGGGGTCAATCACATCGTCCAGAAGGCCACCGATTCCATGGACCGGGTGAATGAAACGATTGTGGTGGCGAAGGACGGGGTCGGGCATATTGTCCAAAAAGCGACGGATTCCATGGACCGGGTGAACGAGACGGTAGTGGCGGTCAAGGACAATGTCACGACCGTTCTCCACAACGCCAACGACACCATGGCGACCATCAAGACCTCGGCGGAAAAGATGCCGGCCCTGATGGAGAATGTGCACGCGGGGGTGACGGACGCCCGTAACGCGGTGGCGAATACGATTGGGAATCCGGCCCTGGGGCAGGATTTACGCCAGACTATCGCGAATGTGAACCAGGTGACGGGGCTGCTGGCCAGCCGGCGGGACGCGACGGAGCAGCTTATCACCAATTTGGCGGGTCTTTCCGGGGATTTACGGGGGATTGCCGGGCAGGTCAAGGGGATTACCGGGGGGATTGACCCGGGGCTGATTCCCGCCACCCTGGGTTCGCTTAATATGGCGATTCGTTCGATGACCGAGGTGGTGGATCAGATTAAGAAGGAGCCGGTCCTGGCCCTGTCCATCAACAAGGCGGCGGACCGGATTGTCAAAATCAAATTCGACGAACTGGCCAAGAATCCGGCCATCCGCACTTCCGACCAGCTCCTGCAGGAGATTAACCGCTGGGTCAACGAGGGCATGAACCGGGGCTATTTCCGCGACCCGGCGTATACGTACAGCGCGCGTCCCTATGTGGTGGAGGAGCCGACCCGGCCGGTCCTGGTAACGCCGGCGACCGAGAAGCGGCCGTACATGATTGAGCGGTGAGGCGGAGCGGTGGGCGGTCCCCACTCGTCAGCGGTAACGTCTAGACAAGGGAACGGCGGCTCCCAGCCCTGTTACGCCGCACTCCCCCCACTCGTCATTCCAGCGCCGCAAAGTTTGAACCGGGGGGAAACGTAACTCGCCGGAATCCAGGCCGATAAACAATCGCTACTGTGGCGTTTGCGGTTACGTCAATCCGCATCCTGTTACGCCTGACCCCTCCCCACACTTCAGCGGTAACGTCTAGACAAGGAACGGCGGCTTCCTGCCCTGTTACGCCGAACCCCTCCCCACTCGTCATTCCGGCGCCGCAAGCGTTGAACCGGGGGGTAAGCGTAACTCGCCGGAATCCAGGCCGATGGACAATCGCTACTGTGGCGTTTGCTGTTACGTCAATCCGCTTCCTTGTTACGCCTGACTCCTCCCCACTCGTCAGCGGTAACGTCTAGACAAGGGAACGGCGGCTTACCGCCCTGTTACGCCGCCCTCCCCCCACTCGTCATTCCGGCGCCGCAAGCGTTGAACCGGGG
>JAVBRG010000013.1:0-21683 GCA_031548195.1 Planctomycetota bacterium | reverse complement strand
CGCACAGGGGGATTCCACCCCTTCCGGCGACAGCATTGGTTTGACCGATACATTCTTTCAGGATGCGGCGCGGGAGGGAAGCCCGGAGACCGTCATACCGGCGAATCACGTTTCCGCTCCGGCGCTTGGCCCGGTTTCGCTTTCGCGTCCGGTCGGAAACGTGGCGACATCTTCCCCGGGCTTCCATCGCATACTGGGTCAGGCCGGGGGGAAATACATTCTTGTCGACGGCGCCGACGGGCTACTCCTGGTCGATCCCCACGCTCTCCACGAGCGCTGGAATTTTGACCGGCTGCTCGCCGAAAAGGGCGGCGGACATTCCCGGCGGTTGCTGCTGCCGGTGGAAATGCATTTGTCGCCCGCCGAGGCGGCGGCGGCCGGGGAAGTGGTCGAGGATTTGTCCGCGCACGGTTTCGGAATCGATATTTCCGGGGGGAACAAACTGCGGATAACCGCCGCTCCCGCCTTTATTCCCTCCGACCGGCTGGAAAACCTGATCCGCGCCGTCCTCGGGGATGTGGGCGGCGCCCGGGACACCCTCGCCGCCGCCCGGGACAAAGTGCTGGCTGCCTTGGCCTGCCGGATGTCGGTGCTTTTGGGGAAGTCGCTGGCGGAGGAGGAAATCGACGCGCTTCTGGAGCGGTTCTTCCGCCAGGGACAGCTGCCGACCTGTCCGCACGGCCGCCCCACCGCCATCCGCATCGGCTGGGATGAACTGGCGCGGCGCTTCGGGCGTTGAGGGGAAAATCCCTAACAATGCGTTTTTCGGCCGGCCCGTCGCGGAGCCGGTAAATTTTTCAATCCGCGCTTGTATTTATTGGCGATTTGTCAATAATGTTTCGAATAAAGTTGCTCCAAACATATCGTTCTCTGTTTCCGCGAGGATACGAAAACATCATGAATAGAAAACCCCTGTTTCTTGCCGCGGCCGCTTTGGCCTTAATCTTCGCGGTCGGACCCGTCGTCGCCACCGCCGCCGGTTCCGACGCCCAAGTGATTCTCCAAAACCAGGCCGCCAATTTCTCGGAACCGGTCTGGCAGGCCGCCCAGGACATCGCCCACGTGGCGGTGGTGGGGCACGACGTTTCCGGCTACGTCCAGATCGACCCGGCCCTCACCCAGGCGGTCGAGGATCCCGCCCGATCGCTCCCCGAGCGCATGTCCGCGGCCGGCGCCCTGCTCCTCCTGGGCGAACAGCGCGAGGGCACCATGGGCCTCGAAAACGTTGCCATGGATCGGAACGCCCCCCTGGAACGCCGCCTGGAAGCGGCGCAGATTCTCGGCAAGTGGGGCGGGGAATACGCTACCGCCCGGTTGGGGATAATGCTTAACGCCCCCGAGGTGCCCGAACGCCTCCGGGTCGAGCTCGCATACAGTCTGTGGAAATTGTCCTCGCGGCCGCAAGCCTACGAAGTCCTGGAAAATATCCGCATGAACGGCTACAGCCCCCTGGCCCGGGCCGAAGCCACCCTCGCCCTCGCCCAGACCGACCGTTTCTCCTCCATCAAGGACGAGGTGAAAAGTCTCTCCGACATGCCCGGGATCATCGGTGAACGGGCCCAGAACATTCTCCTCATCAACAGCCGGGTCGCGGACGAAATGCGCCGGGACGACTTCCCGGTCCTGCTGATTTCCGAAGTCATCCAGAAAATCCGCAACTTTTACGCCGCCGACGAAACGAACAAGGAACAGGTCAAGCGCCTGCAACCCAAAAGTCTCGCCGAATCCTCCGCCCAAGCCCTCCTGTACTCGCTCGACCAGTTCAACGATTACATGAACGAAGAGGATTATCTGGATTTCGAATCGCAGTTGAAGGCGAATTACGGCGGCATCGGCGCCTGGGTCGGCATGCGGGACGGCCGCTTCACCATCCTCACCCCCATGTACGACAAGCCCGCCTACAAAGCCGGCCTGAAACCGATGGACGTCATCGACAAAATCGACGACATCGAAATCAAGGACATGAAGCAGAACGAAATCATCAAGATGCTGAAGGGCACCCCCAAGACGACGGTCAAACTGCGGGTCTACCGCCGCGCCTGGAAGGAACCCCGGGAAGTGGCGGTGCGGCGGGAAATCATCGAAATCCCCTCGGTGAAGTCGCAAATGCTCCCCGGGCAAATCGGCTACATCCGCATCAACTCGTTTAACGACGGCGACCCCTACCGCAAGGTGAAGGGGACGGCCGGCCTGGTCCGGGACGCCCTCGGCCTCCTGAACCGCCAAGGCGCGAAAGGCATTGTTTTGGATTTGTCGAACAATCCCGGCGGAGTCATGGTCTCGGGGGTCGACGTGGCGAAGCTCTTTATCGGCGACCGGAAGAATATCGTGTCCAGCAAGGGAAAGCGCAACTATTCCCGCCCCACCTATTATAACGCGAACCCGGGCAACCCCTTCTACCAGAAGCCGGTGGTGGTGGTGGTGAACCCCGGCACCGCCTCGGCGGCGGAAATTCTCGCCGGCGCCATGCGGGACCACAAACGCGCGCCGCTGATTGGCAGGAAGACCTACGGCAAAGGTTCGGTCCAGTCCCTCATCGGGGTCGACGCCGCCCGCGACCGCTCCCGCATCAAGCTCACCGTCGCGAAATACTACCTCCCCGACGGCGACTGCATCCATGAGAAGGGCATCGAACCCGATTACAAGGTACCGGAAATCGACCTGCCGGTGGCGGAGGCCGAGGCGCGCTGGAAAATCCGCGACAATCACGACGTCACCTTCTGGCTCGAGGAAAACGGCCGCTGGGAACGCTACGAACGGGATTTCCGCCGGCTCCTCGAATACGACAACCTCGACCCGGCGTCCTATCCCGAGTTCGATTCGCTTTTGGGATATCTCCAGGGCAAATACCCCAAGGAAAAAATCGACGCGGATCTCGCCCGCAAGGAACTTCGCTTCGGCATCGCCACATATCTGCGCGACTTCAAGGGCGAGGAAAACCATAACGTCGATCTCGAGGAAAACGCTTATTTGCAGGAGGCGGTTATGGTTCTCGGGGACATGATTGGCGGTCTCCCCAATACGCCCCTCTTCAACACCGTGAAACAACTCGCCGAGGAAAACCGGCGCAAGCTGGCGGATGAGGATCTGGCCGAAGGCAAGAACGAAGACGACAAATGACGCCCCTGAATTTAGCTGTTGCGCCGCGCGCCCGCGAAGGTATACAATAACGTGGCGCGCGGCATGATTTCTTTTGCGGCGGAGACGTTTTCGGCTCCGCCGTGTCTGGTCTCTTTTCGGGAACGATGAAAATCTCTCTGAACAGACCTCGGGATCTCTCTAAAACGGCCCTGGTTTGGAGCTGTCCGGCAATCCAAAGGAACGCCAATCATGGAACTGAATACCCTGCCGAGTTACGAGGAAATTATCCTGCAGCTCGATTCCTTTCATAACCAGGAACGCGCCGGCGTCACCGCCGCGGGAATGACCGGCGGCCTGGAACGCATGCAACGCCTGATGAAACGCCTGGGTTCGCCGCATCTGGGCATCCCCGCCGTGCATGTCGCCGGTACCAAAGGCAAAGGCACCGCCACCCACATGGTCGCCGCCGCCCTGGACGCCGCGGGCCTCAAAAGCGGACTCTACACCTCGCCCCATGTCAATGACCTTCGGGAACGCATCCAGATTCACGGCCGGCCGATCGGGGAACAGCGTTTCGTCGAAGTGAGTTCGACCGTTCTCCGCGAAGCCGCCGCGATGCGGGAGGAAGGCTCCCCTCCCACCTGGTTTGAAGTCTTCACCGCCATCGCCTTCCTGGCCTTCCAGACCTCGCGGGTCGAGGCGATGGTTCTCGAGACCGGCCTGGGCGGACGCCTCGACGCCACCAATCTCCCCGATCTGCGCCTGGTCGCCTGCGGTATAACCACCATCTCGAAGGATCACGAAGACCTCCTCGGTTCCAGCCTCACCGCCATCGCCGGGGAAAAGGCCGCCATCATCAAAAAGAACGTCCCGGTGGTGGTGATGAGCCAGGACAATGCGGTCATGAAGGTGATCAATTCCCGCGCCCGCGATTTGGGGGCGCCGGTGTTTCAGGTGGGGAAGGACATCCAGGTGCAATTCCGCAAAGCCACCCAGCGGGACAAACCCGGCATGGGCCAACGGCTGGATCTGGAAACCTGGCGCAATGTTTACCCCGACGTCCCCATCGCCATGCTTGGGAAGCATCAGGCTGAAAACGCCGCCCTCGCCCTGGGACTGGCGGATCTGTTTCTTGAATACATGGACCGGGAAAGTCTGGACGCCCTGGTCCTGAAAAGGGCCTGGCGCAGTTTGGTGCTGCCGGCCCGGATGGAAGTCCTGCCCATTCACCATCCCTGGCGGATTATCGACGGCGCGCACAATCCCGCTTCGGCCTGGGCGGCCGCCGAGACGATTATCGACAGCTTTTCCGCCACCAGCCGGGTCATGGTCTTCGGGGTGGCGAAGGACAAGGACTACCGGACCATGCTGCGGATTCTGGCGCCCCTGTTCAACCGGATTATCCTCACCCCCTACCATTCCGATCGGGCGACGCCGCCCGAGGAACTGGATCAATTCCTCAGGGGCGAATTCCCGAAAATCAAAACCGCCATCGCCATCGACCCGGCCCACGCCTTTGAAATGGCCGAGGAGTTCACCCCGGTCGACGGCTTGATACTGGTGACGGGGAGTCTGTGGCTGGCCGGGGAAGTGCGAGCCTTGGGCCAACTCGAGCGGGCGAAGCATTAATTTTAGGCAGGCCGATTCACCGGTCCGGAGGCGGCTAGGTCGACATGCGGTCAATACTCGTTTCGAATTTGCGTAATCTCGGGGACGTCATCTGCTCCACCGCCGCCCTGTCGCTTCTCCGCGACAGTTTTCCCCATGCCCGCATCGGCTTGCTGGTGAAAGCCGGGGTCGAGGAGGTGGTCAGGGGACATCCGGCAATCGACGACCTGTTTGTCTTTCCCGACCGGGGGGGGTCAAAGTTTTCCCGGGTCCGGCACATGGCCAGGACGCTCCGCAGTCATGACTACGAGACTTATTTGTCGCTGGACCGCAAGTTGCGTTCGGCCATCGTCGCCAAACTGGCCGGGATAAAATACCGGATTACACCGTCCCATATGATGGGGACGAAAGGCGAGCAGATCTGGATGCGGTTTTTGTGTCACAAAGTCATCCCGTTCGAAGTCGGGTGTTTCGAAACTTTGGTGGAAATGTTCCTTGAACCGACGCGCCGCGCTTTCAACCTGTCGGGATCGCGCCAGCCCAGCCTGCCGCCCCTGCCCCAATCGGCGCGAAACCGCGCGGCGGAAATTCTGGCCGCCGCCGCGGGACGGCCGGCGGTCGGTTTCAGCGTCAAGTCGAACGCCGCCACCAAGGACTGGTTGCCCGAACGTTTCGCCGAAGTGATGGACCGCCTGGTCGAAAACCGGGACGCCTTCATCTACGTCACCGGCGCGCCTTCCGATCGGGAATATATCGATTCCCTCCTGTCTGTCAGGCGGCAGGGCGGAGCCGTCAATTTGGCCGGACAACTCGGGATTCTGGATTTGGCCGCCCTGGCCGGGTCCTCGGATTTATTCATCACCCTCGACACCGGCGCCGTGCATATCGTCGGCAACAGCGGGATTAAGAACCTGATTTGCATTTTCACCAGCACCAGGCCGGAAATAGTGCTGGACTCGGCGCGCCAGGCCAGGGTGGCCAGTTCGCGCGAAAATTGTTGTCAATGCTCCAAAACCCCGGCGGAATGTCCCGCCTCGCCCTGCCGCCTCAATCTCAGCGTCGATATGGTTTACGGCCAGGCGCGGGAGCTTTTGGGTTTTTAGGTTTTGGGTTTTTAGGTTTTGGGTTTTGGGTTTTAAGTTTTCGTCGCGCCAAGCGGTGGCGATTTTTGGCGCGGTGCCGCCGTGAAAAGACAAATGCCTCGGTAAGTCGCGGGTTTTGCCTACTTTCCCATTCTTTTGAAAAGGACCGTCGATGCACAAATTCATCCGGGCGAGCATTCTTTCCGTCGCCCCCCTCTTCATGCTTTTCGCCGCCTCGCCGGAAGCGGGCGAACTTCCCCCCGGTCTCTACGCCAAGTTCGACACCACGAAAGGCGTCATCGTCGCCCGGCTGTTTTTTGACCAAACCCCCATGACCGTCGCCAATTTCGTGGGTCTCGCCGAGGGGACTATCGACAACACTTCCAAAGGGCCGGGCCAGCCTTATTACGACGGCATTGTTTTCCACCGGGTCATTCCCGACTTCATGATTCAGGGTGGCGACCCCACCGGCACCGGCACCGGCGGCCCCGGTTACAAATTCGCCGACGAAATCCGGCCGAACCTCAGGCACGACTCCCCCGGCATTCTTTCCATGGCCAACGCCGGACCTGGCACCAACGGCAGCCAGTTCTTCATCACCCACGTCCCCACCCCCCACCTCGACGGCAAGCATACCGTGTTCGGTAAAGTCGTGTCCGGACAGGAAGTCGTCAACGCCATTCAGAAGGGCGACCGCATTAACCGTTTGGAAATCATCCGGGTCGGCCCGGCGGCAGGCGCTTTCCGCCCCGACACCGCCATGTTCAAACAGTTGCAACAGGGCGGCAAAGGCCCGGCCGCTCCCGCCGGCAAGGTGAGTGACGAGGAATACGGCCGGATTATCCGCAAGCACCAGAACGACGCCAAGACCACCATGTCCGGCCTCCAGTACGTCGTCCTGCAAAAGGGGGAAGGCCCGAAGCCCCGCCCCGGCCAGACCATCGAGGCGGAATACACCGGCCGTTTCATGAACGGCAAGGTCTTTGACACTTCGGTCGGCCGCGGGCCGTTCTCCTTCAAGGTCGGCAAGGGCCAGGTCATAGAGGGCTGGGACGAGGCGCTTTCCGACATGAAGGTCGGCGAGAAGCGGGCGCTCATTGTTCCCCCGAAGCTGGGTTACGGTTCCAAAGGCGCGGGCGGGGCGATTCCCCCGAACACCACCCTTTATTTTGAAGTGGAACTGAAGGCGGTAAAATAATCTGCATGCGAAAAAATCCCGTATGGTCGGAGGCGGACCCCGAGGTCCGCCTCCGTTTTTTTGGAGAACATGATTACCGCCGCCTGGATAGTCCTGGTCGTCGCCGGCCTGTTTGAAACGGGCTGGGCGATTGGCCTGAAGTATTCCGAAAATTTCACCCGCCTGTGGCCGTCCGTGTGGACGCTCGTGTCGATGGCGGTGTCGGTTTACCTGTTGTCGTGGTCCCTCAAATACCTGCCGGTCGGCACCGGCTACGCGGTCTGGACCGGAATAGGCTCGTTATGCACCGCCATTCTGGGGATTTACCTGTTTGGCGAATCCACGGCGGCGGCGCGGCTGGTATGTTTGGGACTGATTGTGGCGGGGATTGTCGGGCTGAAGGTGGTTTCCTGAAAACGGGGAAAGTGGGTATAATATGAGGATTCGCCAATATTTCCCGTTGTCCGGAGACCTTTAATGTCCGCACCCTTCACCCACCTGCATATCCACTCCCACTACTCGACCCTGGACGGCATAGTCCTGGTCGACAAACTCCTCGCCCGGGCCAAGGAAATGGGCCAGGGCGCCATGGCCATCACCGATCACGGGGTCATGTACGGGGCGGTCGACTTCTACACCACCGCCAAGAAGATGGAAATGAAACCGATCGTCGGCTTCGAAGCCTATGTCGCGCCGGGGGACCGCCGGGAAAAACCCGCCGGCGACCAGTATTCCTACAATCACCTGACCCTGCTGGCGCGGAATTTCACCGGTTACCAGAACCTGTCCCGGATGTGTTCGGAAGCGTTCCTGCACGGCTTCTATCGCTATCCCCGCATCGACAAGGAACTCCTCCAGGCCCACGCCGACGGCATCTGCTGCCTGTCCGGGTGTCTCAGGGGGGAAATCTCCCAGTACCTGCTGGTGGGGAAATTCGCCGAGGCGGAAAAGGCCGCCCGCTGGTACCGGGACGTCTTCGGCGCGGAAAATTTCTTCCTGGAAATCATGAATAACGGCCTGCCGGAACAACAGAAAATCCTGCCGGCCTTCCGCGAACTTTCCCGGAAAACCGGCATTCCCCTGGTCGCCACCGCCGACTCCCACTACCTCCTCCCCGAGCACAAGAGCATCCAGGACATCATGATTTGCATCAACACCGGCCGCCTCCTCGCCGATGAAAACCGCATGCACGCGGAGGAGGGCTGCCACCTGAAGTCGGCCGAGGAAATGCTCGCGGCGCTCCCCGATTACCGGGACGCGGTAGAAAACACCCAGCGGGTCGTAGAGCTGTGCAATCTCGAACTCCCTTTGAAAGGTTTCCATCTCCCCACCCTGGACATCCCCGACGGCATGACTTCGGACGAATACATGGCGAAAATCTGCCTGGACGGCCTGAAGAAACGTTACGGCGACCCCCTGCCCCGGCCGGTGCGGGAACGTTTCGATAAGGAGCGGGCGGTCATCCTCAAGATGGGCTTCCCCGACTACTTCCTAATCGTCTGGGACGTCGTCAATTTCGCCCGCGAGAACGGCATTCCGGTCGGTCCCGGGCGCGGTTCCGCCGCCGGTTCCATCATCGCCTATGGTTTGGGGATTACCAATCTTGACCCCCTCAAATACGGCCTCTTCTTCGAACGTTTCCTGAACGAAGGCCGGAACGAAATGCCCGACATCGACCTCGACTTCGACAAGGAACGCCGCCAGGAAGTGGTCGCCCACATCATCGACCGCCACGGCGCCGATCACTGCGCGAAAATCATCACCTTCGGCTGCCTGTCCCTGAAGTCCGGCATCCGCGACGTCGGCAGGGTCATGGGGGTGCCCCTGCCCCGCACCGACAAACTGGCGAAAATGATCCCCGACCTGTTCAAGCCGGAGAAGGGCCTCACCCCCCTCGCCTCGGCCTTGAAGCAGATTCCGGAACTCCAGGCCGAGTACGACGCCGACCCGGAAACGCAAAAGCTCCTCGACGCCGTGGGGATGCTGGACGGGGCCATGCGTAACACCGGCGTCCACGCGGCCGGAGTACTGGTCGCCGACAAGAACATCACCGACTACGGCCCCCTGGCCCAGCGGGACGGGGAAGTGACGACCCAGTACGAAATGAAGGCGCTGGAGAAATTCGGACTCTGCAAGATTGACGTTTTGGGGCTGGAAACGCTCTCCCTCATCAAGAACGCGGTCGACACCATCCGCCGCAGCCGCGACCCCGAATTCGACATCGAGAATATTCCCCTGGACGACCGGCAGACTTTCGAGATGCTGTCGCGGGGGGACGCGAAGGGGGTCTTCCAATTCGAATCGGAAGGCTTCCGGCAGCTTCTGGCGCGGTTGAAACCGGACGTCTTCGAGGACCTCATCGCCGGCGTGGCCATCTACCGCCCCGGCCCACTGCAATTCCTGGACTCCTTCATCAACCGGAAACACGGTCGCGAACCCCTAAGCTACCTGCATCCGAAAATGGAGCCGATTCTCAAGGAAACCTACGGGTTAATCCTGTACCAGGAACAGGTCCAGGGGCTGGCCCAGGATCTCGCCCACTTCTCCCTCTCGGAAGGCGACCTGATGCGCCGGGCGATGGGGAAGAAGGACGCGAAAATCATGGCCGCCTACCGCGAGAAATTCATCCAGCAGGGCGGCGCCGAAATGGGCAAGACCATCGCCGAAAAGGTCTACGATCAAATCGAGGTATTCGCGGGATACGGCTTCAACAAGGCCCATTCCGCCTGCTACGCCCTCATCGCCTACCAGACCGCCTACCTGAAGTGCCATTTCCCCCGGGAATACATGGCGGCGATTCTCACCATCAACCGGGGGGACTCCGACAAAATCGTCCTCTATTCCGGCGATTCGCAGGCAATGGGCATCAAGGTCCTGCCGGTGGACGTGAACCATTCCGACGCCTTCTTCGCGGTCGAGGGGCACGACATCCGCTTCGGCTTATCGGCGGTAAAAGGGATCGGCGACGGCGCGGCCCAGGCCATCGAGGAGGAACGGAAGAGGAACGGCCCTTACCGGGACCTTTACGATTTGTGCGCCCGGGTCGATTTCCGGGGGCTGAACAAAGGCGCTTTGGAAGCGCTGGTAAAAGCCGGGGCGATGGACTCCTTCGGCGCCAGCCGGGCGAGTTTGGTGGCCGGTCTCGAGGGGGCGATCGCCGCCGGTTTGGGGGAACAGAAATCCCGCGCCAGCGGTCAGAAAGGCTTGTTCGCGGCCTTTGCCGTACCGGCGCCGGCGCCGGTCCTGCCGAAAATCGAGGAATGGCCGGAGCGGCAGAAATTGCAATTCGAAAAACAGGTTTTGGGTTTTTACTCGAGTTCCCACCCGCTGGCGGAGTTTTCGGCCCGGCTGAACGAATTCGCCACCGCGGGGATTAAGGACCTCGCCGAACTCCCCGAGGAGGCGACGGTGGTGATTGGCGGGCTAATCAGCAAGGTGTCGGTGAAGAACGACAAACGCGGCAAACGCTTCGCCAATCTTGAACTCGAGGACATGGACGCGAAGGCCCGCGCCGTCGTCTTTTCCCGGGTGTACGAGGAGGCGAAGGAATGGCTGCAGGTCGACGCGGTGGTGTTCGTGGAGGCGCGGGTGGACAAATCGCGGGACGAGCCGGTATTGGTCGTAAACACGGTGATTCCCCTCGAAGCGGCGGAGGAAAAACTGGCCCAGCGGGCGGTCCTCAATCTGGACCTGGAAGAGGTGGCGGAGGAGGATTTGCGGCAATTGAAAAAACTGGTCCGTGAGAACCGGGGGGGGACGGTGCTGTTTTTCCGTTTGCGGAGCCTCGAGGGCACGGTGGACATTCGCGCCGGCGAAGGCTACTCCTTCGCCGCGAAGCGGGAGGTCCTGGCCGGGATTAACGCCATTTTCGGGACCGGAGCTTTGAAGTTGGGCGGGAGGAGGTAGTGGAAAACATCCAGGCGGATTACGCCCTTTTGGACTGCGGCGACGGTATGAAATTGGAACGTTTCGCCGGGGTGACGGTTTGCCGGCCGGCGCCGGGGGCGCTGGGAAGACCGCGTCTCGCCGGGGAAATCTGGCGGCGGGCGGATTTGTCTTTCAGCAAGGAAACGGGCTGGCGGGGCGACGCCCCGACGGATTGGCGCCTTCGTTTTGGCGAGACGGTTCTCCTTCTCCGCCCCGCCGCCGGCGGACAACTGGGCGTTTTTCCGGAACATTTGCCGGTGGCGGACTGGATTAAGGAAAAGATCTCCGCCGCCCCTTACCGTGAAAAAATCGAGAAAAACGGGGTCTTCAGGATTTTGAACCTTTTCGCCCATACCGGCCTCGCCAGCCTCCGGCTTATAACCCTCCCCAAAACGGAAATAATCCACCTCGACGCGGCGGCGGCGGCGGTACGTTGGGCGCGGGAAAACGCCGCGGCGTCGGGTTTGGGGGACCGGCCAATTCGCTGGATAACGGACGACGCCCTGGGTTTTATGCGGCGGGAACGCCGCCGGGACAAGCGTTACGACCTGATTCTGGCCGATCCGCCCGCTTTCGGAAGAGGCAAAAAAGGGGAATGGAAGCTGGAGCGGGATCTCCCCGAATTGTGCGCTTTGGCGGGGGAGCTGCTTATGCCGGGGCCGGCCGGGTTTGTCCTCACCTGCCACCGCGAAGGACTGAATAGGGAAGAGGCGGAGGTGGAGATGCGGGGGCGGCTGCCCGGTTTTTCCAAAGTGGAAAGCCGGGATTTACGGCTTACCGGCGTCGACGGCAAGGTGACTTTACCGGCGGGGTGTGCGGTGTTTGCGGAGCGATTCTATTCCAAAATATGCGACAGCCGGACCCGGTAGGTGTCGAGTACCACCGCCAGGACGATAATGAAGCCGGTGACAATCTGCCGGGCAAAGTCGGACATGCCGATCAGCAGCAGGCCATTGTTGAGGACCCCCATGATGGCGGCGCCAATCAAGGTGCCGATCAGCGACCCCTTCCCCCCCGACATGCTGGTGCCGCCGATGACCACGGCGGCAATCGCATTCAGTTCAAAACCCACCCCCAGAATGGGGCTGGCGATGTTGAGGCGGAGCATGTAGAGAATGGCGGCAATCCCCACCGCCGCGCCGCAAATGACGAAGGCCATTACTTTGTAGAATTTCACATTGTGGCCGGAAAGGCGGACCGACTCCTCGTTATTGCCGATGGCGTAAATCATCCGGCCGAAGACGGTGCGGCGGAGAATGAAGTCGCCGACCAGCACGATGGCCAGGGCAAGAATGAAGATTAGGGGAAGCATGCCCCAGAAGGTCTGGGTGCCGACGGCATTGAAGGCTTTGGGGAAATTGAAGATGGTGCGGGAATTACTGATGGAGAGGGCGGAACCCCGGGCGATATTAAGCATCCCCAGGGTGACTACGAAAGAGGGAATCCGCCAGTGCTCGGAGACGAGGCCGTTAAAAAGTCCGCAAAGCATGCCGCCCAGCAAACTCGCCAGGATGGCCAGGAAAATGGCCGGAGCGACCCCGAGTTCCGCGTGGGTAATCAGGAGCCCGGCCAGGATGGTGCAGAGGGACAGCACGGAACCCACCGACAGGTCGATGCCGCCAATCAAAATGACAAAGGTCATGCCGACCGAAATGACCGTGTTGATGCTGATTTGGGTGAAGATGTTCGAGACATTGTTCAGGCTGGCGAAATGCGGTACCGTGGCGCTGAAAGCCAGGCACAACAAGAGCAGGATGACGCCGATACCGGCTTCGCTCATCAGCAAATAGGACAGTTTTTTTCTGGTCATGTTCCTGGTTTCTCCGGTTCGGCGATTCGCCGGTTACATCCCGAAAAACTATTATTTCAAATATTCCTGGTAGGCGTAGCCGAGGATGCGCTCCTGGCTGAAATCGGCCCGTTCCACCTCCCCGGTGATTTTACCGGCCGAAAAAACCAGGATGCGGTGGCAAATCCCCATCAATTCGTTCAGATCCGACGACACCATCAGGACCCCCTTCCCTTTGGCGATGAGGTCCCACAACAGGAGGTAGATTTCATATTTGGCGCCGACGTCGATGCCCCGGGTCGGTTCGTCGAAAAAGATGATGCGGGAGTCCCGGTAAAGCCACTTCGCCAAGACCACCTTTTGCTGATTGCCGCCGGAGAGATTGCGGGCCAATTGCCGCGCCGACGGGGTCTTGATGCGGAGTTCGGCAATGTACTTGTCGGCCGCCGCCGCTTCGCCGGCCCGGTCCATCAGGCCGTTATGGGAGGCCTTGTCCAGGGCGGCCATGGTGACATTGGCGTAGACAGGCATTTCCAGGATTAAACCCTGGGTCTTGCGGTCTTCCGTAAGGAGGCTTAAGCCGGCCCGCACGGCGTCCCGTGGCGAATTGATTTCCACCTTGGCGCTGTCGATGAAAATTTCCCCGGCCGACCGGGGGTCGGCGGCAAAGATGGCCCGAAGCGTTTCCGTGCGTTTGGAGCCGACCAGGCCGGCGATGCCGAGGATTTCCCCCTGCCGCAACTGGAAGGAAAGGTCGTGGCGGCCGCCGGCGATGCGGAGGTTACGGGCTTCGAAAATCACCTTGTCCGCCGGTTTCGTGTCTTCGAGGAAGGGGTACTCCGACTCCATGGAGCGGCCGACCATCATGGCGACGATCTCGGGGATGCCCGTGTCCGCCACCGGCCGGGTGCCGATGACCTCGCCGTTCCGGAGGACTGTGAGGCGGTCGGCGATTTCGTAGACTTCATTCAGGTGGTGGGAAATGAATATGATGCCGATGCCCTTGTCCTTCAGCAGCCGGACAATTTCAAAAAGGCGCGAGGTGTCTTTCGGGGAGAGGGTGGCGGTGGGTTCGTCGAGGATGAGGACGCGGCAGTCGGAGGAAATGGCTTTGGCGATTTCCACCAATTGCATTTGCGCGACCCCCAGCCTTTCCACCGGCGTGCGGGGGTTCAGATCCAGGCCGAGATATTCGAGGATCGCCTGGGCGTCCCGGTATAATTTACGAAAGTCGACCAGCGGTCCCTTCCGGGGCAGATGGTCGAAGTAAATATTCTCCGCCACCGACAGGTAGCCGAGCAGATTGAACTCCTGGTAAACCACCCGGATGCCGGCGTGGAAGGCGTCGACGGGTTTTTTGGGGACGTAAGGCTTGCCGGCCAGAAACATTTCCCCCGAATCGGCCTGGTGAAAGCCGCACACCGCCTTGATGAGGGTCGACTTCCCCGCCCCGTTTTCCCCCAGTAGCGCCAGGCATTCGCCGGCGCCGAGTTCGAGGTCCACGTCGGTGAGGGCTTTGACGCCCGGGAAGGATTTGGAAATTTTACGCAATTGCAAGACAGGGGGCATGTGGGGTCCTGGTTCACTGAAGTTTCGGAAAGTGACGATTGAACCGCCAATCGTCACTTTCCGAAAATCGTTTTCGCCTGAAGTACCTGGGGTTCGATTTTACAAAATCGCCATTCGCGGTTTGAATGGCGATTTTGCAAAGTCCGGGTTACTTGAGGTCCTTCTTCGACACCACTTCGACCGGGGTCTTGACCCAGCCCTTCAGTTTTTCGCCGCCCTTGATCCGGAAGCCGACCTTGATGGCGTTCGCGGCCATTTCCGGGCCGAACTGGTCGACGGTGGCGAGCATCTTGCCGTCCTTAATCAGCTGCTGGCAGGCGCCGATGTTGTCGAAGCCGACCACGTCGATTTTGCCGATTTTGCCGGCCGCCTCAATCGCCTTCACCGCGCCCACGGCCATGGAGTCGTTCGCGCACATCACGCCCTGGACGTCGGGGAAGCGGGTGAGAAGATTGGTCATGACGGTGTTGGCCTCTTCCGTTTCCCAGTGGGCGGTGGTGGAGGAGAGGAGGTCCAGGTTGTACTTCTTGACCGTTTTCATGAAGCCGGCCTTCCGCTGTTTGGCGTTGTCGGCGCCGGGATTCCCTTCGATGATGATGACTTTGGCGCCTTTCCCCAGCTTCTCGGCCATGAAGTCGCCGACCAGTTCCGAGCCGAGTTCATTGTCCGGTCCGACGAAGAGGAAATCTTCCGGCAGGCCATTGGCGACCAGGGCGGTTTTGTCCAGGGTGACGTCGAAATTGACCACCAATACGCCGGCGTCCACCGCTTTCTTGACCGAGGGGACCAGGCCGACGGAATCGGCCGGGGCGAGGATAATCATTTCGACCTGGCGGGTGATGAAGTTTTCGACGGCGTTGATTTGGGTGTCGATGTCCGTTTCCGAATTCATGCCGACCGGAACCAGGGTGAAGGTGCCGTCCTCCTTGGCGAATTTCCGCGCCCCTTCCTCCATGGTTTTGAAGAATTCGTTGGCCAGCGATTTCATCACCAGACCCACCACCGGTTTTTCGCCGGCCGCCGCCGCGAAGGAAATCATGAACACGGCCAATAACGCGACAAGAGCTTTCCTCATTTTCTTTCTCCTTTGACTTGCGCTTGCGAGGATCTGGCGGCAACAAAACCGGCCAGATAATATGGAAAAGGGCGGTTATCTAGTCGAAATCAGGAGGGCAGCTCTAAAAATGCCATTTTTAGAGCTGCCCAGGAGTCACAGGGTATGGGCATGCTAGAGCGGTTCTAACAATTCTATGACATTTTGAGCACCGCTCTTTTGCCCTCACTCTTCGTTACTCGTCGCTTACAGCCCGTAGGGGATGCGCGCTCCTCGTGCCTCGATTGAGGGCAAAATAGCAGAGCTCAAAATGCCATATAATTGTTAGAACCGCTCTAGAAAGGTAAACCGTAGGCGTTGAAGCATTTAAGCGGCTGGTGTTAACGTTGTCTGCACTATACCGGATGCCTTTTGGTTGTCAATCGCCTTTTTGCTAAATCAAGCGCTTTTCCGGCAATTTTTCGCATTTGGCCCCGATAGGCGGCAGGAAAAGGTAGCTATCGCGAAAACCATTCCCAAATTGCCATTTTTACGATTGCAGGGTCGGACAGTGGCTGCTAGACTGCGGTATGACTCCGCCGGAGGCGGCGAAGGAGGCATTTTCTAGGTTATCAACAAGGGAGGAAGGCGCATGGCGGGCGGACCAGGGTCATATGTTTTGGGCGAGGAAGAAAAACGCGAGGTTCTCGACGTTTTGGAATCGGGTTACCTGTTCCGCTACGGACAGGCCGATGACCCCGCCTTCAAGCATAAAGTCGCGACATTCGAAAAGGAACTGGTCGAAAAACTCGGCGCCAAACATGCCGTCGCCGTATCGAGCGGCACCGGCGCCCTCCTCTGCTGCCTGGCCGCCCTCGGTATCGGCGCCGGCGACGAAGTCATCGTCCCCGGCTACACCTTCATCGCCTCCATTTCCTCCATCGTCCTGGCGAACGCCGTTCCGGTCCTGGCCGAGATTGACGCGTCCCTCACCCTCGACCCGGACGATTTGGAAAAACGCATCACCCCCCGCACCCGGGCCATCCTGCCCGTTCACATGCTCGGGAACCCCTGCGACATGGACCGCATCACGGCGGTCGCCAAAAAGCATAACCTCAAGGTCATCGAGGACTGCTGCCAGGCCTTCGGCGCTTCCTATAAAGGTAAACGCGTCGGCACCATCGGTGACATCGGCGCCTTCTCCCTGAACGTCTTCAAAACCATCACCGCCGGCGACGGCGGCGCCGTGGTAACGAACGACTACGACCTCTACGAACGCGCCTTCGGCTTCCACGACCAGGGCCACAAACCGTCCCGCCTCGGGGTCGAAGTCGGGAAGCGGAGCATCATCGGCATGAACATGCGGATTAACGAACTCACCGGCGCCGTCGCCTTGGCGCAACTCCGTAAACTGGACGGCATCCTGGAGACGCTTCGCGCCAAAAAAGCCCGGCTGAAGAAACTCCTTCAAGCCGGCACCGGCTACACTTTCCGCACCCTCAACGACCCGGCCGGCGAATGCGCCACCCTGCTCACCATCCTGTTCGACAACGCCAAACTCGCCGCCGCCTTCTCGGAAAAAACCGGCGCCTTGCCCCTTTCCCATTCCGGCTGGCACGTCTACAACAATATGGAACAGATCCTCGGCAAAAAGACCGGCCGGGTCTTTAACTGCCCCTTCGACTGCCCGGTTTACCAGGGACAAGCCGATTACCGCCCGCACATGCTGCCCCGGACCGACGCCATTCTCGACCGCGCCTTCAACCTCAGTGTCGGGGTGGTGGACAAGGGCCTCGGCGCCGGCATGGGTATCGACATCAATTCTTCCGACGCAGACATCGATGCGTTCGCGGAGCGGTTTTTAAAGACCGTGAACAGCCTATAGGCTGGAATATCAACAGATTCTGACCTGTTCAAACCCCGCCACCTCGCAGAACTTTTCCCAGGCGCCGGCGATGTCGTCGTAACTGAGGGCGAAATGCTGGGTCATGCCGGTCTTGAGCATGGCCCGGTAAAAGTCCCGTAACGGCACCGGCGCCTGGACCAAAACGTTCGGCGAAGTGTCCAAGAGATCCGAATAAGCCGCCGTCCCGGTGAAAGTCGTCACCCGGAAGGCGCCCCCGCCGGTATCGAAAAGCCCCACCACCACGACCGGCCCCGCCTTCCCCTTGAAGTGGAGCCAGGCCCCGCCCGTCTCGTTCAAGGACCCGCATTCGGCGTCGGGGATGATGGTTATGGGATTGTCGCCGGCCAGATCCAGGCAGTTCATCGCCGCGTGGCCCATGAGGAGGCTGTTCCGGCTTTGGTCGAAGGCGAACATTTCGGTGTACATCGGCAGAGTGTCGCCGAGCCGCCCGGAAAGCCACAAGGCCAGCGCCGCCAGAATGTCACCTTCCATCGAGGGAACGATACGCAATTCATCGAGTTCCCGCACCCACAATTGCGGCCGGGTCTTGAGGAGCTTATGCATCTCGGCGTTGAAATCCTCCAAAGCCAGCGCCCCCAAACCTTCCTCGCCGGCCAGCCTGCCCACCGCCAAGGAAGCCCGGACGGCGTAATACAGGTCGGCGTCGCCGACCCGAACCTCGTGGCAACGCATCTTCAAATCCGCCATGGCGGCGCGGATTTCCGCATCCGGCAATCGTGAAGCCGTTTCGTAAAGCCGGTATGACGAAAGGGGAATCAACTCGACCCCGAGCTTCCCCAAGAGGAAGAATTCGTCGGCGTAAGTGCCGGTCATTTCCTCGTAACGGCCGCACATCACCCCCAGGCGGAGCCGGCGGAGGTCCCGCTTCGCGGCAAAGGCCCGGGCGTATTCCGACAGGTCGCGGTCGAGCTCCGGGTCGCCGGGAGTGCCGAAGACATAGGCAAATTTTTTCCCGAGTTTACGGAGGGGCGCGCTGGTTTGCATCGCCCCCACCACCCCGCCGGCGCGGAACAGATCGTTCATCCCCATGTGATCGGGAAGACGGCGCTCCGGCGCGTAACACCAGAGGAGGAGCGGTTTGTCGGAGAATTCCTCAAGGAGCCGGAGGAGCGGCTTGTCGCCGCTCCAAAAGAGGCTCACGACAATTATCAGGTCGACACCGCCATCGCGAAAAGCCCGGACGCTTTTCGGCACGTCGGCGACCGAAGCCGTCGGGCCGGCGAAAGCGAGGTCGAAATGCCGGGACAGCTGCTCCACCACCGCCCGGGCGTCGTTTTCGATATAGCTCCTGAGTTCGCCCCCCAGCTTTTTATTGGCCGGGTCGTCGCAGTAATCGGTAAACCACTTTTCGTACAGGAGGCACAGGCCGGCCCGGGCTTTTTCCTTGGGTAACCCCGCTTTTTGCGGCATCGCTTTTTCCTTCGGCTTCATTTTTTCCTTCTGGTCATGATGTCGAACAACACGGCGATGACCAGGACCGAACCTTTCACCATGTACTGGAGCCAGACCTCGGCGTTGAGGAGGCTCATGCAATTGTTGATGCTGGCGATGACCAGGGCGCCGATTACCGCGCCGATGATGGTGCCGATTCCGCCCCGGGCCGAGACGCCGCCGACGTAGGAGGCGGCGATGGCTTCGAGTTCGAAGAGGGTGCCGGTCGAAGGCGACGCCGAACTCATGCGGGCGGAGAAGAGGACGCCGCTCACGCCGGCCAGGAAGCCCATGGAAATGAACATCATGAAGGTGGTGAATTTGACGCTGACCCCGGATAGTTCGGCCGCCTGCGGGTTTCCCCCCACCGCGTAGATGTTTCGGCCGATTTTGGTGCGGTGGGCCAGATAACTGTAAAGCACCACGAACAGGGCCACCACGATGACCGTGTAGGGAATCCCCTTGTGGGAGGCGAGATTGTAGGCGAAGAAGGCGATGATAGCGCAGAGGAGAAGCAGCTGGACCAGGAAAAAACCTCCGCCCAATACGTCGAAGCCGTAGCTGATTCTTTTCCGGCGTTTGGCGACCTGGAGGATGATTAGAATCAGGATCAGAGCCGCGCCAATCAGCGCCGCCGAGGCATTGACGTTTTTCCCGAAGAGGGTCAGGCCATCGGTGAAGTCCGGCAGGTAACCGGAGCCGATTTTACTGAAGGTGGGGGAGAAGGGGCCAAGGGTGTTTCCGCCGGTAATCGCCAGGACCGCCCCCCGGAAAAACATCAGGCCGGCCAGGGTGACGATGAAGGCGGGAATCCCCGCATAGGCGATGAGGGCGCCCTGCAGGCACCCGGCCAGCGTCCCCACCACCAAGGCCACCAGGATGACCGGTATGGTCCCGACTCCGTGGCGCACCTGCAGGAGGGCGGCGATGGCGGCGCAGAAGGCGACGACGGAGCCAATCGACAGGTCGATTTGCCCGCCGATAATCACCAGGACCATGCCGATGGCGAGGACGGCGATGTAGCCGGTCTGGAGAAACAGGTTGTTGAGATTCCGCGGCGTCAGGAACAGGCCGCCGGTCAGGAGGTGCGAGACCCCCATAATCAGCAGGAGGGCGATGAACATGCTGTACTGGCGCATGTTATTGCTGATTAGACTCCACGAATTGATTTTGGCGCTATCGCTCGTCATTGTGCCGTTCCCCTCATATCCACCGTCAACGCCATGGCCATAATCGCCTCCTGGGTGGCGTCCTCCCTATTGAACACCCCCTTGATGCGCCCTTCGTGCATTACGTAAATTCTATCGCAGATCCCCAGAAGCTCGGGCATGTCCGAAGAAATGACCATCACCGAAGCGCCCGCCGCGGCGATGTCGTTCAATATCGTGTAAATTTCGTACTTCGCCCCCACATCGATGCCCCGGGTCGGCTCGTCGACAATCAGCACCCGGGGGTCGGTGTTGAGGCATTTCGCCAAGACCACCTTTTGTTGATTGCCGCCGGAAAGGTTCATGAGCCGCTGCTCGACGTTCGGGGTTTTGATGCGCAGCGTTTCGCGGTAACGATTGGCGATTTGCATTTCCTCGTTTTCATCGAGAAGCCCGTTCGAGCCGATAATCTTGTCCAGGTTCGCCATCGACACGTTCGTCTTGATGTCGAAGATGGTGACCAGGCCCTTTTCCTTGCGGTCCTCGGTCAGGTAGCAGATGCCGGTTTTCAGGGCTTGGTGCGGGCTGTCGAGAGTTATCGGTTTCCCGTAAAGGAAAAGTTCGCCCGTGATATTCACGCCGTAGACTTTGCCGAAAACGCTGGTCGCCAATTCGGTGCGTCCCGAACCCATCAAACCGGAAATCCCCACAATCTCCCCTTTTTTCACGAACAGGGAAGCCCGGTCCACCGCTTTTTTATCGGTGTATTGGGGATTATGCACCGTCCAATCGCGAATTTCGAAAGCCACCTCCTCCCCGACCACATTGGTTTTGGGGGGATAACGCTGGGTCAGTTCGCGATTCACCATCAGCCTCACCAGCCGGCGTTCGTCGACGTCCCCGGCCCGGGCGTCCATCGTTTCGATGGTCCGGCCGTCCCTCAGAACCGTGATGCTGTCGCACATCGCCAGGATTTCGTTAAGCTTGTGGGAAATGAAAATGGTGGTCATTCCCCCGGCTTTAAGCTCCTTCAGGATGGCGAAAAGCTTGTTCGTTTCCTCCGACGTCAGGGCTGCCGTCGGTTCGTCGAGAATCAACAGCTTGACGTTCCGAACCAGCGCCTTGGCGATTTCCACCAATTGCTGCTTGCCGATACTCAGGGTGTCGAGGGTCGAATCCGGGTTCGCGTCCAGCCCGACCCGGCGGAGCACCTCCTTCGCCGTGCGGTATTCCTCGTCCCAATCTATGGAATGGCCGCGCATTATTTCGTGGCCGATGAAGAGGTTTTCGCACACGCTCAGGCAGCCCACCATCGCCAGTTCCTGGTAGATGATGGCGACCCCCTCTTCCTCACTGTCCCGCACCTTCCGGAAGCGGCAGGGCTTCCCCCTGAGAACGATTTCCCCGCTGTATTCCCCGGCGCCGTAAACGCCGCTGAGGATTTTCATCAAGGTCGATTTCCCCGCCCCGTTCTCGCCGACCAGGCCGTGGATTTCCCCTTCCTTGACGTCGAAGGAGACGTTGTCGAGGGCGCGGACTCCGGAGAAGTCCTTGGTGATGTTTTTCATTTGCAGAAGGTAATTGGGCATTGAACGCTTGCCTCCACCCGGAGTTCGGGGTGTTTTGGAAATACAGATGCAAATTAGGGGAAACGTGAAAATTACGGGGACATGATGTCTCCGGATCATGTAACGCCGGAACCTTCCCCACACGTCAGCGGTAACGTCGAGGCAAGGGAACGGCAGCACCGGACCATGTAACGCCAGACTCCCCCCACGCGTCATTCCGGCGCCGCATGCGTTCAACCGGGGTGAGGCGTAACTCGCCGGAATCCAGGCCGATAAACCGTCGCTCCGTCGCTCGGTGGTTCCACTAAACACCCTCTCAGTGTCAGAACTTACACCTCCGTTA